>NZ_JBMKJH010000003.1:0-196364 GCF_049237785.1 Enterobacter cloacae complex sp. SHL022 | reverse complement strand
CCGGCGCCGGGGCCACGACAGAGGGATCAGTGTTTTTCACCAATCGGTAGAATGGTGCGGTCGAACTGCTCGTTCAGCACTTCACCCATGGCCAGGTAGATTGCGCTTGCGCCGCAAACCAGACCGACCCAGCCGGCAACGTGAACGATGCCTTCGTTATCCGCCAGGTGACCGATGGCCAGCAGGGCGAACAGGACGGTCAGGCTCAGGAAGACGAATTGCAGCGCGCGGTTCGCCTTGAGGGTGCCAAAGAACATGAACAGGGTGAACACGCCCCACAGTCCCAGGTACACGCCCAGGAAATGGGCGTTTGCCGCCTCCGCCAGGCCCATTTTAGGCATCAGCAGAATCGCGACCAGAGTCAGCCAGAAAGAACCGTAAGAGGTAAAGGCGGTTAAGCCGAAGGTGTTGCCTTTCTTATATTCCAGCAGGCCCGCAAAGATTTGTGCGATACCGCCGTAAAAAATGCCCATCGCCAGGATAATGCCGTCCATCGGGAACATCCCGATATTGTGCAGGTTCAGCAGAATGGTGGTCATGCCAAAACCCATCAGGCCCAGCGGAGCCGGATTAGCCAACTTAGTGTTGCCCATAAGTCCTCAAAAAATCATCATTAATATGGTGAAATGGTTAAACCCGCGCCAGTTCTCCCTGACGGGGCGCGGCATCATAATGGGCGGCATCGACGCCGTCTATGATCTCACCGGGGTGAAATTAAAAAATTTTTTATCCTTCCCCCTTGATGGATGCCGTTGTGACCCCATCTTGTAAGCAACCGCAGTGTGTGGACCTGAAAAAAATCAAATCTGGGCAGTTGAAAAAGCACGTTCTGCCCTTATTACAGGTACACAACCACATGTTGACTGAATTTTTAGTGGAGACGTTTAGATGGGTAAAATTATTGGTATCGACCTGGGTACTACCAACTCTTGTGTAGCGATTATGGATGGCACTACTGCACGTGTGCTGGAGAACGCCGAGGGCGATCGCACCACGCCTTCTATCATTGCTTATACCCAGGATGGTGAAACTCTGGTTGGTCAGCCGGCTAAACGTCAGGCAGTGACAAACCCGCAAAACACCCTGTTTGCGATCAAACGCCTGATTGGCCGCCGCTTCCAGGACGAAGAAGTTCAGCGTGACGTTTCCATCATGCCTTACAAAATCATCGCAGCCGATAACGGCGATGCATGGCTTGATGTGAAAGGCACCAAAACTGCACCTCCGCAGATCTCTGCTGAAGTGCTGAAGAAAATGAAGAAAACTGCGGAAGATTACCTGGGTGAACCGGTAACTGAAGCTGTTATCACCGTACCTGCTTACTTCAACGATGCTCAGCGTCAGGCAACCAAAGATGCTGGCCGTATCGCAGGCCTGGAAGTAAAACGTATCATCAACGAACCAACCGCAGCAGCACTGGCTTACGGTCTGGATAAAGAAGTTGGCAACCGTACTATCGCGGTTTACGACCTGGGTGGTGGTACCTTCGATATTTCTATTATCGAAATCGACGATGTTGACGGCGAAAAAACCTTCGAAGTTCTGGCAACCAACGGTGATACCCACCTGGGTGGTGAAGACTTCGATACCCGTCTGATCAACTACCTCGTTGACGAGTTCAAGAAAGATCAGGGCATTGACCTGCGTAACGACCCGCTGGCTATGCAGCGCCTGAAAGAAGCCGCTGAGAAAGCGAAGATCGAGCTGTCTTCCGCTCAGCAGACCGACGTGAACCTGCCGTACATCACCGCAGACGCGACCGGTCCAAAACACATGAACATCAAAGTGACCCGTGCGAAACTGGAAAGCCTGGTAGAAGACCTCGTGAACCGTTCTATCGAGCCACTGAAAGTTGCATTGCAGGACGCTGGCCTGTCCGTGTCTGACATTCAGGACGTTATCCTGGTAGGTGGTCAGACTCGTATGCCAATGGTTCAGAAGAAAGTGGCTGAATTCTTTGGTAAAGAGCCACGTAAAGACGTGAACCCGGACGAAGCGGTTGCTATCGGTGCTGCGGTTCAGGGTGGTGTACTGACCGGTGAAGTGAAAGACGTACTGCTGCTGGACGTTACCCCGCTGTCTCTGGGTATCGAAACCATGGGTGGCGTGATGACTCCGCTCATCAACAAAAACACCACTATCCCGACGAAACACAGCCAGGTGTTCTCTACCGCTGAAGACAACCAGTCTGCGGTAACCATCCATGTGATTCAGGGTGAGCGTAAGCGCGCGGCGGATAACAAATCTCTGGGTCAGTTCAACCTGGACGGTATTAACCCGGCACCACGCGGCATGCCACAGATCGAAGTCACCTTCGACATCGATGCTGACGGTATCCTGCACGTGTCTGCGAAAGACAAAAACAGCGGTAAAGAGCAGAAGATTACCATCAAGGCATCTTCTGGCCTGAACGAAGCGGAAATCGAAAAAATGGTTCGTGATGCCGAAGCTAACGCGGAATCCGACCGTAAGTTTGAAGAGCTGGTTCAGACCCGTAACCAGGGTGACCATCTGCTGCACAGCACCCGTAAGCAGGTTGAAGAAGCGGGCGATAAACTGCCAGCGGAAGACAAAACTGCAATCGAAACTGCACTGAGCGCGCTGGAAACGTCTCTGAAAGGCGAAGACAAAGCGGACATCGAAGCGAAGATGCAGGAGCTGGCACAGGTTTCTCAGAAGCTGATGGAAATCGCTCAGCAGCAGCACGCACAGCAGCAGGCGGGCGCTGATGCTTCGGCGAACAACGCGAAAGACGACGATGTTGTCGACGCTGAGTTCGAAGAAGTGAAAGACAAAAAATAATCGCCCTGATGCAGGGTAAGTAATCGGCACGGGCGTAGGAGAATTCTCCACGCCCGTGCTCGCATGTTAAGGGGCTTAAAAAAACCAATGGCAAAGCAAGACTATTACGAGATTTTAGGCGTTCCGAAAACTGCGGAAGAGCGTGAAATCAAAAAGGCGTATAAGCGCCTGGCCATGAAATTCCACCCTGACCGTAATCAGGGTGACAAAGAGGCTGAAGCCAAATTTAAAGAGATTAAAGAAGCCTACGAAGTCCTGACCGATGCACAAAAACGTGCGGCCTATGATCAGTACGGACACGCGGCCTTTGAACAGGGCGGCATGGGCGGCGGTGGATTTGGCGGCGGCGGCTTCGGCGGCGGCGCTGATTTCAGCGATATCTTTGGTGATGTATTTGGCGATATCTTCGGTGGCGGGCGTGGCCGTCAGCGCGCGGCGCGCGGCGCAGACCTGCGCTACAACATGGACCTGACGCTGGAAGAAGCGGTTCGCGGCGTCACCAAAGAGATCCGTATTCCGACGCTGGAAGAGTGTGACGTTTGCCACGGCAGCGGTGCGAAAGCGGGGACTCAGCCACAGACCTGCCCAACCTGTCACGGTTCCGGTCAGGTGCAGATGCGCCAGGGCTTCTTCGCGGTGCAGCAGGCCTGTCCGCACTGTCATGGTCGCGGTACGCTGATTAAAGATCCGTGCACCAAATGTCATGGTCACGGTCGCGTGGAGAAAACCAAAACGCTGTCCGTTAAGATCCCGGCAGGCGTCGATACGGGCGACCGCATCCGTCTGGCAGGTGAGGGTGAAGCCGGCGAGCACGGCGCACCGGCAGGCGATCTGTACGTTCAGGTTCAGGTGAAGCAGCACGCCATCTTCGAGCGTGAAGGTAACAACCTGTACTGTGAAGTGCCGATCAACTTTGCGATGGCGGCGCTGGGCGGCGAAATCGAAGTGCCGACGCTGGACGGTCGCGTTAACCTGAAAATCCCTGGCGAAACCCAGACCGGGAAACTGTTCCGCATGCGCGGCAAAGGCGTTAAATCCGTTCGCGGTGGCGCGCAGGGTGACCTGTTATGCCGCGTGGTCGTGGAAACGCCGGTCGGCCTGAACGATAAGCAGAAACAGCTGCTGAAAGAGCTTCAGGAAAGCTTTGGTGGCCCGACAGGTGAGAAAAACAGCCCGCGCTCCAAAAGCTTCTTCGATGGCGTCAAAAAATTCTTCGACGATTTAACCCGCTAACCCGCCAGCTGGTTACTATCATTTAAAGCCCGGAAGCGATTCCGGGCTTTTTGCTTTATAGCGTTATACCTCGGTTAAACTGAATCTATAACCAATATTAATCTGTTTTTACCGATCTGTTTGCGCTGATATTATGGTTTTACCGAGGTATTGTTGTAAAAGAGAGTTTAAACGTGAAATTACTACACCGTTTCTTTAGCAGTGAGGCATCCGGCGGCGTCATCCTGATTATTGCTGCTGCGGCTGCCATGCTGCTCGCCAATATGGGCATGACACGCGATCTCTATCACGCATTTCTGGAAACGCCCGTCGAGCTGAAGGTCGGGGCGCTGGAAATTAATAAGAACATGCTGCTGTGGATCAACGATGCGCTGATGGCGGTGTTCTTCCTGCTGGTGGGCCTGGAGGTTAAACGTGAGCTGGTGAGCGGTTCGCTTGCCAGCCGTCAGCGTGCGGCGTTTCCGGTGATCGCGGCGATTGGCGGGATGATCGTTCCGGCGTTGCTCTTTCTCGCATTTGCGTGGCAGGATCCGGTTGCTCGTGACGGCTGGGCGATCCCGGCCGCAACGGATATCGCGTTTGCGCTCGGGGTCTTAGCCTTGCTCGGTAGCCGCGTCCCGGTAGCACTGAAAATTTTCCTGATGGCGCTGGCGATTATCGATGATCTGGGCGCTATCGTGATTATCGCGCTGTTCTACACCAGCGATCTGTCCGTTCTGTCTCTGAGCGTGGCGGCCGTGGCTATTGCGGTGCTGGCGTTGCTGAACGTCTTCAACGTCCGACGCACGGGGATTTATATTCTGGTGGGGATGGTGCTGTGGACGGCGGTGCTGAAGTCTGGCGTGCATGCCACGCTGGCGGGCGTCATCGTTGGCTTCTTTATTCCGCTGAAGGAACAGGACGGCAAATCGCCTGCCAGACAGCTGGAGCATGTGCTTCATCCGTGGGTGGGTTTTATGATCCTGCCGCTGTTTGCGTTTGCCAACGCGGGTGTTTCCCTGGCCGGGGTTACCCTGGACGGACTCACCTCTGTGCTGCCGCTGGGTATCATCGCCGGTCTGTTTATTGGTAAGCCGCTGGGCATCAGCCTGTTCTGCTGGCTGGCGCTGAAGCTGAAGCTGGCGTCATTGCCAAACGGAACCACCTTTAGCCAGATTATGGCCGTTGGCGTGCTGTGCGGTATTGGATTCACCATGTCGATCTTTATCTCGACGCTGGCGTTTGGCGCAAGCGCGCCTGAGCTTATCGTCTGGGCGAAACTCGGCATTCTTATCGGGTCGTTCCTGGCCGCGGTTATGGGTTACACCTTGTTGAAGGTGAAGTTGTCCGGACAGGCTGTCCAGGCATAACAGGAAACCGGGAGAAGGGAAGCCTTCTCCCGATAAACTATCAGGGAGTGAAAACGTGATGTCTCATTTGAACTATAACCATCTCTATTACTTCTGGCATGTCTACAAGCAGGGCTCGGTCGTGGGTGCCGCAGAGGCGCTCTACCTGACGCCACAGACTATCACCGGGCAAATCAAAGCCCTGGAAGAGCGCTTGCAGGGAAAGCTTTTTAAGCGGAAAGGGCGTGGCATTGAGCCGAGCGAGCTGGGTGAACTGGTATTCCGCTATGCGGACAAGATGTTCACCCTGAGCCAGGAGATGCTGGATATCGTTAACTATCGCAAAGAGTCGAACCTGCTCTTTGACGTGGGCGTGGCGGATGCGTTGTCCAAACGGCTGGTAAGCGGTGTGCTGGATGCGGCGGTGGTGGAAGATGAACAGATACATTTACGCTGCTTTGAGTCCACTCACGAGATGCTGCTGGAACAGCTGAGCCAGCATAAGCTGGATATGATTATTTCGGATTGTCCTATCGATTCCACGCAGCAGGAAGGCTTGTTCTCGGTGAAAATTGGCGAATGCGGTGTCAGTTTCTGGTGCATCAATCCACCGCCGGAAAAACCGTTTCCGGCTTGCCTGGAAGAGCGCCGCTTGCTGGTTCCGGGGAGGCGGTCCATGCTCGGACGTAAGCTGCTGAACTGGTTTAACTCGCAGGGGCTAAACGTAGAAATTCTCGGTGAGTTCGACGATGCGGCGCTGATGAAAGCCTTTGGCGAGGCGCACAACGCTATCTTCGTTGCCCCGACGCTGTATGCGCACGATCTCTATTCAGACGACAAGATTACCGAGATTGGCAGGGTGGATAACGTGATGGAAGAGTATCACGCCATATTCGCCGAAAGGATGATTCAGCATCCGGCGGTGCAGCGAATCTGCAACCGGGACTACTCGGCGCTGTTTACGCCGCCGGCAATCTGAAGGCATAAAAAAACCCGCGTTAAGCGGGTTCTTTCAAACAAGCAACAACAAGTGGCGATTAAGCCAGTTTGTTGATCTGCGCGGTCAGGTTTGCTTTATGACGCGCTGCTTTGTTTTTGTGGATCAGACCTTTAGCAGCCTGACGATCCACGATTGGTTGCATTTCGTTAAATGCGTTCTGCGCTGCAGCTTTGTCGCCAGCTTCGATTGCTGCGTATACTTTCTTGATGAAAGTACGCATCATAGAGCGACGGCTTGCATTGTGCTTACGAGCCTTTTCAGACTGAACGGCACGTTTCTTAGCTGATTTGATATTAGCCAAGGTCCAACTCCCAAATATGATCTATGTGGACAATTCAAAGGCCGAGGAATATGCCCTCTATACCTTCTTTTGTCAATGGATTTGTGCAAATAAGCGCCGTTAATGTGGCGACGCTACGTTACGTAGTGATGGCGCAGGATTCTACCAGCTTGTCGTTCGTGAATACAGCTTTTCGGCGTAAAAATCGCAGTTCGCGGGCAGATTTTTTTGCTGTGAAAGGTCAGCGTGATGAAATCATACGGCTTTCTGTTTAGCGTGAACAATCGCCGGTTAACCTTAACCGCTGTACAAGGTATACTTTGGCGATTTTCACTGTTTTGAGCCAGTCATGAAGCTGATACGCGGCATACATAATCTCAGTCAAGCCCCGCACGGGTGCGTGCTGACCATTGGTAATTTCGACGGCGTGCATCGTGGGCATCAGGCGCTGTTGCAGGGATTGCGTAAAGAAGGCGAGGCGCGAGGCCTGCCCGTCGTGGTGATGATTTTCGAGCCTCAGCCGCTGGAGCTGTTTGCAGGCGAGAAATCCCCCGCGCGGCTGACGCGTCTGCGTGAGAAGTTACGCTACCTGGCGGAGTCAGGGGTGGACTACGTCCTGTGTGTACGGTTCGACCGTCGTTTTGCCGCGCTGACCGCACAAAATTTTGTCAGCGACCTGTTGGTCAGGCAGCTTGGCGTGCAGTTTCTCGCCGTGGGCGATGATTTCCGCTTTGGCGCTGGTCGTCAGGGCGATTTCTTGTTATTACAGAAGGCTGGCCTGGAGTACGGGTTTGACGTCACCAGTACAATGACCTTCTGCGAGGGCGGCGTGCGCGTCAGCAGCACGGCGGTACGTCAGGCGCTGGCGAACGATGAACTGGACACGGCAGAAACGCTGCTGGGTCACCCGTTCACGATTTCAGGTCGCGTGGTCCATGGCGATGCGCTGGGCCGCACGATAGGTTTCCCGACGGCGAATATACCGCTGCGTCGTCAGGTCTCCCCGGTTAAAGGGGTCTATGCGGTGGAAGTGGCAGGACTGGGCGAGAAGCCTTTCTACGGCGTCGCCAACATTGGCACACGTCCAACGGTTGCCGGTGTGCGTCAACAGTTAGAAGTACACCTGCTGGACGTTGTAATGGACCTGTATGGTCGCCATATAGATGTGATACTGCGTAAAAAAATACGCAATGAACAGCGATTCGCTTCGCTGGATGAACTTAAGGCGCAAATCGCGCGAGATGAATTAACGGCCCGCGAGTTTTTTGGGCTTTAGAACCGGCTTAACTGCCTACGTGATAAATACGGAACCGAGAATCTGATGAGTGACTATAAATCAACCCTGAATTTGCCGGAAACAGGGTTCCCGATGCGCGGCGATCTCGCCAAGCGTGAACCGGGAATGCTGGCGCGTTGGACCGATGATGACCTGTACGGCATCATTCGTGCAGCCAAAAAAGGCAAAAAAACCTTCATTCTGCATGATGGCCCTCCATATGCGAATGGCAGCATTCATATTGGTCACTCTGTAAACAAGATTCTGAAAGACATTATCGTGAAGTCCAAAGGACTCGCGGGATATGACTCGCCTTACGTTCCGGGCTGGGACTGCCATGGTCTGCCAATCGAGCTGAAAGTAGAGCAAGAGTACGGTAAGCCGGGTGAGAAGTTCACCGCCGCAGAATTCCGCGCGAAGTGCCGCGAATACGCAGCCACCCAGGTTGACGGTCAGCGCGCTGACTTTATCCGTCTGGGCGTGCTGGGCGACTGGTCGCATCCGTACCTGACCATGGATTTCAAAACCGAAGCCAACATCATCCGTGCGCTGGGCAAAATCATCGGTAACGGCCACCTGCACAAAGGCGCGAAGCCGGTGCACTGGTGCGTGGACTGCCGTTCTGCGCTGGCCGAAGCGGAAGTAGAGTATTACGACAAAACCTCGCCTTCTATCGACGTGGCGTTCGAAGCGGTCGATCAGGATGCGATCAAAGCTAAATTTGGTCTGCCTGGGGTAAGCGGTCCAGTCTCGCTGGTTATCTGGACAACCACCCCGTGGACGCTGCCTGCTAACCGCGCGATCTCCCTCTCTGGCGAGTTTGAGTATGCGCTGGTGCAGATTGATGGCCGTGCGGTTATCCTGGCGAAAGACCTGGTCGAAAGCGTACTGAAACGCGCGAACATCACCGATTACACCGTGCTGGGCACCGTAAAAGGCGACGCGCTGGAACTGATGCGCTTCAAACACCCGTTCCTGGACTTCGACGTTCCGGCGATTCTGGGCGACCACGTAACGCTGGACGCGGGTACCGGTGCGGTACATACCGCCGGTGGCCACGGCCCTGACGACTACAACATCAGCCTGAAGTACGGTCTGGAAATCGCCAACCCGGTTGGGCCGGACGGCTCTTACCTGCCTGGCACCTACCCGGCGCTGGACGGCATCAACGTCTTCAAAGCGAACGACATTATTGTCGACATGCTGCGCACCAGCGGCGCGCTGCTGCACGTTGAAAAAATGCAGCACAGCTATCCGTGCTGCTGGCGTCACAAGACGCCAATCATCTTCCGTGCGACCCCGCAGTGGTTCGTCAGCATGGATCAGAAGGGCCTGCGCGAGCAGTCTCTGAAAGAGATCAAAGGCGTGCAGTGGATCCCGGACTGGGGCCAGGCGCGTATCGAATCCATGGTGGCTAACCGTCCTGACTGGTGTATCTCCCGTCAGCGCACCTGGGGCGTGCCGATGTCGCTGTTCGTGCACAAAGAGACGCAGGAACTGCATCCGAACACCCTGGAACTGATGGAAGAAGTGGCGAAACGCGTTGAAGTTGACGGCATTCAGGCGTGGTGGGATCTCGACGCCCGCGACATCCTGGGCGCGGACGCGGACAACTACGAGAAAGTGCCGGATACCCTGGACGTGTGGTTCGACTCCGGTTCAACCCATGCCTCTGTGGTTGACGTGCGCCCTGAGTTCGCCGGTCACGCTGCCGACATGTATCTCGAAGGCTCCGACCAACACCGCGGCTGGTTCATGTCATCCCTGATGATCTCCACCGCCATGAAGGGCAAAGCACCTTACCGTCAGGTACTGACTCACGGCTTCACCGTGGATGGTCAGGGCCGTAAGATGTCCAAGTCCATCGGTAACACCGTTTCGCCGCAGGACGTAATGAACAAGCTGGGCGCGGACATCCTGCGTCTGTGGGTAGCCTCTACCGACTACACCGGCGAAATGGCGGTGTCTGACGAGATCCTGAAGCGTGCTGCCGACAGCTATCGTCGTATTCGTAACACCGCGCGCTTCCTGCTGGCGAACCTGAACGGGTTCGATCCGGTAAAAGATATGGTGAAGCCGGAAGAGATGGTCGTGCTCGATCGCTGGGCGGTAGGCTGCGCGAAAGCGGCGCAGGAAGATATCCTGAAAGCGTATGAGTCTTACGATTTCCACGAAGTGGTGCAGCGCCTGATGCGCTTCTGCTCCATCGAGATGGGCTCGTTCTACCTCGACATCATTAAAGACCGTCAGTACACCGCGAAAGCGGACAGCGTGGCGCGCCGCAGCTGTCAGTCTGCGCTGTACCACATCGCAGAAGCGCTGGTGCGCTGGATGGCGCCGATCATGTCCTTCACCGCGGATGAAATCTGGGGTTACCTGCCGGGCGACCGTGAGAAGTATGTCTTCACCGGCGAGTGGTATGAAGGTCTGTTCGATCTCTCCAGCACCGAAGCGATGAACGATGCCTATTGGGACGAGCTGCTGAAAGTGCGTGGCGAAGTGAACAAGGTTATCGAGCAGGCGCGCGCTGACAAGAAAGTCGGTGGCTCTCTGGAAGCGACGGTGACCGTGTACGCAGAGCCTGAGCTGGCCGCGAAGCTGACCGCGCTGGGCGATGAATTACGATTTGTCCTGTTGACCTCTGGTGCGAAAGTTGCGGATTATGCCGAGGCGTCTGCTGATGCTCAGCAGAGCGAACTGCTCAAAGGACTGAAGGTCGCGCTGAGCAAAGCCGACGGTGAAAAATGCCCGCGTTGCTGGCATTACACCACTGATGTCGGTCAGGTGGCGGAACACGCAGACATCTGCGGACGCTGTGTAAGCAACGTCGCCGGTGACGGCGAAAAACGTAAGTTTGCCTGATGAGTAAAACTCTCTGTTCAACAGGACTGCGCTGGCTGTGGCTGGTGGTGGTGGTGCTGATTATTGATTTGGGCAGCAAGTTCCTGATCCTCCAGAATTTCGCTCTGGGGGATACGGTCCCGCTGTTTCCGTCGCTTAACCTGCACTACGCCCGCAACTACGGTGCGGCGTTTAGTTTCCTTGCCGACAGCGGTGGCTGGCAGCGCTGGTTCTTCGCGGGTATCGCTATCGGTATCTGCGTCGTGCTGGCGGTGCTGATGTACCGCTCGAAGGCCACGCAAAAGCTGAATAACATCGCCTACGCGCTGATCATTGGCGGCGCGCTGGGTAACCTGTTTGACCGCCTGTGGCACGGCTTTGTGGTCGATATGATCGACTTCTACGTCGGCGACTGGCACTTCGCGACCTTTAACCTCGCCGATAGCGCAATATGCGTTGGTGCGGCGTTAATCGTGCTGGAAGGCTTCTTGCCTAAACCGGCAGCGAAAGAGCAGGCGTAACAAAACCAGCCGGGTGACGCGTAGCGATCCCGGCCTACAGAATTTGTGGCCCCCGTAGGCCCGGTAAGCGTAGCGCCACCGGGCAACAGGTGACCCAAAACAAGCGAGCAATTTGCATGTCTAAATCCGTACAGAGCAACAGCGCGGTTCTCGTTCACTTTACGCTGAAGCTGGATGACGGCTCTACGGCCGAATCCACCCGCAACAACGGCAAACCAGCCCTGTTTCGTCTTGGCGATACCTCCCTGTCTGAAGGTCTTGAGCAGCAGCTTCTCGGTCTGAAAGAGGGTGAGAAAAAAGCCTTTTCGCTGGAGCCGGATGCCGCGTTTGGCGTGCCAAGCCCGGATCTGATCCAGTACTTCTCCCGTCGTGAGTTTATGGACGCGGGTGAACCGGAGATCGGGGCAATTATGCTCTTTACCGCTATGGACGGCAGCGAAATGCCTGGCGTGATCCGCGAAATCAACGGCGACTCGATTACCGTTGACTTCAACCATCCGCTTGCCGGGCGCACTGTCCATTTTGATGTAGAAGTGCTGGAGATCGATCCGGCACTGGAGGCCTGAAATGCAGATCCTGTTGGCTAACCCGCGCGGTTTTTGCGCCGGTGTAGACCGCGCTATCAGCATTGTTGAAAACGCGCTGGAGATTTACGGCGCGCCGATTTACGTGCGTCACGAAGTGGTGCACAACCGCTACGTGGTCGACAGCCTGCGCGAGCGCGGTGCGATTTTTATCGAGCAGATCAGCGAAGTGCCGGACGGCGCAATTCTCATCTTCTCCGCGCACGGCGTCTCGCAGGCGGTACGCAACGAGGCGAAAAACCGCGATCTGACCGTTTTCGATGCCACCTGTCCGCTGGTGACCAAAGTGCATATGGAAGTGGCGCGCGCCAGCCGTCGCGGTGAAGAGTCAATTCTGATTGGTCACGCCGGTCACCCGGAAGTGGAAGGCACCATGGGCCAGTACAGCAACCCGGAAGGGGGCATGTATCTGGTTGAGTCACCGGAAGACGTCTTTACGCTGAATGTGAAAAACGAAGCCCGACTGTCGTTTATGACCCAGACGACGCTTTCCGTGGACGACACCTCAGACGTGATTGACGCCCTGCGCCAGCGCTTCCCGAAAATCGTCGGGCCGCGCAAAGATGATATCTGCTACGCAACCACCAACCGTCAGGAAGCCGTGCGCGCGCTGGCTGAACAGGCGGACGTGGTGCTAGTGGTCGGCTCGAAAAACTCCTCTAACTCTAACCGTCTGGCCGAACTGGCGCAGCGTATGGGGAAAGCGGCGTTTTTAATCGACGACGCAACGGACATTCAGGAAGCGTGGGTGAAAAACGCGGTCTGCGTCGGTGTTACCGCAGGCGCTTCAGCGCCGGATATTCTGGTGCAGAACGTCATTGCCCGCCTGCAAGAGCTGGGCGGTGGCGAAGCGGTGCCGCTGGAAGGCCGCGAAGAGAACATTGTTTTTGAAGTGCCGAAAGAGTTGCGTATTGACGCGCGAGAAGTGGAATAGTTCTTTATCTGATGAAAGGCCAGCACCTCCTGTGCTGGCCTTTTTTTTGCCCCAAACTTTATCGTGACGACAAAATCATGTCTTTTACTGATATTTAAGTCGGTTTCACGTTAAATTCTAATTATCGGTGTTTTCAGTTGGCAGGCTTTGCCAAGGCTGGTTAATCTGAAAACGGTTTACATCATTTTAACGTAAGAGAATAACTATGCATGATGCACAGATCCGCGTTGCTATTGCGGGCGCGGGTGGACGTATGGGTCGCCAGCTGATTCAGGCGGCACTACAGATGGATGGCGTGGCACTCGGCGCGGCGCTGGAGCGTGAGGGTTCATCCCTGCAGGGAGCCGATGCAGGCGAACTGGCGGGCGCGGGCAAGACAGGCGTAACCGTACAGAGCAGCCTTGAGGCAGTGAAAGAAGACTTTGATGTGTTCATCGACTTTACCCGTCCGGAAGGCACGCTGGCTCATCTGGCGTTTTGCCGTCAGCACGGTAAAGGGATGGTGATTGGTACCACTGGTTTCGATGATGCCGGTAAACAGGCCATTCAGGACGCAGCCACCGACATTGCGATTGTCTTCGCTGCGAACTTTAGCGTCGGCGTTAACGTCATGCTGAAACTGCTGGAAAAGGCAGCGAAGGTGATGGGAAATTATACCGACATTGAGATTGTTGAAGCACACCACCGCTATAAAGTTGATGCTCCATCAGGCACGGCGCTGGCGATGGGCGAAGCGATTGCTCATGCACTTGATAAAGATTTAAAAGAGTGCGCGGTCTATACCCGTGAAGGACATACCGGCGAACGCGTGCCCGGGACAATTGGTTTCGCAACCGTTCGTGCAGGCGATATCGTCGGTGAACATACGGCGATGTTCGCCGATATTGGCGAACGTGTTGAGATTACCCACAAAGCGTCAAGCCGCATGACGTTTGCGAATGGTGCAGTTCGCGCCGCTTTGTGGCTTAACGCGAAGGAAAAGGGTCTTTTTGATATGCGAGATGTGCTTGATCTCAATAATTTGTAAGCGATATTACCCATCGTGATGTGGTTATTGCAGTCGTAATTACTTGATTGCATGGGGCAATAATTTATTGCCCTCTTATTTTATCCGTTTTAGATTAAAAATAACGCTTAGGAGGTATAAATCTTATTGATATGCCATTTTTCTGTGAAATATATGTAAATTTTGACCATCTGGTCCACTTTTTGTCATCCACCTCCTTAAAATTCTAACAAACCTGTCGCGCAAGCGTTTTCCGGAATGATTTACCTGATCTTTTTGCCCATTAAATCCCATTCCAGATGCCAGACTTGCAAAAGAATAAACAAAACTCCCGTTTTAAGTTGACTTTTACATGGCAAATCCCCAGAATGCCGCCGTTTGCCAAAAATCCGCTGGCAACACATTTGCATTGATCCATGACATGGTTATGAATTAATATGCAAATAAAGTGAGTGAATATTCTCTGGAGGGTGTTTTGATTAAGTCAGCGCTATTGGTTCTGGAAGACGGAACCCAGTTTATCGGTCGGGCCATAGGGGCAACGGGTTCGGCGGTTGGGGAAGTCGTTTTCAATACTTCAATGACCGGTTATCAAGAAATCCTCACTGATCCTTCCTATTCTCGCCAAATCGTTACTCTTACTTATCCTCATATCGGCAATGTCGGCACCAATGCGGCTGACGAAGAATCCTCTCAGGTACATGCGCAAGGCCTGGTCATTCGCGACCTGCCGCTGATTGCCAGCAACTTCCGCAACACCGAAGACCTCTCTTCTTACCTGAAGCGCCATAACATTGTGGCGATTGCTGATATCGATACCCGTAAGCTGACGCGTCTGCTGCGCGAGAAGGGCGCACAAAACGGTTGTATCATCGCAGGGGATAACCTCGATGCGACGCTGGCGCTGGAAAAAGCGAAAGCCTTCCCGGGTCTGAACGGTATGGACCTGGCGAAAGAAGTGACCACGGCGGAAGCCTACAGCTGGACGCAGGGTAGCTGGACGCTGGAAGGCGACCTGCCGGAAGCGAAACCGGAAAGCGAGCTGCCGTTCCACGTGGTGGCCTACGATTTTGGCGCCAAGCGCAACATCCTGCGTATGCTGGTTGACCGTGGCTGCCGCCTGACGGTCGTCCCGGCACAAACGTCTGCGGAAGATGTTCTGAAGATGAACCCGGACGGCATCTTCCTCTCTAACGGTCCTGGCGACCCGGCGCCGTGCGACTACGCTATCGACGCCATCAAGTCCTTCCTTGAAACCGATATCCCGGTATTCGGCATCTGTCTCGGCCATCAGCTGCTGGCACTGGCGAGCGGAGCGAACACCGTCAAGATGAAGTTCGGCCACCACGGTGGTAACCACCCGGTGAAAGATATCGACAACAACACGGTGATGATCACCGCGCAGAACCACGGCTTCGCTGTGGATGAAGCGACGATGCCGGCTAACCTGCGCGTGACGCACAAATCACTGTTCGATGGTACCTTGCAGGGTATCCATCGTACCGATAAGCCTGCGTTCAGCTTCCAGGGCCACCCTGAAGCCAGCCCGGGCCCACACGATGCCGCACCGCTGTTCGATCACTTCATCGAACTTATTGAGCAATACCGTAAGATCGCTAAATAATCAGGAGCTGAGAAGACCATGCCAAAACGTACAGACATAAAAAGCATCCTGATCCTTGGCGCTGGCCCGATTGTCATCGGCCAGGCCTGTGAATTTGACTACTCTGGCGCGCAGGCGTGTAAAGCCCTGCGTGAAGAGGGTTACCGCGTCATTCTGGTGAACTCTAACCCGGCCACCATCATGACCGACCCGGAAATGGCGGATGCGACCTACATCGAGCCAATTCACTGGGAAGTGGTACGCAAAATTATCGAGAAAGAGCGTCCGGACGCGGTGCTGCCGACCATGGGCGGCCAGACGGCGCTGAACTGTGCGCTGGAGCTGGAGCGTCAGGGCGTGCTGGAAGAGTTCGGCGTGACCATGATCGGTGCGACCGCCGACGCGATTGATAAAGCAGAAGACCGTCGCCGCTTCGACGTGGCAATGAAAAAAATTGGCCTTGATACCGCGCGTTCCGGTATCGCGCACAATATGGAAGAAGCGCTGGCCGTTGCGGCTGAAGTGGGCTATCCGTGCATCATCCGTCCATCGTTCACCATGGGCGGCACCGGCGGCGGCATTGCCTACAACCGCGAAGAGTTTGAAGAGATTTGTGAGCGCGGCCTGGATCTCTCCCCAACCAAAGAGCTGCTGATTGATGAATCGCTGATTGGCTGGAAAGAGTACGAGATGGAAGTGGTGCGTGATAAAAACGACAACTGCATCATCGTCTGCTCCATCGAAAACTTTGACGCGATGGGGATCCACACCGGCGACTCTATCACCGTTGCGCCAGCTCAGACGCTGACCGACAAAGAGTACCAAATCATGCGTAACGCCTCGATGGCGGTACTGCGTGAAATCGGCGTGGAAACCGGCGGCTCTAACGTGCAGTTCTCGGTGAACCCGAAAACCGGCCGTCTGATTGTTATCGAAATGAACCCGCGCGTGTCCCGTTCCTCCGCGCTGGCCTCCAAAGCCACCGGCTTCCCGATTGCGAAGGTGGCGGCGAAACTGGCGGTGGGTTACACCCTTGACGAGCTGATGAACGACATCACCGGTGGCCGCACCCCTGCGTCCTTCGAACCGTCCATCGACTACGTTGTGACTAAAATTCCTCGCTTTAACTTCGAGAAATTCGCCGGCGCCAACGACCGTCTGACCACCCAGATGAAATCTGTTGGTGAAGTCATGGCGATTGGCCGCACGCAGCAGGAATCCCTGCAAAAAGCGCTGCGTGGCCTGGAAGTGGGCGCGACCGGCTTTGACCCGAAAGTCAGCCTGGACGACCCGGAAGCGCTGACCAAAATCCGCCGTGAGCTGAAAGACGCGGGCGCAGAGCGTATCTGGTACATCGCCGATGCCTTCCGCGCGGGCCTGTCCGTCGACGGTGTATTTAACCTGACTAACATTGACCGCTGGTTCCTGGTGCAGATTGAAGAGCTGGTGCGTCTGGAAGAGAAAGTGGCGGAGCTGGGCATCAACGGCCTGGACGCTGACTTCCTGCGTATGCTGAAGCGTAAAGGCTTCGCCGATGCGCGTCTGGCTAAACTGGCGGGCGTGCGCGAAGCGGAGATCCGCAAGCTGCGCGACCAGTATGACCTGCATCCGGTTTACAAGCGCGTGGACACCTGTGCGGCAGAGTTCTCGACCGATACCGCGTACATGTACTCCACCTATGAAGACGAGTGCGAAGCGAACCCGTCCGTCGACCGCGACAAGATTATGGTGCTGGGCGGCGGCCCAAACCGTATCGGCCAGGGCATCGAGTTTGACTACTGCTGCGTACACGCCTCTCTGGCGCTGCGCGAAGACGGTTACGAGACCATCATGGTCAACTGTAACCCGGAAACCGTCTCGACCGACTACGATACCTCCGACCGCCTCTACTTCGAGCCGGTTACCCTGGAAGACGTGCTGGAAATCGTGCGCATCGAGAAGCCAAAAGGCGTGATCGTGCAGTACGGCGGCCAGACTCCGCTGAAGCTGGCGCGCGCGCTGGAAGCAGCAGGTGTACCGGTTATCGGCACCAGCCCGGATGCGATTGACCGTGCGGAAGACCGCGAGCGTTTCCAGCAGGCGGTTGACCGTCTCAAGCTGAAACAGCCGGCGAACGCCACCGTGACCGCGATTGAAATGGCCGTTGAGAAAGCGAAAGAGATCGGCTACCCGCTGGTGGTGCGTCCATCCTACGTACTGGGCGGCCGCGCGATGGAAATCGTCTACGACGAAGCGGACCTGCGTCGCTACTTCCAGACGGCGGTGAGCGTTTCCAACGATGCGCCAGTGCTGCTCGACCGCTTCCTCGACGACGCGGTTGAAGTCGACGTGGATGCCATCTGCGACGGCGAAATGGTGCTGATTGGCGGCATCATGGAGCACATCGAGCAGGCGGGCGTGCACTCGGGTGACTCCGCCTGTTCTCTGCCAGCGTATACCCTGAGCCAGGAGATTCAGGACGTGATGCGCCAGCAGGTGCAGAAGCTGGCCTTCGAGCTTCAGGTTCGCGGCCTGATGAACGTTCAGTTCGCGGTAAAAGACAACGAAGTCTATCTGATTGAAGTCAACCCGCGTGCGGCGCGTACCGTACCGTTTGTCTCTAAAGCGACCGGTATTCCGCTGGCGAAAGTGGCGGCGCGCGTGATGGCTGGCCAGACGCTGGCTCAGCAGGGCGTCACGAAAGAAATCATCCCGCCGTACTACTCGGTGAAAGAGGTGGTGCTGCCGTTCAACAAATTCCCGGGCGTTGACCCGCTGTTAGGGCCAGAGATGCGCTCTACCGGGGAAGTAATGGGCGTGGGCCGCACCTTCGCAGAAGCGTTTGCGAAAGCGCAGCTGGGCAGTAGCTCCACCATGAGAAAATCTGGCCGTGCGCTGCTCTCCGTTCGCGAAGGCGATAAAGAGCGCGTGGTTGACCTGGCCGCCAAGCTGCTGAAACAGGGCTTCGAGCTGGACGCCACTCACGGTACGGCGATTGTGTTGGGTGAAGCGGGTATCAACCCGCGTCTGGTGAACAAAGTGCATGAAGGTCGTCCGCACATTCAGGATCGTATCAAGAATGGCGAATATACCTACATCATCAACACCACCGCAGGACGCCAGGCGATTGAAGACTCCAAGCTGATTCGCCGCAGCGCGCTGCAATACAAAGTGCACTACGACACCACCCTGAACGGCGGTTTCGCAACAGCGATGGCGCTGAATGCGGATGCCACCGAGAAGGTGATTTCGGTGCAGGAAATGCACGCGCAGATTAGCAAGTAACCCCCATTGCCCGGTACCGTTCGGTTACCGGGCAATTTTCCCATCTTAAGAACCTTCTGGTTTTTCATCCGCTTTCAGTCAGTTAGCCTAAAATAGTTAGGTCGATAACGAAAATTCAACTGAGAGCAGGGGAAAACACCATGCAAAATAAACTACTGATCGCTTCCGTTCTGGCTGCCACCGCAATGTTCACCGTGGCGGGCTGTTCGTCCAATCAGGCCGTAAAAACCACCGATGGCAAAACGATTGTTACTGACGGGAAACCGCAGGTGGATGACGATACCGGTCTCGTATCGTACAAAAACGCCGAAACCGGTCAAACTGAACAGATTAACCGTGACCAGGTTAAATCAATGGGTGAGCTGGATAACTAAAAAAAGCAGTGGCACATGCCACTGCTTTTTTGCTTCAGAATGATCGATTACCACCGATGGTTTAACAAAATATGACCGCCGTATGCGGCATAGCTGTTTTCACCCCATTCGCCGCTGGCTCGCAGGGAGATTGTCGTGGTTTCGTTCAGGTTGCCGGTTACGCCCAGCTCTAACTGACCACGATCTTCCGGCGTATCGTTGCTGACGGTCTCGTCGTTGAATGCCAGATCGTTTTGACCAGCACCTTTCAACCAGTTAACCGCGACGTACGGCTGCCAGGCCTTGACGTCCTTCTGCTGGAAGTAGCTTGCTTTAACGCCGAGACGACCAAAGACGCTGTCGTTGTCCAGGGTAGTGACGCGTACGCCGTCGCGATCGGTATGATTTTCCTGATCGAGATAGCTGTAGATCACCTGCGCCTGCGGCTCGATCTTCCAGGTACGTTCATTTTCAGACTGGATAACCCACGCGTGGCCGACTTCAACAGACGCGGCGAAACCTTCGCTATCGTAGTCTTCGTCGTTGCGGTTGCTGGTGACTTTGTTGTTATACCAGCTGTATGCGGCCCAGGTATCAACGTAGCTGCCCAGACGTAATTTCTGATCTTCCTGCCAGGTGGCGTAAAGCCCAACATTGAAACCATCAACCTTACCCTGAGCGTCACGCACGTTGTGCTTCGCATCAGAGTGGGTCTTCGCCTGGCCTGCACCGAACATCCCGCCAGCACGCAGGATACCGTTATCCATTGGCTTGCTCATGAAATCGCTGCCGACTTGCAGTACGGTCGTGGTGGTGTCATAGCTGACTTTATCGCCACCCGCATCGTTCTCGTGATAGCGACCCTTAACGTACATCCAGGTGTTCAGGTCGTCTTCATTGCGGAAGGTGATCTGGTCGCGATCGTCACGTTTATGCAGGAACATGCCCTGTGCGGCAAGGTAGTTGCCTAAGTAAGCACCCACTTCAGGCGCCATGACTTCCGGCGCATTGTTACCGCCGTTGTCAGTGCTACCGCCGTTGTCGGTGTTGCCGCCGTTGTCAGTGTTACCGCCGTTGTCGGTGTTACCGCCGTTGTCGGTGTTGCCGCCGTTGTCAGTGTTACCGCCGTTATCGGTGTTGCCGCCGTTGTCGGTGTTACCGCCGTTATCGGTGTTACCGCCGTTATCGGTGTTGCCGCCGTTATCGGTGTTGCCGCCATCATCGGTATTTCCACCGTCATCGGTGTCGTCAGAAGGATCATCAGAAGGCGTCGCCTTTGATTCCAGATACCAGTTGCCGTCACTGTGCTGGTAGAGGTTATATTCCCAGGCGCCTGCGACGACCGGTTTTGCCAGCGTCAGTTGGGCTTCGGAACTGCCGCCGATGCTGACAATTTCCATACCGTTAATGGTTTGCGCGCCTGCGCCGCCAATGTTGGTAATGCTGACGCCGGACTGACCGAAGCTGCTGCCCGTAATAGTGAGGTGGTCAGTTGGTGAATTATCTTCACCCAGGGTGCTGTTCATCACAATCTGGCTACCGTCAGAGCCGGTGTAGTCGCCATTAATCGTAAAATTATTGCCAACGCTATTATCAGCCGCACTGAGTAACAGCGTACCACCATTAGTCACGTTGCCGTTGATGGTATCGACGCCGGAAGCGCTGAGCGTGGAGTTACCCTGGACGGCATTCCATGCCGCCAGCGTACCGCCGCTAAGAACCGCGATGTTGTTGTTCACTTCGCCTGCGGTGGCAAAGGTCGCGCCATTTTCAACGGTAACAGTGGCGTTACTGTCCTTGACGCCGAGCGTTGCGCCGGTGGAGACCAGCGTGGTGCCGCCGTGCAGAACCGTATCCCCTGTGTAGCTATTTTTGCCCGTCAGGGTCAGGGTGTTGGAGTCTACTTTTTCGACGTTACCGCTACCGGTCATGTCGGTGGCGAAAGTGAAATCGCTACCCTGATTGAAAATGACGGTACCGTTGTTGGTGATCCCACCGCTGAGCGTCGCAGTTTTTTCGCCATCGCCCAGTTGCAGCGAGGCGTCTTTGGCCACCCGCGTATTACCGGTGTTGGATACTTCGCCCGCCAGGGTTAACGCGCCCTTGTCTATCATCAAGGAGTCGCCAGAGCCAATAATGTCAATATCGCCCGACAGCGCCCAGTTTTCGCCGTTCATTGTGACGCTGGCAAAACCGTCCCCTTCATTCAGACCCACAAAATTGCTGTCTTCTGTACCGGTGCCGATCAGAGTGAGGGTGTTTCCCGTGGAATTGGTGGAAATAACGTCACCGACAAGGACGGAACCCGTATCAAGCACCAGCGTGTTATTTTTATTGCTGGCAAAAATAATAGCGGCTGTATTACCACTAATCGTTCCGCTATTCTTGATATCCAATTTTGCAGTATCTTTTACATTGATACCGTTCTCGGTTCCCTGCACAAGGGCACTGTTAGTAAGCTTGGTGTTGCCATTAGTTGCCGTAATAGCATCACCATTTGTACCGATAATTGCGCCACTGTTATTAATGCCAATACCATACCGAGTACTTAGACCCGTTTTTCCTTTTATCATTCCGGTGCTGGTATTGATAATGTTTACTGCGGAAGAGTTTTCGCCGACAAACATGCCATTTTCCGCACCGATAATATTTCCACTGTTATTAAAATCACCGAGCATTGACTGAATATTAACAGCATTCGCGGTGGTGGAGGAAATGGTTGCACCGATGTCGTTATTAATTAAAATGCGCTGTTCACCAGTATTAATATCCAGGCCATTTCCCGTGCCAGAAATATTGCCATAATTAGTGGTAGTAGTGGTAGTAAACCCAGTGACAGACACCGCCGCTTCACTACCCGCAGAGGATATCGTCACGTCTTTATTAATAACATATTCAGCATCGGCTGAAAAATCTTGAGGGACTGAGGTTGATTGATCAATGATTGCAGAAAATGCAACCGCGGGGGTGCATATCAACAAAGCAGGAAATATCTTCCCTAGAGTTTTGGTTGTATTATTTAATTTGAAGAATTTTTTGCTCATGTACACATCCATTTGAGTGAGAAGGAACATCAGATAACGTGTGTAAAACGTATATTGACTATCTTTAAGGTTGAGCTCAAAACAAAAAAGCATAAAATTATTATTTTTTCAATGAGTTATGTACAGGTTGATTTATTAAAATATGACTTAAGATAATCTAAAAATATTCGTTAAAAATATGAGTCTGCATAATCATTTTGCAGGGTTAATTCGTCGCTAGCGTGGTGCTCCTTCTTTCGCGTCAGTCGCGTTTGTATGGCGACAAAGGTTGCCAATCCTTGCGATTTGCTTTGAAGCGGTCGTTAGCCTCTTTCAGTTGGGGGGGAACTGTCTACACTCATTGCTACAAGAAAAGCAGAAGACAGGCATATTCATGGTTCTGATAATTTATGCGCACCCCTATCCGCAGCATTCGCATGCGAATAAGCGGATGCTTGAGCAGGCAAGGACGCTCGAAAACGTAGAGATACGTTCCCTCTATCAACTCTATCCTGATTTTAATATCGATGTCGCCGCCGAACAGGAGGCGCTCTCTCGTGCCGATTTGATCGTCTGGCAGCATCCGATGCAGTGGTACAGCACCCCTCCGCTGCTGAAATTGTGGATCGACAAAGTTTTCTCCCACGGTTGGGCATACGGACACAACGGCAACGCGCTTCATGGCAAAAGCCTGATGTGGGCTGTTACCACCGGCGGGGGGGAAAGCCATTTTGAGATTGGCGCCTTCCCCGGATTTGACGTGCTGGCGCAGCCGCTCCAGGCTACTGCCCTTTACTGCGGTCTGAACTGGCTTCCGCCTTTTGCGATGCACTGTACCTTTGTCTGCGACGATGAAACCTTGCAGGCGCAGGCTCGTCACTACAAACAACGCTTACTTGAGTGGCAGGAGACGCACAATGGATAGCCATACGCTGATACAGGCGCTGATTTATCTTGGCGCGGCGGCATTAATTGTGCCCGTGGCGGTTCGTCTGGGGCTGGGCTCGGTGCTCGGCTATCTGATTGCCGGGTGTGTAATTGGCCCCTGGGGTTTTCGGCTGGTGACGGATGCCGAGTCGATCCTGCATTTTGCGGAGATCGGCGTGGTGCTTATGCTGTTCGTGATTGGCCTGGAGCTGGATCCGCAGCGGCTGTGGAAACTGCGCGCCTCGGTGTTTGGCGGAGGCGCTCTGCAAATGCTGGCCTGCGGTCTGCTGTTGGGCGGGTTCTGCATTCTGCTCGGGATGGAGTGGAAAGTCGCGGAGTTGATCGGCATGACGCTGGCGCTCTCCTCGACGGCTATTGCCATGCAGGCTATGAACGAGCGTAACCTGACGGTGTCGCAAATGGGGCGCAGCACCTTCTCCGTACTGTTGTTCCAGGATATTGCTGCCATCCCGCTGGTGGCGATGATCCCGCTGCTGGCAACCAGCGGCGCATCAACGACGCTGGGGGCATTTGCCTTATCAGCGCTGAAGGTTGTTGGTGCGCTGGCGCTGGTTGTTCTGCTTGGTCGCTACGTAACGCGTCCGCTGCTGCGCTTTGTTGCTCGCTCTGGCCTGCGCGAAGTCTTCAGCGCCGTTGCGTTATTCCTGGTGTTTGGTTTTGGATTGCTGCTTGAAGAGGCCGGGCTGTCGATGGCAATGGGCGCCTTCCTCGCGGGGGTCTTACTGGCTAGCTCCGAATACCGTCACGCGCTGGAAAGCGATATCGAGCCGTTTAAAGGATTGCTGCTGGGGCTGTTTTTCATCGGCGTCGGGATGTCTATCGACTTCGGGACGCTGGTGACCCATCCGCTGCGCATCATCATTCTGCTGGTAGGTTTCCTGGTCATTAAAATGGCGATGCTGTGGCTGATCGCCCGCCCGTTAAACGTTCCAAAACCGCAGCGCCGCTGGTTTGCCGTGCTGCTGGGGCAGGGGAGTGAGTTTGCTTTCGTGGTCTTTGGCGCAGCGCAGATGGCAAATGTACTCGATCCGGAATGGGCAAAAGCGCTGACGCTGGCGGTTGCGCTGTCGATGGCCGCAACGCCGATCCTGCTGGTGTTGCTGACGCGTCTGGAAAAAACGGGAAGCGAACAGGAACGAGAAGCCGATGAGATCGACGAGGAGCAGCCGCGGGTGATCATCGCCGGATTTGGCCGCTTCGGGCAGATTACCGGCCGTTTACTGCTCTCCAGCGGAGTCAAAATGGTTATCCTCGATCACGATCCTGACCATGTGGATACGCTGCGTAAATTCGATATGAAAGTATTTTACGGTGATGCGACCCGGGTTGATCTGCTGGAATCCGCCGGCGCGGCGAAGGCCGAGGTGCTGATTAACGCCATCGACGATCCAGAGACCAGTATGCAGATGGTTGAGCTGGTCAAAGAGCATTTTCCGCATCTGACCATTATCTCTCGTGCGCGCGATGTGGATCATTACATCCAGCTCCGTCAGGCGGGTGTGGCAGCCCCTGAACGTGAAACCTTCGAAGGGGCGCTCAAATCTGGCCGCATGGCGCTTGAAAGCCTGGGACTTGGCGCGTATGAAGCGCGTGAGCGTGCCGATTTATTCCGCCGTTTTAACCATGAGATGGTGGAAGAGATGGTGGCGATGGCGAGCAGTACGGCAACCGAACGCGCTGCGGTGTTTAAACGCACCAGCACCATGCTGACGGAGATCATCAACGAGGATCGTAATCACCTGTCGCTGGTTCAGCGCCACGGCTGGCAAGGAACGGAAGAGGGCAAGCATACCGGTGATCCTGAGGATGAACCGGAGAGTAAACCCTCTGCGTGAAGTGGAGTTGCCAGCAATATTAAAAAATTTCTAATTCTTTACCCTGCCGCCAGTCGACGAAAGATTAAGCTTTCCGTATAGTGGCGGCAATTTTTTGCATCCGGGAAATTTTCAATGATCAGTCTGATTGCAGCGCTGGCGGTAGACCGCGTTATCGGCATGGAAAACGCCATGCCGTGGAACCTGCCTGCCGATCTCGCATGGTTTAAACGTACTACGTTAAACAAGCCGGTAGTGATGGGCCGCCTGACCTGGGAGTCGATTGGTCGTCCATTGCCGGGTCGTAAGAATATTGTGATCAGTAGCCAGCCGGGCACTGACGATCGCGTGCAGTGGGTTAAGTCCGTTGATGAAGCCATTGCCGCCTGCGGCGATGCCGAAGAGATCATGGTGATCGGCGGCGGGCGTGTGTATGAGCAGTTCCTGCCAAAAGCGCAGAAACTGTATCTGACGCACATTGATGCGGAAGTGGAAGGGGATACCCATTTCCCGGATTACGATCCGGACGAGTGGGAGTCTGTATTCAGTGAGTTTCACGATGCGGATGCGCAAAACTCGCACAGCTACTGCTTCGAAATTCTGGAACGTCGTTAACGGTTTTATCCTCTCCTCGAAGGGAGAGGATAAACATCTTCAGGAGGCGACCGCCTCACCTTCGCCTAAGTCCAGCTGTCGGTTGGATGGCTGCACAAAGTAGGTCTTATCTTCCCAGCGTAAGCAGGTTAAATCCCCGCCCCAGCAGCATCCGGTATCCAGCGCGTAGATATTTTCCGGGGTGCCTTTTCCTTCCAGCGATGCCCAGTGCCCAAATACCACGCTATATTCGTTTGTCACGGGGCCCGGAATGGCAAACCACGGCTTAAGCGGCGCAGGCGCATTTTCCGGCGTATCTTTGCAATACATATCCAGCTGTCCGTTCGGGAAGCAGTAGCGCATGCGCGTAAAGGCATTGGTGATAAAACGCAGTCGCGCCAGGCCGCTGAGATCATCACTCCAGTTATTTGGCATGTCGCCGTACATCGCATCGAGGAAGAACGGGTAGGAGTCGCTCGCCAGCACCGCTTCGGTGTCGCGCGCGCAGGTTTTTGCCGTCTCAAGATCCCACTGAGGCGTGATGCCGGCATGCGCCATCACCAGTTTTTTCTCTTCGTCAATCTGTAGCAGTGGCTGGCGACGCAGCCAGTTGAGCAACTCATCGGCATCCGGCGCTTCCAGCAGGGGGGTAATGCGATCTTTCGGCTTATTACGGCTGATCCCGGCGTATACGGCCAGCAGATGCAGATCGTGGTTGCCCAGCACCATGCGCACGCTGTCGCCCAGCGATTTGACATAGCGGAGGACGTCCAGGGAACCGGGACCGCGCGCCACTAAGTCGCCCGTCAGCCAGAGCGTATCCTGCCCGGGGGTGAAGTCGACCTGTTTTAATAATGCGATCAGTTCATCGTAGCAACCGTGAACGTCGCCAATCAGATATGTAGACATTAGATTAATGAATAAGTGTAGGTACGGCGAGACGGAATACGGGAATAGCAATGCGGAAAGCATTACCGTCGGCATCGACCATTTCGTAATGGCCCTGCATGGTACCCAGCGGCGTTTCAATTACCGCGCCGCTGGTGTACTGATACTCTTCGCCAGGGGCGATATGGGGTTGTTCACCGACCACACCTTCGCCCTGGACTTCAATTTCACGGCCATTGCCGTTGGTGATAAGCCAGTAGCGCCCGAGCAGTTGCACAGGCATCCGCCCCAGATTGCGAATGGTTACGGTATAAGCAAAGACAAAACGTTCTTCATCCGGTGTGGATTGGGACTCAATGTAGACGCTTTGAACCTGAACACAGACGCGGGGCGAATCAATCATGGCTTAGCTCTCCTTCGGCGGCGCATTGTCGCTGATGTAATTAGCCAGCTTGCAGTACTGCTCTACGGAAATATTTTCCGCACGCATTGCCGGGTCGATGCCCAACTCAGCTAATACGTCAACGGTAAACAGATTGCCAAGGCTGTTACGAATCGTTTTACGGCGCTGGTTAAAGGCTTCTGTCGTGATACGGCTCAGCACGCGCAGGTCTTTGACCGGGTACGGCATCGTTTTATGTGGCACCAGGCGCACAACCGCAGAATCTACCTTTGGCGGTGGCGTGAATGCGGAAGGCGGTACTTCTAATACCGGGATCACGTTGCAGTAATATTGCGCCATCACGCTTAAACGACCATACGCTTTACTGTTCGGCCCTGCAACCAGACGGTTAACGACCTCTTTTTGCAACATGAAGTGCATGTCGGCAATGGCATCAGTATAGCTAAACAGATGGAACATCAGCGGGGTGGAGATGTTGTACGGCAGGTTACCGAACACGCGCAGCGGCTGTCCCATTTTTTCTGACAGTTCGCCAAAGTTCATGGTCATCGCATCCTGCTGATAAATCGTCAGCTTCGGCCCGAGGAACGGGTGCGTTTGCAGACGCGCGGCCAGATCGCGGTCGAGTTCGATAACGGTCAGTTCGTCGAGGCGTTCGCCTACCGGCTCGGTCAGCGCGGCAAGTCCCGGGCCGATTTCGACCATGGCCTGACCTTTCTGCGGATTAATGGCAGAAACGATACTGTCGATCACAAACTGATCGTTGAGGAAGTTTTGCCCGAAGCGTTTACGGGCTAAGTGGCCCTGATGGACTCGATTAGTCATTGAGTATTAACAATCATTTTGATGGCGAGATTAAGCGCCGTAATAAAACTGCCGACATCCGCTTTTCCCTGGCCTGCCAGATCCAGCGCAGTACCGTGGTCAACGGACGTTCGAATAAAGGGTAAACCGAGGGTGATATTCACCCCGCGGCCAAAGCCCTGGTATTTTAGCACGGGCAGACCCTGATCGTGGTACATCGCGAGTACGGCGTCGGCATTATCCAGGTATTTGGGCTGGAAAAGGGTGTCGGCAGGCAGAGGCCCGCTGAGGTTCATCCCCTTCGCCCGCATCTCCTCAAGCACCGGAATGATGGTGTCGATCTCTTCGGTGCCCATATGTCCGCCCTCACCCGCGTGCGGATTCAGGCCGCAAACCAGCACATGCGGCTGCGGAATGCCGAATTTGGTTTGCAGATCGTGATGCAAAATGCCAATGATCTCACGCAGGAGTTCAGGCGTAATGGCATCCGGAATGGCTTTGATCGGCAGGTGCGTTGTCACCAGCGCAACGCGCATTGCTTCGGTTGCCAGCATCATCACCACTTTCGGGCTGTGCGAACGCTCTTCGAAAAATTCGGTATGCCCGGTAAACGGAATGCCCGCGTCATTGATCACGCCTTTATGCACCGGACCGGTGATCAGGGCGGCAAATTCGCCCTGAAGGCAACCGTCACAGGCGCGCGCCAGCGTCTCGACAACGTAGTGGCCGTTTTCGGTGTGTAACTCGCCGGGGACAACAGGCGCACGAAGCGGAACAGAAAGCAGGGTGAGAGTACCAGACTGCTGCGGTGCGGGCTGTTGGCCTTCAACGTAAGGGAGGAGCGTTAAAGGCAGACCGAGCAAAGCTGCCCGGTCTTGTAACAGTGTTGCATCTGCACAGACAACCAACTCTACCGGCCAGCTGCACTGGGCGAGCTGAACCACCAGGTCAGGCCCAATCCCGGCGGGTTCGCCGGGGGTGATCACAACACGATGCGGTTTCATCAGTTGCTCAACACTTTCACGTAAGCGCTGGCGCGTTGTTCCTGCATCCAGGTTGCGGCTTCTTCAGAGAACTTACGGTTAAACAGCATGCGATACGCGCGGTCTTTCTGCGCCGCGTCGGTTTTATCCACGTTGCGCGTGTCCATCAGCTGGATCAGATGCCAGCCGAAGGAAGAGTGTACCGGCGCGCTCATCTGGCCTTTATTCAGCTTCATTAACGCATCGCGGAAAGCCGGATCGTAAATATCAGCGGCCGCCCAACCCAGGTCACCGCCCTGGTTTGCAGAGCCAGGATCCTGAGAGAACTCTTTTGCTGCTTTATCGAAGGTGGTTTTACCGCTCTTGATGTCTGCGGCGATCTGTTCCAGCTTCGCACGGGCCTGATCGTCAGTCATGATCGGAGACGGCTTAAGCAGGATATGACGCGCATGCACTTCAGTAACCGAAATGTTCTGGCTCTGGCCGCGCAGGTCGTTCACTTTCAGAATGTGGAAGCCCACACCGGAACGGATTGGACCGACGATATCGCCTTTCTTCGCGGTGCTCAGCGCCTGGGCAAACAGGGATGGCAGCTCCTGAATACGCCCCCAGCCCATCTGGCCGCCTTTCAGCGCCTGCTGGTCAGCGGAATAGGTGATCGCCAGCTTGCCGAAGTCATCGCCATTACGCGCCTGCTCAACGATAGCGCGCGCCTGGCTTTCCGCCTCTGCCGCCTGATCGGAGGTTGGGTTTTCCGGCAGTGGGATCAGGATGTGGCTCAGGTTAAGCTCTGTGCTGGCATCATTCTGATTCCCCACCTGTTTTGCCAGGGCATCCACTTCCTGCGGCAGGATGGTGACGCGGCGACGGACTTCATTATTACGCACTTCTGAAATCAGCATCTCTTTACGGATCTGATTGCGGTAGGTGGCGTAGCTGATGCCGTCATAGGCGAGGCGGCTACGCATCTGGTCCGGGGTAATGTTGTTCTGCTTTGCAATGTTGGCGATCGCCTGATCGAGCTGCTCGTCAGAGATCTTCACACCCATTTTCTGGCCCATTTGCAGGATAATCTGATCCATGATCAGACGTTCCAGGATCTGGTGGCGCAGCGTAGCGTCATCCGGAAGTTGTTGACCTGCCTGGCCCGAGTTGAGCTTTACAGATTTCATCAAACCGTCAACGTCACTTTCAAGCACGACGCCGTTGTTAACCACAGCCGCGACTTTATCGACAACCTGTGGGGCCGCGAAGCTGGTATTCGCAACCATAGCGACACCGAGTAGCAGCGTTTTCCAGTTCTTCATACTTTTTCCATTTCAATTAACCGCAAAGCGGATTACGTTGTAAATCAAGCATATTACAATGAACTACGATACGGCAGAATGTTCGAGCGCAGCATCTGCTGCGTGCCCAGACCGTAGTTAGAACTCAGGCCGCGCAACTCGATATTAAAGCCAATCACGTTATCGTATTTGCCCTGACTGTTTTGCGTATCCCAACCGTTAAGTTTGCGTTCGTAACCGACACGTATTGCGTAACAGCAGGAGTTATATTGCAGACCCAGCATCTGGTCAGCAGGTTTTTGGGCATTCGTGTCATAGTAGTAGGCCCCGACGACTGACCAACGATCGGCAATCGGCCAGCTCGCGGCGGTACCCACCTGTGAAATACCGTCTTTGTATTGGTCTGTATTCGCATAGTTTGGCAGTGTCGCCTGGATATACTCCGGGCTGGCGTAACGGTACGTTAACTGCAACATGCGGTCTTCATCACGACGATATTCGATGGCAGCGCTGCCCGTCGCGATATTGTCCAGTCGTGTATCGTATTGAACACCACCGCGCAGACCCCAATGATCCGTCATGCGCCAGTAGGTGTCGCCTGCCCATACCAGTGAGCCCGTTTTGTTGTCTTTCTCCCAGTTAATGTCGTCATCACCGGTGCGAGACTCGGTGAAATAGTAGATTTGACCAACAGAAACGTTAAAACGTTCAACGGCAGCATCATCATATACGCGCGTTGTGACGCCGGTCGTTAACTGGTTAGCAGACGCAATACGGTCAAGGCCGCCGTAGGTACGGTCACGGAACAGGCCGCTGTAGTCTGATTGCAGGAAGGACGAGTCATAGTTTTGAATTTTGCTCTGATCGCGATAAGGCACATAAAGATACTGCATACGTGGCTCAAGCGTCTGGGTGTATCCATCCGCGAGAAGAGCCATATCACGTTCGAAAATCAGCTTCCCGTCCATTTTGAATTGCGGAAGCGTACGGTTTACCGATTCTTCAAGATCGGTGCCATAACGTTTGTTATACCAGTCCAGATTCTTCTGTTGGTAGTGGGTGGCCATCACTTTGGCTTCGGTATTCAGACTCGCCCAGTCGTTTGACCACGGCAGGTTGATCGTCGGCTCGATATGCAGACGCGTTGATTCCGGCATATCCGAGTTGGTGTTGACGAAATGGACCGCCTGAGCGTAAACGCGCGTGTCGAAAGGACCAACATCGTTCTGATACCAGTTCACGTCCAGCTGCGGCTCGGCACCATAGGTACTACGCGATTGCGTATCAAACACCTGGAACTGTTTGGTCGACACCGTCGCGTCAAAGTTCTCAATGGCGTAGCCCACGCTGAATTTCTGCGTGGCGTAACCGTCGGTACTGGAGCCGTATTTAGAATCAAAGTCGTTGAAGTAATACGGATCGCTGACTTTGGTGTAGTCGATGTTGAAGCGCCACACCTGATCCAATACCCCGGCGTGCTTCCAGTAGTACATCCAGCGGTGCTTATCACCTTCGCTCGGATGCTCGTCCTGGAAGACCTTATCTGATGGCAGATAATCAAATTCCATCAGACCCGCGCCCGCCTTGGTCAGATAGCGGAATTCGTTCTCCCACATGATGTTGCCGCGCTTATGGATATAGTGCGGCGTGATCGTGGCGTCCATGTTAGGCGCAATGTTCCAGTAGTACGGCAGGTAGAACTCAAAGTAGTTCGATGTGCTGTACTTGGCGTTCGGGATCAGGAAACCTGAACGACGTTTGTCACCCACGGGCAGTTGCAGGTAAGGACTATAGAAAATGGGCACCGGGCCGAGTTTAAAACGAGCGTTCCAGATCTCTGCAACCTGTTCTTCACGGTCGTGGATCACTTCACTGCCCACAACGCTCCAGGTATTTGACCCTGGCAAACAGGAGGTAAACGTGCCGTTTTCGAGAATGGTGTAGCGGTTTTCGCCGCGCTGCTTCATCAGGTCCGCGGTACCGCGCCCCTGACGACCGACCATCTGGTAATCACCTTCCCAGACGTTGGTGTCTTTGGTATTCAGATTCGACCAGGCTTTCGGACCTTTCAGGATGACCTGATTGTCGTCATAGTGCACATTACCCAGCGCATCCACCGTACGGACAGGCGCCTGAGCACCTTCCGGTTGCTTCTGGTGCAATTGCACTTCGTCAGCAAGCAGGCGACTGTTGCCCTGGTTAATATCGACATTGCCCGTAAAGGTTGCATTGTCAGGATAATTACCTTTTGCGCTGTCGGCATTAATGGTGACGGGTAAGTCATTCGTATCGCCTTTCACCAGTGGGCGATTGTAACTTGGGACGCCAAGCATACACTGCGAGGCGAGATCGGCTGCGAGCCCCTGTTGGCTATACAGGGCGGTGCCAATCATTGTGGCCAGAAGGGTGGGGATACGTTTTTTCATACGTTGTATTTTATTGTTCCGTCATCAGTGGCTACGGCTTACAAACGCTCAGAGACTATCTTACTCATCAGCGCAGTACCAGCGTTAATCCTGCCCGTTTGCGCGCCAGAGTGTTAGGCTCGCTATCGAATGACGAGTATGATAATGCAAATTATAGGCGATGTCCCTCAATTGACCGTGGCGCGACCACTGTAATGATGGCGTTGCGTCGGCCAGGAACATGACCATTCGGGGAGTATATGCAGTATTGGGGTAAAATAATCGGCGTTGCGTTCGCAATTATTATGGGTGCCGGATTCTGGGGTGTCGTTCTTGGCCTCATTATCGGCCATATGTTTGATAAAGCACGCAGCCGCAAAATGGCCTGGTTTGCCAACCAGCGCGAGCGCCAGTCACTCTTCTTCTCCACCACCTTCGAGGTGATGGGGCACTTAACCAAATCAAAAGGGCGCGTAACGGAAGCCGATATTCAGGTGGCCAGCGTCTTTATGGATCGCATGAATCTGCACGGCGAATCCCGTATCGCGGCGCAGAATGCGTTCCGGATTGGTAAATCAGATAACTACCCGCTGCGTGAAAAAATGCGGCAGTTCCGTAGCATCTGTTTCGGGCGTTTTGATTTAATTCGGATGTTTCTGGAAATTCAAATCCAGGCCGCCTTCGCGGATGGTTCTCTGCATCCGAATGAACGGGACGTTTTATATGTGATTGCCGAAGAGCTGGGCATTTCCCGCATGCAGTTCGACCAGTTCCTGCGTATGATGCAGGGCGGCGCGCAGTTTGGCGGTGGTTATCAGCAACAGCACTCCTCCGGCGGCTGGCAGCAGGCGCAGCGTGGCCCTACGCTTGAAGATGCCTGCAACGTCCTCGGCGTGAAGCCGTCTGACGATGTCACGACCATCAAACGCGCCTATCGTAAGCTGATGAGCGAGCACCATCCGGATAAGCTGGTGGCGAAAGGCCTGCCGCCAGAGATGATGGAGATGGCGAAGCAAAAAGCGCAGGAAATTCAGAAAGCCTACGAGCTGATTAAAGAGCAGAAAGGTTTTAAATAAAAAATGGCCCGACACTGTCGGGCCATTTTTTCAGAAGTCCACCGGGGCTTTGAACGTCATGGCGTTGCCGAAAGCAGGGTGGGTAATGGTGAGCGTCTGCGCATGCAGTTGCAGGCGCGGGGCTAAGGCCAGCGCTTCTGGCGGCGCATAGAATCTGTCCCCCAGAATCGGGTGACCCATCGCAAGCATATGCACACGCAGCTGGTGGGAGCGCCCGGTAATCGGCTTTAGCAGGACGCGCGCGGTGTTATCCGGCGCGTACTCCAGCACTTCATACTCGGTTTGCGCGGCCTTGCCGGTTTCATAACACACCTTCTGCTTTGGCCGGTTCGGCCAGTCGCAAATCAGCGGTAAATCCACCAGCCCTTCCGCCTGCGCCGGATGACCCCAGACGCGCGCGACATACTGCTTCTTCGGCTCGCGCTCGCGGAACTGACGCTTCAGCTCGCGTTCTGCCGCTTTATTCAGAGCCACCACAATCACGCCGCTGGTCGCCATATCCAGACGATGGACAGACTCGGCCTGGGGATAATCACGCTGGATACGCGTCATCACGCTGTCTTTATGCTCTTCCAGACGCCCCGGCACGGATAACAAGCCGCTCGGCTTGTTAACCACCATAATGTGCTCATCCTGATACAGAATGACCAGCCACGGATCCATCGGGGGATTGTAGGGCTCCATTACCATCTTGCGCTCCGCTTACTGATGCGTCACAACGATAAGACGCAGGGCGTCGAGACGCCACCCCGCCTGATTCAGGCTTTCTAGCACCTGCTGGCGATTGCTCTCAATAGCGGCCAGCTCATCGTCACGAATGTTCGGGTTCACCGCTTTCAACGCTTCCAGGCGCGACAGCTCGGCAGAAAGCTTCTCATCGGCTTCGCTACGCGCCGCATCGATCAGCACTCTGGCCGCTTTTTCGGCCTGGGCTTCACCCAGTTGCAGAATGGCATGCACGTCCTGCTGCACCGCATTCACCAGCTTACTGCCGGTATGGCGGTTCACCGCGCTCAGCTGACGGTTGAAGCTTTCAAACTCCACCTGTCCGGCCAGGTTCGTACCGTTTTTATCCAGCAGCAGACGCACCGGAGTTGGCGGCAGGAAGCGGTTAAGCTGAAGCTGTTTCGGCGCCTGCGCTTCCACAACGTAGATCAGCTCCACCAGCAGCGTGCCCACAGGCAAGGCTTTGTTCTTCAACAGGGAGATGGTGCTGCTGCCGGTATCGCCGGAGAGGATCAGATCCAGACCGTTGCGGATCAGCGGGTGCTCCCAGGTGATGAACTGTGCATCTTCGCGGGAAAGCGCCACATCACGCTCAAAGGTGATGGTGCAGCCGTCTTCCGGCAGGCCCGGGAAATCCGGCACCAGCATATGATCGGACGGGGTCAGCACGATCATGTTCTCGCCGCGATCGTCCTGGTTAATGCCGACGATGTCGAACAGGTTCATGGAGAAGCTGATCAGGCTGGTGTCATCGTCCTGTTCTTCGATACTTTCGGCCAGCTGCTGCGCTTTTTCACCGCCGTTGGAGTGGATCTCCAGCAGGCGATCGCGACCCTGCTCCAGCTGAGCTTTCAGCGCGTCGTGCTTCTCTCGACAGGATTTGATCAGCTCATCAAAGCCCTCGGTGTTTTCCGGCGCCGCAAGGTAACCGATCAGGTCTGCATGCACCTGATCGTAAATGGTGCGGCCGGTCGGGCAGGTATGTTCAAACGCATCCAGGCCTTCGTGGTACCAGCGAACCAGAACGGACTGGGCGGTTTTCTCCAGATACGGAACGTGGATCTGGATATCGTGCGCCTGACCGATACGATCCAGACGGCCGATACGCTGCTCAAGCAGATCCGGATTAAACGGCAGATCGAACATCACCAGATTGCTGGCGAACTGGAAGTTACGGCCTTCAGAACCGATTTCGGAGCACAGCAGAACCTGCGCGCCGCTGTCCTCTTCACTAAACCACGCCGCAGCGCGGTCGCGCTCGATAATAGACATGCCTTCATGGAACACGGCGGCGCGAATACCTTCGCGCTCGCGCAGCACTTGTTCAAGTTGCAGGGCGGTGGCTGCCTTGGCGCAGATCACCAGCACCTTCCGGGAACGGTGCGCGGTCAGATAACCCATCAACCACTCCACGCGCGGATCGAAGTTCCACCAGGTGCCAGTGTCGCCTTCAAATTCCTGATAAATCTGCTCCGGATAGAGCATGTCGCGCGCGCGATCTTCCGCAGATTTACGGGTGCCCATAATGCCGGAGACTTTGATCGCCGTCTGGTACTGGGTCGGCAGCGGCAATTTGATGGTGTGCAGTTCGCGTTTCGGGAAGCCTTTTACACCGTTACGGGTGTTACGGAACAGCACGCGGCTGGTGCCGTGGCGGTCCATCAGCATGTCGATCAGCTCTTTACGCGCAGATCCCGCATTATCGCTGTCGCTGTTCGCGGCCTGAAGCAGCGGCTCAATATCCTGCTCGCCGATAAGATCGCTGAGGATGTTAAGTTCATCATTAGAGAGACGATTACCGGCCAGCAGCAGCGCGACGGCGTCCGCCACCGGACGATAGTTTTTCTGCTCTTCAACAAACTGCTCAAAATCGTGGAAACGGTTCGGATCGAGCAGGCGCAGACGGGCGAAGTGGCTCTCAAGACCCAGCTGCTCCGGGGTGGCGGTCAGAAGCAGAACGCCTGGTACGCGCTCGGCAAGCTGCTCAATCGCCATGTATTCGCGGCTTGGCGCGTCCTCGCTCCAGACGAGGTGGTGTGCTTCGTCGACGACCATCAGATCCCATTCAGCGTCGCACAGATGCTCCAGGCGTTGCTTGCTGCGGCGCACGAAGTCCAGGGAACAAATGACCAACTGTTCGGTTTCAAACGGGTTGTCCGCGTCGTGCTGGGCTTCGGCATAGCGCTCGTCGTCGAACAGGGAGAAGCGCAGGTTAAAGCGGCGCAGCATCTCGACCAGCCACTGGTGTTGCAGCGTTTCCGGCACCACAATCAGCACGCGCTCGGCAGCGCCAGAGAGCAGCTGCTGGTGCAGGATCATGCCTGCTTCGATGGTTTTACCCAGGCCCACTTCGTCAGCCAGCAGCACGCGAGGCGCATGGCGACGGCCCACGTCATGGGCGATATTCAGCTGATGGGGAATAAGGCTGGTACGCTGGCCGCGCAGGCCGCTCCACGGCATGCGGTACTGTTCACTCTGGAACTTACGCGCGCGGTAGCGCAGAGAGAAGCGATCCATTCGGTCGATTTGCCCGGCAAACAGACGGTCCTGCGGCTTGCTGAAAACCAGTTTGCTGTCGAGCAGCACTTCACGCAGGATAACATTCGTCTCGTCGGTATCAAGACGCGTACCGATGTAGGCGAGCAGTCCATTCTCTTCTTTTACGTCTTCAACCTTCAGCTGCCAGCCTTCGTGGCTGGTCACGGTGTCGCCCGGATTGAACATTACGCGGGTAACAGGGGAGTCATTGCGAGCGTACAGGCGGTTTTCACCGGTAGCAGGGAAAAGGAGGGTAACCATGCGCGCATCGACGGCAACGACGGTTCCTAATCCAAGTTCGCTTTCTGTATCGCTGATCCAGCGTTGACCAAGTGTAAAAGGCATAGTTGTTCGGCTCTAATCTTTAATTGCAGGCAATAGTTCGACCCCGTCAAAAAAGACGGTCATCGAAAAATGGGTCCGGGAATGGAAAGGGCGCTATGGTACTGGATGGCAACGGTTTCGTCACGCGTCAAAATAGCCCAAGTTGTCCTGTCACTAGTGTAGCAAAGTCGTCATTGATGAACGGTAAAATTCCCTCCGCAACCGGCTGAAGCTGGCGGGTCAGGTAGTGATCGTAATCAAGCGGAGACTGCTGGTAATCAACGGGTTCCGGGCCGTTAGTGGTCCAGACGTATTTGATCGTTCCCCGGTTCTGATACTGCGGCGCACGGCCCCGGCGAACGTTCTCTTCATCCGCCAGCCGCGCGGCGCGTACGTGGGGAGGAACGTTACGTTGATATTCGGCCAGCGGGCGGCGCAGGCGCTTGCGATACACCAGCTGGTCATCCAGTTCACCCGCCATCAGGCTGGCGATGGTGTCGCGCACATAATCCTGATAAGGCTCATTGCGGAACACCCGCAGGTAGAGCGTCTGCTGGAACTGCTGTGCCAGCGGCGTCCAGTCGGTGCGCACTGTCTCCAGCCCTTTAAACACCATCCGCTGCGTGTCACCTTCCTGAATCAGCCCGGCGTAGCGCTTCTTGCTGCCCTGGTCGGTTCCGCGAATGGTCGGCATTAAAAAGCGGGCAAAATGGGTTTCAAACTCCAGCTCTAACGCGCTGGTTAACCGCTCTTTTTGCAAACTTTCGCGCCACCAGTCGTTCACAAAGGCGACCAGATCTTTGCCGATTTGTGCGGCGTCGTCTTCCGAATGGGCGGCTTTCAGCCAGACAAAGGTGGAGTCTGTATCGCCATAAATCACATCATAGCCCCGGGATTCAATCAGCGCTTTGGTCTGGCGCATAATCTCGTGCCCGCGCATGGTGATGGACGACGCCAGACGGGGATCAAAGAAGCGGCAGGCACTGGTACCCAGCACGCCGTAAAAGGCGTTCATAATGATTTTCAGCGCCTGTGAGAGCGGCTTGTTGCCGTGGCGCTTGGCCTCATCGCGGCCGTGCCAGATGTTTCCCACAATTTCGGGCAGGCAGTGTTTTTCCCGCGAGAAGCGTGCTCCAAGAAAACCTTCGGTGCTGTGCGCATCGTCTGGCTGCGCCATCCCCTCCACCAGCCCCACCGGATCAATCAGAAACGTGCGGATAATGGATGGATACAGGCTTTTATAATCCAGCACCAGCACCGAGTCATACAGCCCGGGCCGTGAATCCATCACGTAACCGCCGGGGCTGGCCTGCGGCGGCACGTCGCCGAGGTTAGGGGCGACATAGCCCGCCCGGTGCATCCGCGGGAAATAGAGGTGGCTGAAGGCCGCTACCGAGCCGCCGTGCCTGTCGACCGCAAGGCCGTTCACCGTCGCCCGCTCCAGCAGGAAGGGCATGATCTCGGTTTTGTGGAAGATCTGCGTCACCAGCTCGCAATCTTTCAGGTTATAGGTGGCGAGCGCGGGTTTATCTTCATTAAAGCGCCGGTCGATCTCGTCCATTCGGTCCCAGGGATTGTCGATGGATTTACCTTCGCCGAGCAGTTCCTGGGCGACCGCTTCCAGCGAGAAGGAAGAGAAGTTCCAGAAGGCGGATTTCAGCGCCTCGATGCCGTCGATAATCAGGCGACCGTTAGCCTGCGCGAAGAAAACACCGTTCTTAAAACCATGCTCACGCCACTCCAGCTCGCTGTTTCCGCGCCCCAGCATCAGCGGGATACGGTAACGCTCGGCATGTTTTTGCAGCACGCGCAGGTCAAACTGCACTACGTTCCAGCCGATCAGAACATCCGGATCGTGCTCGGCAAACCACTGGTTAAGCTTCTCCAGCAGTTGCGGGCGGCTGTTGACGTACTCCAGATTAAAGTCCAGCGCGGACGCATCGCCGTTTGGCGGCCCGAGCATATAGACAACTCGCTGCCCACAGCCTTCCAGACCAATGCAGTACAGTTCGCCGTGGCGGGTGGTTTCGATATCCAGCGAGACCCATTTGAGCGGGGGGCGATAATTCGGGCTAGGCTTGAGGCGCGCATTAACGATCCTGCCATTTTGCGCGGTGCCATCTACCCAGACGGGGGCGGTGATAAACCGCTCCATCAGAAAGCGTTCAGGCGGGCGAATGTCGGCCTCGTAAAGCGTCACGCCCGCTTCACGGAGCAGTTTTTCATAGCGCATTAACTGGCGATGGGCGCGGCAATAGAGGCCGTAAACCGGCTGGCGGTGGAAATCTTTCAGTTCAAGCGGGGTTATGCGCCAACCGTTTTCTCCGCGCAGCAGCTGTTTCACTTTTTCGACGTGAGCTTCAGGAATAAAGGCCACGGACTCCTGCGGCGGGAGCGTAACGTTTAGCGGGCCGTTGTCCGTTGCCAGCCAGAATTCAACCTCAGTACCCTGAGGGGTATCCCGCCAGTGTCTGGTCAGTAAAAAGCCTTCTTGCGCCTGCGTCACGGCGTTATCCCATAAAACAAAACCAGGCCTGATTATAGCCTGGTTGAGGGGTGTTTGCTGTGGTTTTATACAGTGCCTGTTCAGTCGGATGGCGCTGCGCTTATCCGGCCTACAGGTTCCGCAGTCACGGTAAGCGCAGCGACACCGGGCAAAGGTTTACTGCCCGTAGTAGGCTTTCGCACCGTGCTTACGCAGGTAATGCTTATCCAGCAGGGTTTGCTGCATATCCGGCAGCTGCGGTGCCAGCTGGCGGCAGAAGATCCCCATATAGGCGACTTCCTCCAGCACGATCGCGTTGTGCACCGCGTCCTCCGCGTTTTTACCCCAGGCAAACGGGCCGTGGGAGTGCACCAGCACGCCGGGCATTTGCGCCGCGTCGATTCCCTGTTTTTCGAAGGTTTCGACGATCACGTTCCCGGTTTCCCATTCGTACTCACCGTTGATCTCCGCATCGGTCATCAGACGCGTGCAGGGAATGGTGCCGTAAAAGTAGTCCGCGTGGGTGGTGCCGGTCGCCGGAATAGGCTGGCCCGCCTGCGCCCAGATGGTCGCGTGACGCGAATGGGTATGCACAATCCCACCGATGGTCGGGAAGGCCTGATACAGCAGGCGGTGAGTCGGCGTATCGGAGGAGGGCTTTTTTTTGCCTTCAACCACTTCACCCGTTTCGATGCTGACCACCACCATGTCTTCTGCGGTCATTACCGTGTAATCCACGCCGGAAGGCTTGATCACGAACACCCCTTTTTCCCGGTCAACGGCGCTGACGTTGCCCCAGGTCAGGGTCACCAGGTTATGTTTTGGCAGCGCCAGGTTGGCTTCGAGTACCTGACGTTTGAGATCTTCTAACATTGTCGTCTCCTGCCGGATGGCGCTTCGCTTATCCGGCCTACAGAACCGTAGGCCCGGTAAACGAAGTGCCACCGGGCATTCAGGGCTTAGCGTTTTGAACCGTAATAGACTTCGTTCCAGCGCAGCGCGTCTTTAAAGGCTGGCAGACGGGTATCGTTATCAATCACGGTCAGTTCGATGTCGTGCAGCTCGGCAAACTGACGCATATCGTTCAGGTCAAGCGCGTGGCTGAATACGGTGTGGTGCGCGCCGCCGGCCAGGATCCAGGCTTCCGACGCGGTTGGCAGGTCAGGCTGCGCTTTCCACAAGGCGTTGGCGACCGGCAGTTTCGGCAGAGAATGCGGAGTTTCCACCGCATCGACGCAGTTCACCAGCAGGCGGAAACGGTCGCCGAGGTCGATCAGGCTGGCGTTAATGGCCGGGCCGGTACGGGTGTTGAAGATCAGACGGGCCGGATCCGCTTTGCCGCCAATGCCGAGGTACTGCACGTCGAGGATCGGTTTCTCTTCAACCGCGATGGATGGACACACTTCCAGCATGTGCGAGCCGAGCACCAGATCGTTGCCGTTCTCGAAGTGGTAGGTGTAGTCCTCCATAAAAGAGGTGCCGCCCTGTAGACCGGTTGACATCACCTTCATGATGCGAAGCAGAGCGGCAGTTTTCCAGTCGCCTTCGCCCGCAAAGCCGTAGCCCTGCTGCATCAGACGTTGTACCGCCAGACCCGGGAGCTGTTTCAGGCCGTGGAGATCTTCAAAGGTGGTGGTAAAAGCGTGGAAGCCGCCCTGTTCCAGGAAGCGCTTCATGCCCAGCTCAATGCGCGCCGCGTCCAGCACATTCTGGCGCTTGTCGCCGTTGATTTGTGCCGCAGGCGTCAGACGGTAGCTGCTTTCGTACTCGTCCACCAGCGCGTTAACGTCGCCATCGCTGATGTCATTCACCACCTGCACCAGGTCGCCCACCGCCCAGGTGTTGACGGAAAAGCCAAATTTAATCTGCGCGGCCACTTTATCACCGTCGGTGACCGCCACTTCGCGCATGTTGTCGCCGAAACGCACCACTTTCAGGTGACGGGTATCCTGCTTAGATACCGCCTGACGCATCCAGGAGCCGATGCGTTTTTGTGCCTGGCCATCCTGCCAGTGGCCGGTCACCACGGCATGCTGTTGACGCATGCGCGCGCCGATGAAGCCGAACTCGCGGCCGCCGTGCGCGGTCTGGTTCAGGTTCATGAAGTCCATGTCGATGCTGTCCCACGGCAGGGAGGCGTTGAACTGCGTGTGGAATTGCAACAGCGGTTTGTTGAGGATAGCCAGGCCGTTGATCCACATTTTGGCTGGTGAGAAGGTGTGCAGCCACACCACCAGGCCAGCGCATTTGTCATCGTAATTGGCATCGCGGCAAATGTTGGTGATTTCGTCCGGGGTAGTCCCCAGCGGCTTCAGCACCAGTTTGCACGGCAGTTTGGCTTCCGCGTTCAGCGCATTCACAACGTGCTCCGCGTGTTTCGTCACCTGCTGCAACGCTTCCGGTCCGTACAAATGCTGGCTGCCAATCACAAACCACACTTCATAATTATTAAAAATGGTCATTATCGTGTCCTTAATGTGTCAGGGTTGCCGTAGTGTCCGCGGTGCTTTTGGCCGGGGCGGCGACAGGGAGATAGTGAAGTTCGGCGCTTTTTGCCCATTGCTGGTAGCGCTGATAAAGCTGTTCAAAGCGTTGTGCCTGCTGAGTCTGCGGATGGAGCGTATTTTCGACGGCGCTCGCCATATGCTGTTGCGCGGTCGGGATATCCGCATGGACGCCTGCGGCCACGGCAGCGAAAATCGCGGCACCCAGCGCACAGCACTGATCGGAGGCCACAATTTGCAGCGGCCGGTTCAGCACGTCGCAGCAGGCCTGCATAATCACCGGATTTTTACGGGCGATCCCGCCCAGCGCCATCACGTTGATCACGTCAATGCCCTGGTCGATGAAGCACTCCATGATGGCGCGCGCGCCGAACGCGGTGGCGGCGATCAGGCCGCCAAACAGCGCGGGCGCGTCGGTCGCGAGGTTGAGATCGGTAATCACTCCTTTCAGACGCTGGTTGGCAAACGGCGTACGACGGCCGTTGAACCAGTCCAGCACCACCGGCAGGTGGTCGAGAGACGGATTTTTTGCCCAGGCGTCGGTGAGCTGCGGCAGGAGCTGTTTTTTGCTCGCCGTAATCTGCGTTTTCAGTTCAGGATGCGCGGCAGCCAGCTGATCCAGCGGCCAGCCGAGCACGCGGCCAAACCAGGCGTAGATATCGCCGAAGGCAGACTGGCCCGCTTCGAGGCCGATAAAATCGGGTACCACGCTGCCGTCAACCTGACCGCAGATGCCTTTCACCGCGCGGTCGCCGACGCTGGCTTTATCTGCCGTCAGAATGTCACAGGTGGAGGTGCCGATAACTTTTACCAGCGTGTTGGGCTGCGCACCCGCGCCCACGGCCCCCATATGGCAGTCGAACGCGCCGCCGGAAATGGTCACGTTTTGCGGCAAACCGAGGCGTTTCGCCCACTCTTCGCAGAGCGTGCCGACCGGGATATCGGCGGTGAAGGTGTCGGTAAACAGCGGGTATGTCAGGTTTTTGTTGATGATCGGGTCGAGTTCATCGAAGAACGCTGCCGGAGGCAGACCACCCCAGCTTTCATGCCACAGCGATTTATGCCCGGCGCTGCAACGGCCGCGGCGAATATCCTGCGGACGCGTGGTGCCGGAGAGCAGGGCGGGAACCCAGTCGCACAGCTCAATCCATGACGCCGCTGCCTGTGCGACCGACGCGTCCGCGCGGGTAACGTGCAGGATCTTGGCCCAGAACCACTCGCTGGAGTAAATCCCGCCGATGTAGCGGGAGTAGTCAGTTTTGCCCGGCTGATGGCATAAGCGGGTGATGGCTTCCGCCTCTTCCACGGCGGTATGGTCTTTCCACAGCACAAACATGGCGTTCGGATTGTCGGCAAACTCCGGTCGCAGCGCCAGTACGCGGCCTTCGGCATCGACAGGGGCAGGCGTTGAGCCGGTGCTGTCGACGCCAATCCCCACGACATCGGCCCGCTGGGCGTCGGTCAACTCCGCCAGAACGGTTTTGATCGCCGCTTCCATCGACTCGATGTAGTCCCGCGGGTGGTGACGGAACTGGTTGTTTGGCGCATCGCAGTAGCGCCCCTCTTGCCAGCGCGGATACCACTCAACGCTGGTTGCTATCTCCTGGCCAGTCGTACAGTCCACTGCCAGCGCGCGAACTGAGTCGCTGCCAAAATCGAGGCCAATTGCAATTGCCATGGTGTTGCTCCATCCAAAAAACAGGTATGGAAGAACATTAGAGACTAGGGACAAAAATCGTCAGGCAGGATCCGCTAATCTTATGGACTAAATTGCTGTAGCCACGCAAAGTGTGACGCCGTGCAAATATTCTATGTGGACATTTCTGCCGCACTTATAGACACTTTTGTTACTGCTTATCCGCCCGTGCTGGCGGAGAAATCAGGGGGAAAGGCTGAAACATGGCGGACGTAAAAGAGGCGTGATGCTTTTTGGATCTTTTCGCGGGCCATTTTTATACTGCTTTTATCGATATGGACAATTGGTTTCCTTCAGGACCCTTGGGAGAACTGAATCTATGGCCGAACCGCAAAACGATCCCTTACTGCCGGGCTACTCATTTAACGCCCATCTGGTGGCGGGACTGACGCCAATTGAGGCCGAGGGATATCTCGATTTTTACGTCGATCGCCCTCTTGGCATGAAGGGATATATCCTGAACCTGACCGTACGCGGAGAAGGCGTCGTCAAAAATGGGGATCAACAGTTTATCTGCCGCCCCGGTGATATGCTGCTGTTCCCGCCGGGGGAGATCCATCACTACGGGCGCCACCCGGATGCCAAAGAGTGGTATCACCAGTGGGTCTATTTCCGTCCGCGCGCCTACTGGCAGGAGTGGCTCTCGTGGCCGGCCATTTTCGCCCATACCGGTTTATATCGCCCGGATGAGGCGCATCTGGCGCAGTTCCGTGAGCTGTTCGCACAGATTATTGAGGCAGGGCAGGCGGGCGGGCGCTACGCCGAACTGCTGGCCATCAACCTGCTTGAACAGGTGCTGCTGCGCCGCATGGAGGCCATCAACGAGTCGCTTAATCCGCCGCTGGACAACCGCGTCCGCGACGCCTGCCAGTACATCAGCGACCACCTTGCCGACAGCCAGTTTGATATTGCCAGCGTCGCCCAGCATGTGTGCCTGTCGCCGTCACGGCTGTCGCATCTGTTCCGCCAGCAGCTTGGCGTGAGCGTACTCAGCTGGCGCGAGGATCAGCGCATCAGCCAGGCGAAACTGCTGCTCAGCACCACCCGAATGCCTATCGCCACCGTCGGGCGTAACGTCGGCTTTGAAGATCAGCTCTATTTCTCTCGCGTGTTTAAGAAGTGCACCGGTGCCAGCCCGAGCGAATTCCGTGCGGGATGTGAATAATCGGTAAACATTCAGGTGAACTTCAGGCGCATCTTGTAAACTATTCAGACAATTGATGCCTTGACGCGGTGCAGGGCGCTAAGCAGAATCGCTGATTCGTTTTCTGACCGGAATAGTTATGCAGGCATTGCTGGAACATTTTATTACCCAGTCCGTTATGTATTCGCTCATCGCCGTGGCGCTGGTGGCGTTTCTGGAGTCGCTGGCGCTGGTCGGGCTGATCCTGCCCGGCACCGTGATGATGGCGGGGCTTGGGGCGCTTATCGGCAGCGGCGAGGTCAATTTCTGGCAGGCGTGGATGGCCGGTATTATCGGCTGTTTGCTGGGGGACTGGATCTCCTTCTGGCTGGGCTGGCGCTTTAAGAAGCCGCTGCACCGCTGGTCGTTCATGAAAAAAAACAAAGCGCTGCTGGATAAAACCGAGCATGCGCTGCACCAGCACAGCATGTTCACCATCCTCGTGGGGCGCTTCGTTGGCCCAACGCGTCCGCTGGTGCCGATGGTGGCCGGGATGCTGGATCTGCCCGTCGCGAAGTTTGTGGTGCCGAATATCATCGGCTGCGTCTTCTGGCCGCCGTTCTACTTCCTGCCGGGTATCCTGGCGGGCGCGGCGATTGATATTCCTGACGGTATGCAAAGCGGTGAGTTTAAATGGCTGCTGCTGGGCACGGCGGTGCTGCTGTGGCTGGCGGTCTGGCTCTGCTGGCGCCTGTGGCGCAGCGCGAAAGCCAGTGTTGATCGTCTGACGCGCTATCTTCCGCGCACTCGCCTGCTCTGGCTGGCCCCGCTGACGTTGGGGGTGGCCGTGGTGGCGCTGATCGCGCTGATCCGCCACCCGCTGATGCCGGTGTACGGCGAGATCCTGTTAAAGGTGGTGAGCCGTTAAGGTGTTTTCCCTCTCCCTGTGGGCTGAGGGTTCCCCACAAAATAATGCCTGCACAGACGGCCCCCTCTCCCTTGAGGGAGAGGGCTGGGGTGAGGGGGAACATACGGCTCTGGTGGTCATTCCGTTCACTATATGTTCCTTGCTACTCTGTCACGACATGGCCGGTGAACGTGCCAGGGTGGCTCAGTCGCCACCACCCTTGGCGACCCGAGCTCCCGGCGGAAAATCGCCGCTTCGCGGTACCTTCGGCTTATTCCTTCAGGCTATCGGGTCGGGCATGAGCCTGCATCCATGCAGGCCACGCCCTCTCGGCGCATCCCTGCGCCTCGCCCCGGCCTACAGGAAACGCCTCAGCGATTTACAGCCGGACCTGGGCATCGCTGAAAGCCCTCAGTTATTCTGAAGGCAACGTTATCGCTTTTGCTTTCAAATTACTGGGGATCCCTCTCCCCTGTGGGAGAGGGAAAGGGTGAGGGCATCAGACCTCACGAATACCTAAAAGTGAAGATGCCCCCGCCTTACCACTCAGAAGTTCTTCTGTTTCCCCATCCCACAAAATACGTCCCTCCGCGATCACCACCGATCGCGGCGCGATGCGTGCGGCATCTTCGATGCTATGCGAAACCATCAGCATCGTCAGTTGTTCGCGCTCGCAAACCTCCTCAACCAGCGAGAGCATTTCCTGACGCAGAGCGGGGTCGAGCGCCGAAAAGGGTTCATCGAGCAGCAGCAGCGGCTGCTTGCGCACCAGGCAGCGCGCCAGCGCCACGCGCTGGCGCTGGCCGCCGGAAAGCTCACCCGGTAGTCTGTTGATAAACGCAGCCAGGCCCATTTGTTCGGCGATCGCCTCCAGCGTCTGACGCTGCGCAACATTGAGCTTCAACCCCGGATCCATACCCAGCGCGATGTTCTGCCACACCGTAAGATGATTGAACAGATTGTTTTCCTGGAACAGCATCGACACCGGGCGCTTAGCCGGCGGAGCGTAGGTATACTCGCCATTATCAATGACGATCGACCCGCTGGCAGGCTGTAAAAAACCGGCAATCAGATTGAGCAGGGTACTTTTTCCGGCCCCGCTGGGGCCAAGCACTGCGATTCGCTCTCCCTGACGAACGGAGAGGGTAAAACGCATTGGCAGGTGCTCATAAAGCCAGGTTACATCAGTCAGTTTTAACATCACGCCCCGGAAGTTTTTCGATAACGGTAAATAACGCAAAGCACAGCAGCAACAGGAGTAGCGCCGTGACGGCGCCGTCCTGGCTACGATAGGAGCCAATTTGCTGATAAAGCCAGAACGGCAGCGTGCGGAAATCCTCGTTGCCGAAGAGGGCCACAACGCCAAAATCGCCAATCGACAGCACGCAGGCAAACGCCAGCGCCTGGGCCAGCGGACGCTTTAGCGCGCGCAGTTCGACCACCTTCAGACGCTGCCAGCCCTGCATGCCCAGCGACTGACACAGCAAACTGTAGCGGCTATTGACGTCGCGCATCGGGTTTTCCAGCACCTTGAGCGCGTAAGGGATGGCCATCAGTGCGTTGGTAAAAATGACGATGCCGTCGGCGCTTTCCGGCAGGCCGATGGTGCTGTTGAACAGTAAAAAGAATCCGGTCGCCAGCACAATGCCCGGCATCGCCAGGATCAGCATACCCGTCAGTTCCAGCGCGTGTCCGGCTTTACGGGCATGACGCGCGTGCAGTTCGCGGCTGCTCCAGAGCAGCATCATGGTCAGGATCACGCACAGTAGCCCGGCAGCCAGCGCGATGCGCAATGAGGTCCACGTTGCTTGCCACAGGACAGGCTGTTGCAGTACCGACAACACATTGCGATTCAGGCCATCAACAATAACGGCCAGCAGCGGGGGCAGCAGAAGCAGGAGTGCCAATGCGATTAGCATAAAATCCGCGACGCGGCTGTGCAGGCTGTCCTGCGGATCGCGCCAGCCTGTCAGGTTATTGCTACCTGTGGGGATCGCTTTACTTAGCCGCTGGCTGAGTAACACCAGCGCCAGGCAGCAGACCATCTGCACGATCGCCAGCAGCGCGGCGCGGCCCGGATCGTAGTCGTAACTTAAGGCCTGATAGATCGCCAGCTCAATGGTGGTGGCCTGCGGCCCGCCGCCGAGAGAAAGTACGGTCGCGAAGCTGGCGAAGCAGAGCATAAAGATTAGCGCGGCAACCGGAGCAATCTGGCGTCGCAGCCACGGCCATTCGACAAAGCGGAAGAACGACCAGCCGCGCATGCCAAGCTGGGCGGCAATCTGACGCTGCTCACCGGGAATGTTTTCCAGCGCCTGTAAAAAGAGGCGCGTCGCCATCGGCATATTGAAAAAAATATGCGCCAGCAGAATGCCTTTCAGGCCGTAAGGGGAGAAGGTCCATTCCAGACCAAGCAGGTTGAAGAGGGATGCCAGCCAGCCCTGCCGACCGTAGACGCTCAGAATGCCGAACACCGCCACCAGCACGGGCAGGATCAGCGTCATCGCGCACAGCCGCAGCAGGGCAAGCCTGCCGGGGAAACGTCTGCGATAGAGGGCGCGTGCAAGGAAAATGGCCGGGATCGCCGACAGCAGCGCGGAGAGAAACGCCTGCCAGAAGGAGAAGCGGATGACGTGCCAGAGATAGCTGTCGTGCCAGAGGGCGAGCAGATCGCTCTCTGGCGCGTTAAACCACAGCGCAAGGAATGCACCCAGGCTGACGACGACCATCAGTACGGCGGCGAGCAGCCCGGGAACTAACCAGCCGGGGATCAGCGGCTGACGGCGCGTTGCCATTCACTAATCCATGCGGCGCGCTGGGCGGCAACCTGCTGCGGCGTAAATTCCAGTGAGGTTTGCGGCTTGTTTAGCTGCTCAAAGCCTGCCGGCAGCGCAACGTCAGTGACCGGGTACATCCAGTTGCCGGTCGGAATAGCGTTCTGAAATGCCGGGGAGATCATAAATTTCAGGAATTTTTCGGCAAGCTCCGGCTGTTTGCTCGCGGCGGTGCGGGCGGCCACTTCCACCTGCAAATAATGCCCTTCAGCAAAGTTCGCGGCGGCGTAGTTGTCTTTCTTCTCGGCGATAATGTGGTAGGCCGGAGAGGTAGTGTAGCTCAGCACCAGGTCGCTTTCGCCTTTCAGGAACAGGCCATAGGCTTCGCTCCAGCCTTTGGTGACGGTAACGGTTTTCGCGGCCAGCTTCTGCCACGCTTCCGGCGTTTTATCCCCGTAAACTTTTTGCATCCACAGCAGCAGCCCCAGACCCGGCGTGCTGGTACGCGGATCTTCGTAAATCACGCGCCATTTCTGGTCACTTTCGACCAGCTCTTTCAGGCTTTTGGGCGGATTCTTCAGCTTGTTTTTATCGTAGACAAACGCAAAGTAACCGTAATCAAAGGGAACGAAGGTGTCGTTTTTCCAGCCGCCCGGTACGTTAACGGCATCTGCCGCCACGCCGCTTTTGGCGAACAGTCTGGTTTGGGTGGCGGCTTCCAGCAGGTTGTTATCCAGCCCGAGCACCACATCGGCTTTGCTGTTTTTGCCTTCCATGCGCAGCCGGTTAAGCAGCGAGACGCCATCTTCCAGCGCCACGAATTTCAGCTCGCAGTTGCAGTCCGCTTCAAAGGCTTTTTTTACCACCGGGCCAGGGCCCCAGTCGGCGGAGAAGGAGTCGTAGGTGTAGACCGTCAGAACAGGCTTAGCAAAAACAGGCAGCGCAAACAGCGCCAGCAGAGGAAGAACGTTTTTTAACACTTTGCACCTCAGGGTTGAGTGGCAAAGGATTTTGAGAGACAGCCTCAAATCCCTTCGCCGGCGTTATCCGGATCAGGTTCGACGGGTATTATCTCAGCGCACATCAGTGATGCAGCACCCCGTTGAGAACGGCGCTATTGTAATGATTTGGTGAATATTACGAAAGCGTTATGGCTCCGGCGGCGCAAACCAGGCGGATTTAAAATCAAACCAGCCCAGGGTGTTCATCCGCAGGCCGCGCATGCTGCGCTGGCCCTGGATCAGCAGCCAGTGGTGAATCAACGGTACGATCGTCTGCCCGGCCAGTAATTCCTGACACCAGGCGGCCAGATCCATTTCTCCTGCCCGCCACCGTGCGGCGTCCTGCTGCCAGTCCCGGTTGATACAGTGCTGAATCAGGGGCACTTCGTACAGGTGAGAAAAGAGCGAGAAATCAAGCGGCAGCGTAAAGTTTGCGCTGTTGAGCCAGATATCGCTGATGACGTCTCCGCGATGCCATTCATCATAATCGACTTCCTGTATCGCCAGCGTCACGCCTTCGGCTGCCAGCAGCGTGCTCATGATCCTTGCGATAAACCTGTGCTCAATGTGATCGCGATAGTAGCTGAGGGTGATGGTCTCCAGTCCGGCAGGTTTTTCACTGCGCACTGGCTGCGCATGGTGCCAGCGCGGAAGCAGGCCATAGGCCGGGAACCACCAGGTCTGGTATTGCTCCTCTGCGTGATAAATCAGGTTAGCAGGGGCAAGAATATGGCTGATCCACCTGCGTACGTCGTGGTTTGCCCCGCGATGGCTGCGGCTATCAAAGAGCAGGTAGTAGCATCCCTCCTCCAGGCGGCTTTCGAACGCCTTTTCACCGGCTGTTGGCCCTTCCAGGGTCAGGCCTGCGCTCAGCTCTTCGTTGAGATCCGGTAACACCCAGACGTTCACTTCGTCGATCAACGCCCTGTAGCCAAAGTAATCATCAAAGGCGCGGATCTTCAGCTGATTACTGTTGTTTCGTGTAACGGAGTAGGGGCCCGTACCAATCGGCTGGCTGGAAAAATTGTTCAGGGAGCGCCACTCGGCAGGCAGGATCATTGAGGGGACGTAGCCCAGAAGCCACGGAAGCCATTTGTCCGGCTGCGATAGCTCAATATCCAGCGTCCAGGCCGTTGGGGAGTGGATCCGCGAGATATGCGAATAGAGCGGCAGCGTGCGGGCTCGCTCTAAGGAATCGATAACGTCGCGCATCTCCAGCTCGCGTCCATGGTGGAAATGAATGCCGGGGCGTAAGAAAAAGCGCCAGTGGCGCGGGGAAAGCTGTTGCCAGTGGTGCGCGATATCCGCCTCCAGTTCCCCGTTTTCCTCATTTATCCGCGTCAGGCCGCTGAATATCTGCCGGGCCATGTGGGTTTCAGAGCGACGTAACGCCGTACCGGGCAACAGATTTTTCATTGGGCGGTAGTAAAGCACCCGCAGAATGTGGCGTCCCTGACGAAAGCTGCGTCCCAGATGCGAGACCAGCATCTGGCGCACGGCGGCTTTGTCGCCCACCAGCTGGACCAGCTGATCGATGCGGTCCTGCTCCAGCAGATCCTCCGCCCGCTGTTGCTGTAGCGCCAGGCCGGTATAAAGGAAAGTCAGGCGCGAGCGCTTGCCGCGTCCGGCTTCAGCCTCCCAGTTTAGCCAGCCCTGCTGCTGCATGGTGTTGAGGAGGGTACGCATATGACGCCGGGAGCAGTTGAGGAGTTCAGCCAGCTCGTTCAGCGTGGTCTCCTGCGATTGCCCCTCACAGCACTGCCAGAGGCGGATAAATTGTTGTTGCAGACGACCAGAAGGCATAAAAGGGGAACTCCTGACAAAAAATCAGCAATTTATTAATCCCTATATTAAGCCAATAATCCTTATCGATGAAGCGAGGAGGTAAATTATGAAGAGGTCTACCGCACGTCAGTTTTATCAGCACTATTTTTCAGCGACAAAGGGAGTGTCCTGGCTGGCCCGCCAGTGCGCAGAGCAGCGGCTGAGAATACTGGAAGATCTGATGCAGTGGGACGTTACGAAACCGACCTCTTCTCGCTAACTCGCCTCGATCATGTGTGACTGAGTATTGGTGCTAATCACCCGCCAGCAAAATGTTTTTTGCTGGCTTTTTTCGTTTACTATTTCACCCAATTTCGATTCGCTTTCATAAGGACTTGCGCATGCTCTGGTTGATGACGATGGGGCGACGCCTGAATGGCGTGTACGCCGCTTTTATGCTGGTGGCCTTCATGATGGGCGTAGCCGGCGCGCTACAGGCGCCGACGCTGAGCCTGTTTCTCAGCCGCGAGGTGGGGGCGCAGCCGTTTTGGGTGGGCCTGTTCTACACCGTCAACGCCATTGCCGGGATCCTCGTCAGCCTGTGGCTGGCGAAACGATCCGACAGCCAGGGCGATCGCCGAAAGCTGATCCTCTTTTGTTGCGCAATGGCCGTGGGCAACGCGCTGCTGTTTGCCTTCAACCGCCATTACCTGACGCTCATTACCTGCGGCGTGCTGCTGGCCTCTCTGGCGAACACCGCCATGCCGCAGCTCTTCGCCCTGGCACGGGAGTACGCCGACAACTCGGCGAGGGAAGTGGTGATGTTCAGCTCGGTGATGCGTGCGCAGCTCTCTCTCGCGTGGGTCATTGGTCCCCCGCTGGCGTTCATGCTGGCGCTGAACTACGGCTTCACCACCATGTTTTCCATCGCGGCGGGGATTTTTGTCATCAGCCTGGCGCTGATAGCCTTTGCGCTGCCATCGGTGGCGCGCGTAGAGCAGGTGACGGACAAGCCCATCACGCAGGTGAGCGGCTGGCAGGATAAAAACGTCCGCATGTTGTTTATCGCCTCCACGCTGATGTGGACCTGCAACACCATGTACATTATCGATATGCCGCTGTGGATCAGCAGCGATCTGGGACTGCCCGACAAGCTCGCGGGGATCCTGATGGGCACCGCTGCCGGGCTGGAGATCCCGGCGATGATTCTGGCGGGTTACTACGTCAAACGTTTCGGAAAGCGTCGGATGATGGTCGTCGCCGTGGCGGCTGGGGTGGTGTTCTACGCGGGGCTGATCCTGTTCCATTCGCGTGAAGCTTTGCTGACGTTACAGCTGTTTAACGCGGTATTTATCGGCATCGTTGCCGGGATCGGCATGCTCTGGTTCCAGGATCTTATGCCCGGACGCGCAGGCTCTGCGACCACGCTGTTTACCAACAGCATTTCGACCGGAGTGATCCTGGCGGGGGTGATTCAGGGGGCGCTGGCGCAAAGTTACGGGCATGGCTCAGTTTACTGGATGATTGCCGCGATTTCGGTGGTTACGCTTGGGCTGACTTGCCGGGTTAAGGATGTCTGATTCTGGAAGGCGGCTTCACGAAACAAATCAATGGCCCGCTTTTTGCGGGCCATTGCCTTTAACCCATAAACGCAGGCTGTTTTTTCTCGTAGGCGGCTATAGCCTCTTCGTGTTGCAGCGTCAGGCCAATGCTGTCCAGACCGTTCAGCATGCAGTGGCGACGGAACGCATCAATGCTGAAGCTGTAGGTCTTGTCACCGGCCTTCACCACTTCCGCTTCCAGATCCACTTCAAACGAAATCCCCGGATTTGCCTGCACCAGCGCAAACAGTTCATCGACCTGTTCGTCACTCAGCGTCACCGGCAGCAGCTGGTTGTTAAAGCTGTTGCCGTAGAAGATATCCGCGAAGCTTGGGGCGATAACCACCTTAAAGCCGTAGTCGGTCAATGCCCATGGCGCATGTTCACGCGACGATCCACAGCCAAAGTTTTCCCGCGCCAGCAAAATGGAGGCGCCTTTGTATTCCGGAAAGTTCAGGACGAATTCCGGGTTTGGCACTTCGCCTTTATCGTCGAGGAAGCGCCAGTCGTTGAACAGATGCGCACCAAAACCCGTGCGCGTCACTTTCTGCAAAAACTGCTTAGGAATGATAGCGTCAGTATCGACGTTAGCGGCATCCAGCGGGACAACACGGCCCGTATGTTGGGTAAATTTCTCTGCCATGATTGTCTCCTTATTTCAGGCTGCGAATATCGGCGAAATGACCAGTGACTGCCGCAGCGGCGGCCATTGCCGGGCTGACCAGGTGGGTGCGCCCACCGCGGCCCTGACGGCCTTCAAAGTTACGGTTGCTGGTGGAGGCACATCGCTCGCCCGGATTCAGGCGGTCGTTGTTCATCGCCAGACACATGGAGCAGCCGGGCAGGCGCCATTCGAAGCCTGCTTCGATAAAGATCTTATCCAGACCCTCCGCTTCCGCCTGGGCTTTCACCGGACCGGAGCCCGGCACAACCAGCGCCTGCACGCCCGGCGCCACTTTGCGGCCTTTAGCAATTTCTGCCGCAGCGCGTAAATCTTCAATACGGGAGTTGGTACAGGAGCCGATGAACACTTTATCAATGCTCACGTCGGTCAGCGGTACGCCGGGTTTCAGCCCCATATAGGCCAGCGCCTTTTCCGCACTGGCGCGCTCGACCGGATCGGCGAAGGAAGCCGGGTCAGGAATGCTGTCGTTGACAGAAATCACCTGGCCCGGGTTGGTGCCCCAGGTGACCTGCGGGGCGATCTCTTCCGCCTGTAACGTCACAACGGTATCAAAAATTGCCCCCTCGTCCGTTTTCAGGGTTTTCCAGTACGCTACCGCGTCGTCAAAATTCTGACCTTTCGGCGCATGCAGACGCCCCTTCACATAGTTGAAGGTGGTTTCGTCTGGGGCCACCAGTCCTGCTTTGGCGCCCATCTCAATGGCCATGTTGCACAGGGTCATACGACCTTCCATGCTCAGCGCCTGGATAGCATCTCCGCAGAACTCAACGACGTGACCGGTGCCGCCTGCACTGCCGGTTTTGCCGATAATCGCCAGCACGATATCTTTCGCGGTGATACCCGGCGCGGCTTTCCCCTTCACTTCAATCTTCATGGTTTTGGCGCGGCCCTGCTTCAGGGTCTGCGTCGCCAGAACGTGTTCAACTTCAGAGGTCCCAATCCCGAACGCCAGCGCGCCAAATGCGCCGTGGGTTGCGGTATGGGAGTCGCCGCAGACGATGGTCATGCCCGGCAGGGTAATCCCCTGCTCAGGCCCCATTACGTGGACGATACCCTGATAGGGGTGGTTCAGATCGTACAGCTCCACGCCAAACTCGTTACAGTTCTTAATCAGCTCCTGCATCTGGATACGCGCCATCTCGCCAGATGCATTGATGTCTTTGGTCTGGGTGGAAACGTTGTGATCCATCGTGGCAAAGGTTTTACCCGGCTGACGCACCGGGCGCTTGTGCGCGCGCAGGCCGTCAAATGCCTGAGGAGAGGTCACTTCATGTACCAGATGACGGTCGATGTACAACAGTGGGGTTTCGTTTGGTGCTTCGTAGACCACGTGCGCATCAAACAACTTCTCATATAACGTCTTAGCCATGATTACACCCCTTCAGCGACATAGCGGGCAATGATGTCGCCCATTTCATCGGTACTGACTGCCGCCGTGCCGCGTGCTAAATCACCGGTACGGACGCCTTCTTCTAACGCCCGGTTAATGGCGTTTTCAATTGCGGTTGCTGCATCGCCTGCATCCAGGCTATAGCGCAGCAGCAGAGCCAGGGAGAGGATCTGCGCAATCGGGTTGGCGATGTTTTTGCCTGCGATATCCGGCGCGGAGCCGCCCGCCGGTTCGTACAGGCCAAAGCCTTCTTCGTTCAGGCTGGCCGAGGGCAGCATACCCATGGAGCCGGTGATCATGGCGCATTCATCCGAGAGAATATCGCCGAACAGGTTGGAGCACAGCAGCACGTCAAACTGAGACGGATCTTTGATCAGCTGCATCGTTGCGTTGTCGATATACATATGCGACAGCGCAACGTCCGGGTACTGCTTAGCGACTTCACTGACGATTTCGCGCCACAAAATAGACGACTGGAGCACGTTTGCTTTATCAATAGAGGTCACTTTACGGCGGCGTTTGCGCGCTGACTCAAACGCGATATGGGCGATACGTTCGATTTCAAAACGGTGATAGACCTCGGTATCAAACGCTTTCTCATGCTGACCGCTGCCTTCGCGACCTTTTGGCTGACCGAAGTAGATGCCGCCGGTCAACTCACGCACGCACAGGATGTCGAAACCGTTGGCCGCGATATCCGCGCGCAGCGGGCAAAACTCTTCCAGCCCCGGGTACAGTTTCGCCGGACGCAGGTTGCTGAACAGTTTGAAGTGCTTACGCAACGGCAGCAGCGCACCGCGCTCTGGCTGCTCTGCTGGCGGCAGGTGTTCCCATTTTGGGCCGCCCACGGAGCCAAAAAGAACGGCATCGGCATTTTCGCAGCCTTCTACAGTCCCTTTCGGCAGGGGGGTACCGTGATTATCAATCGCAATACCGCCCACGTCGTAGTGGCTGGTGGTAATTTTCATCGCAAAACGCGAACGAACAGCTTCCAGTACTTTCAGCGCCTGTGCCATCACTTCCGGGCCAATACCGTCACCCGGCAACACAGCAATATGGTAATTCTTCGACATCACACGGTTTCCTTGTTGTTCTCTTTATTCTGAGCTTTGCGTTGCAACTCTTTTTCGACTTCGGCGGCGCGCCAGATGTTGTTCAGGACATGCACCATCGCTTTCGCGGAGGATTCGACGATATCTGTCGCCAGACCCACACCGTGGAAGCGGCGACCGTTGTAGTTGACGACGATATCAACCTGGCCCAGGGCGTCTTTACCGTGCCCTTTTGCCGTCAGGTCGTATTTCACCAGCTCTACGTCGTACTCAGTGACGCGGTTAATCGCCTGGTAAATGGCATCCACAGGGCCGTTACCGTTGGCGGCTTCCGCTTTAATTTCATCGCCGCAGGCCAGCTTGACGGAGGCGGTAGCGATATCGCTTGAGCCTGACTGAACGGTGAAGTAGTCCAGACGGAAGTGTTCTGGCTCTTCCTGCTGTTTATTGATGAATGCCAGTGCTTCCAGGTCGTAATCGAAGACCTGGCCTTTCTTGTCAGCCAGCTTCAGGAATGCGTCGTACAGCTGATCCATGTTGTAATCGCTGTCCTTATAACCCATCTCTTCCATACGGTGTTTTACCGCCGCGCGGCCAGAGCGCGAGGTCAGGTTCAACTGAACCTGGTTCAGACCGATGGATTCCGGAGTCATGATTTCGTAGTTTTCACGGTTCTTTAGCACGCCATCCTGGTGAATACCGGAGGAGTGGGCGAACGCGCCAGCCCCAACAATCGCCTTGTTCGCCGGGATCGGCATGTTGCAAATCTGGCTCACGGTCTGGCTGGTGCGCCAGATCTCGTTGTGATTGATGCGGGTGTGCACATCCATGATGTCTTTGCGCACTTTGATCGCCATGATCACTTCTTCCAGCGAGCAGTTGCCCGCGCGTTCACCGATACCGTTCATCGCGCCTTCTACCTGACGCGCGCCGGCGTGGACGGCTGCGATGGCATTGCCCACGGCCAGACCCAAATCATCGTGGGTGTGGACGGAGATAATCGCTTTATCAATATTCGGTACGCGGTCATACAGGCCGGTGATGATATTGGCGAACTCAAACGGCATGGTGTAGCCGACGGTATCCGGGATGTTGATAGTTCTGGCTCCGGCATTAATCGCGGCTTCCACTACCCGGGCCAAATCGTCAATCGGCGTGCGGCCTGCATCTTCACAGGAGAATTCGACGTCATCAGTGTAGTTACGCGCGCGTTTGACCATATACACCGCACGTTCAATCACTTCATCCAGCGTACTGCGCAGCTTGGTCGCAATGTGCATGGGGGAGGTGGCAATGAATGTATGGATACGGAAGGCTTCTGCAACTTTCAGGGATTCCGCGGCCACATCAATATCTTTCTCTACGCAGCGAGCCAGACCGCACACGCGGCTGTTTTTGATGGTGCGGGCGATGGTCTGCACTGACTCGAAATCACCTGGCGAGGAGACGGGAAAGCCGACTTCCATTACGTCTACACCCATGCGTTCGAGGGCCAGAGCAATTTGCAGTTTTTCTTTAACACTCAGGCTCGCCTGTAATGCCTGTTCACCGTCACGTAAAGTAGTATCGAAAATAACGACTTGCTGGCTCATGGGTTAGGTCCTTGTCAGTCTTAGGGCGCCTTGCTACGAGCATAAAAAAACCCGCGCAGTGGCGCGGGTTTTTAGTTTTACTGAAGACGATTCAACGCTGAATTTCGCCCGCCAGTCTACCGCGCACAGTGGATGCGTTTAGTAGTAGTAGACCGGTGAAACGAAGGGTGCGAATCATGAATCGTGCTCCAGGTGAATGCGATATGCTTTTAGTGGTACTGGATACGCCAACTCATGTCAACCCCTCTCAGGCAAAACGGCCACTCAGTACAGGATAAACACATTAGCTAATTGTGCTGGTTTTTGCATGTCTAACCGATTTTATTGTCTATTATTGGACTGGCGATTCATCTCTGGAATAATTTGAATATAATTGGTAGCAATTGAACATACTATTTTTACCAATGTGCTGTGAAATGGAATCTGTTTCATATCATTGATTTATAAATTACATGAATGATTTGCGGGTGAGTAAGTTATCAAAATTGATATCATTTTGTTAATGAAAATGCGATGTATGCCATTAATAGTTTAATAACACTTAAGTCATTATTAATGAGTGCGTTGATTGTGCATTTGTCTGATTTATGGTTTCATGCCCACATTAAAGTTTGAGATATCTTTTGAACGATTTTTAGCTCTTCATTTATGGGATGCGTAAAGTCGCTCGTGGAATGGGGTCTCTTTATATATTCCGAATTTTAAATAATTTCCTTTCGCTTGTTGTATATGCATGGTAAATCATATTTTTCGAAGTTATTACTGTACCTTGGCAAAGGGAATTTAGCGTGACGGTGGAGTCAGAAATGCCAGAAAATAATATTAACCAACCACAGACTTATGATGGGGTTAAGCCTCAGTTGCGCACAGTGGATCTCAATCTGTTAACTGTATTTGATGCAGTTATGCAGGAGCAGAATATTACGCGAGCAGCGCAATCTCTGGGAATGTCTCAACCTGCCGTGAGTAATGCCGTAGCCAGACTTAAGGTGATGTTTAACGACGAGTTATTCGTCCGCTATGGAAGAGGTATCCAGCCCACGGCGCGTGCATTCCAGCTATTCGGTTCGATTCGTCAGGCGCTACAGCTGGTACAAAATGAGCTTCCCGGCTCGGGTTTTGAACCCTTAAGCAGTGAACGGGTTTTCCATCTCTGTGTTTGCAGTCCGTTAGACAATTATTTGACGTCTGTTATATATAATAAAGTTGAACAGATTGCTCCTAATATTCATCTCGTTTTTAAATCATCATTAAATCAAAATACTGAGCACCAGCTTCGTTATCAGGAAACGGAGTTCGTTCTGGGCTATGAAGAGTTTCGCCGTCCAGAGTTTGCCTGTGTTCCGTTGTTTAAAGATGAAATGGTGTTAGTCGCCAGCAAAAAACATCCCCGTATGAATTCTCCGCTGCGTGAAAGCGATGTTTACAGCGAGCAGCATGCCGTGGTTGCTCTGGACAGATATGCCTCATTTAGTCTGCCGTGGTATGACACTGCCGATAAACAAGCCAGCGTGGCCTATCAGGGAATGGCGATGGTCAGCGTATTGAATGTCGTTTCTCAGACGCAGCTAGTCGCTATTGCACCGCGCTGGCTTGCTGAAGAGTTCTCCGATTCGCTGAGCCTGCAAATTTTACCTCTGCCGCTCAAGCTGAATAGCCGTACCTGTTATCTTTCCTGGCATGAAGCGGCGGGGCGGGATAAAGGGCATCAATGGATGGAAGAGCTGCTGATCAATATTTGTCGTCGATAAGACAGGGTGAATAAACCGCATGGTGCCATGCGGTTTATTCTGTGTTTTTTTATGCAAGCAATATTTTGTTCTGTGCGCATTTTTTCAGACACTCAGGGAGGCTTAAAAATAGATGATTTCCTGATCCATCCTCTTTTTAAGAGATGAATTATTAGCGTCTCCCCTCATAGCAGATGAATTCACCATATTCGTGTCTGACAGCTGTTTTTTCTGCTTTTATTGCCCATTCCCGCATTCCGTTTGCTAATTGCCTGGCTCATAACGAGCGGTTAAGGTATCCATCACTCTGCACTTTATAAGATGGGTTTACCCTGTCAGAAGACGGCGCGGAAATGAATTCTGTTGACCGTCTATAACAAAAGCCTGGAGGCAAAGCATGGAGATGTTGTCTGGCGCGGAAATGGTCGTCCGATCGCTTATCGATCAGGGCGTGAAGCAAGTGTTCGGCTATCCTGGAGGTGCGGTTCTTGATATTTATGACGCGCTGCACACGGTAGGCGGTATTGATCATGTTCTGGTTCGTCATGAACAGGCTGCTGTGCATATGGCAGACGGCCTGGCCCGCGCCACGGGCGAGGTGGGTGTTGTGCTCGTCACTTCCGGACCGGGGGCGACCAATGCCATTACCGGCATTGCGACTGCGTATATGGACTCCATTCCCCTGGTCATTCTCTCCGGACAGGTGGCGACGTCACTGATTGGCTATGATGCGTTTCAGGAATGCGACATGGTGGGGATCTCACGCCCCGTGGTGAAGCACAGCTTTCTGGTTAAACAAACGGAAGACATCCCGGGCGTACTGAAAAAAGCCTTCTGGCTGGCCGCCAGCGGTCGTCCTGGGCCAGTGGTTGTCGATCTGCCAAAAGATATTCTCAATCCCGCGAATAAACTGCCTTACCTGTGGCCTGAGTCGGTGAGCATGCGTTCATATAATCCGACGACGCAGGGGCACAAAGGCCAGATTAAGCGTGCGCTGCAAACGCTGCTGGCTGCGAAAAAGCCCGTAGTCTATGTGGGGGGCGGCGCCGTCAATGCAGCCTGTGAAACGCAACTTCGCGAACTGATTGAGAAGCTGAATCTTCCTGTCGCGTCATCGCTGATGGGGCTGGGGGCATTCCCGGCTACCCACCGTCAGGCGCTGGGCATGCTGGGTATGCACGGCACCTATGAAGCCAATATGACGATGCACCATTCTGATGTGATTTTTGCCGTCGGCGTGCGTTTTGACGATCGCACCACCAATAATCTGGCGAAATACTGTCCGCATGCGACGGTGCTGCACATTGATATCGATCCGACTTCAATCTCTAAAACGGTGCCGGCGGATGTGCCGATCGTGGGGGACGCACGACAGGTGCTGGATCAAATGTTGGATCTGCTGGCGCAGGAGACCGCGTCTCAACCGCTGGACGAGATCCGCGACTGGTGGCAGCAAATCGAACAGTGGCGTGGCCGTCAGTGCCTTAAGTACGACACACAAAGTGAGAACATCAAGCCGCAGGCGGTGATCGAGACGATCTGGCGTCTGACCAATGGCGATGCGTATGTCACATCTGACGTGGGCCAACATCAGATGTTCGCTGCGCTGTATTACCCGTTTGATAAACCGCGTCGCTGGATCAACTCTGGCGGGCTCGGCACGATGGGCTTTGGTCTGCCCGCCGCGCTGGGGGTGAAGCTGGCGTTGCCAAACGAAACGGTGATCTGCGTGACGGGTGATGGCAGCATACAGATGAATATTCAGGAGCTTTCTACTGCGCTGCAATATGAGTTGCCAGTGCTGGTGCTGAACCTGAATAACGGTTACCTCGGTATGGTAAAGCAGTGGCAGGATATGATTTATTCTGGCCGTCACTCTCAGTCTTATATGAAGTCACTTCCGGACTTTGTCCGCCTGGCTGAAGCCTATGGTCATATTGGCATGCGGGTAACCGATCCGTCAGAGCTGGAAGCGAAGCTCGGCGAAGCGCTTGAGCACGTTAAAAACAATCGCCTCGTCTTCATGGACGTCATCGTCGACGGCACAGAGCATGTTTATCCGATGCATATCCGTGGCGGCGGTATGGATGAAATGTGGTTAAGCAAAACGGAGAGAACCTGATATGCGCCGGATATTATCTGTATTACTGGAAAATGAGTCGGGCGCACTGTCACGCGTCATTGGGCTTTTTGCGCAGCGCGGCTATAACATTGAAAGCCTGACCGTTGCGCCGACCGATGACCCGACGCTCTCCCGCATGACGATCCAGACTGTCGGCGATGCGAAAGTGCTTGAGCAGATCGAAAAACAGTTGCACAAACTGGTGGACGTGTTGCGCGTCAGCGAGCTGGGGCAGGGGGCTTACGTCGAACGTGAAGTGATGCTGGTGAAAATTCAGGCCAGCGGTTACGGTCGTGAAGAGGTCAAGCGCAACACGGATATCTTCCGTGGGCAGATCATCGACGTCACGCCTTCTATATATACTGTGCAGCTTGCCGGAACGAGCGATAAGCTGGATGCGTTCCTGGCCTCCGTCAGGGATGTAGCAAAAATTGTTGAAGTTGCGCGCTCTGGCGTTGTTGGCCTCTCGCGCGGCGATAAAATCATGCGTTAGTTGCGCAAAAGGTTCGCCTCTTTCAGCCCGGTAGCCAAAGCCGGGCTTTTTTTTGCGTAATCCACCGACAACGCGGACAAAAGCGGTTGCCGTGAAAGCTATTCTGCGTTTAGATGTTAAAATATTTAACCATAACCTTGACAGGGCCATGGACTTTTTTCTTTTTTTGAGGGGCAATTGTGAAACTGGATGAAATCGCCCGGCTCGCCGGCGTGTCGAGAACCACGGCCAGCTATGTGATTAACGGTAAAGCAAAGCAGTATCGTGTCAGCGATAAGACCGTTGAGAAAGTGATGGCAGTCGTTCGTGAGCATAATTACCATCCGAATGCTGTCGCCGCAGGTTTACGTGCCGGGCGCACCCGCTCGATTGGCCTGGTGATCCCGGACCTGGAAAATACCAGCTATACCCGCATCGCCAACTATCTGGAACGTCAGGCTCGTCAGCGGGGCTATCAGCTGTTGATTGCCTGCTCCGAGGATCAGCCTGACAACGAGATGCGCTGCATTGAGCATCTGCTGCAACGTCAGGTTGACGCCATCATCGTGTCGACCTCTTTACCACCAGAGCATCCTTTCTATCAGCGCTGGGCAAACGATCCGTTCCCGATTGTGGCGCTGGATCGTGCGCTGGATCGTGAACATTTCACCAGTGTCGTAGGTGCCGATCAGGACGATGCAGAAATGCTGGCTGCCGAGCTGCGTACCTTCCCGGCTGAAACGGTGCTGTATCTTGGCGCTTTGCCTGAACTTTCCGTAAGCTTCCTGCGTGAACAAGGGTTCCGTACGGCATGGAAAGACGATCCGCGTGACGTTCATTATCTGTATGCCAACAGCTATGAGCGTGAAGCGGCTGCCCAGCTGTTCGAGAAATGGCTGGAAACGCACCCGATGCCGCAGGCGTTGTTTACCACCTCGTTTGCCCTGTTGCAGGGGGTGATGGATGTGACGTTACGTCGCGATGGCAAACTGCCATCCGATCTGGCGATTGCGACCTTCGGCGATAACGAACTGCTCGACTTCCTGCAATGTCCGGTGCTGGCCGTGGCCCAGCGTCACCGCGACGTCGCCGAGCGCGTGCTTGAGATTGTTCTGGCAAGCCTGGATGAACCCCGCAAACCGAAACCCGGGCTTACGCGTATCAAACGTAATCTCTATCGGCGCGGAATTTTGAGCCGCCATTAATATTTCCACAGGGGCGGTAAAACTGCCCCTTTTGAAGCGCATTTATTGCGGGAAATAATTCCCGGATAAAAATTAGGATTTATCTCTAAGATTCATAGCCTGCTATTATTCTGAATCCATTTTGACGTTAAAAAGCGCAATTATAATTTTTAACGGGCATTGCTTTGTATTGTTTTGTTACAAACAGGTGCCAGCCGATGAATATTCAGCCATTTTTTACTCCCCCCTTAAGACCTCAACGCACACGAACGAATCCATCTGGCTTTGAGGTTAATCTGGCGCTGTTATCCCCCGGCGATATGCCTTAAAATGCTGCCCGCGTCGCAAACTGACACTTTATATTTCCCTGCGATGATATTGAGTGAGTCTTAACGCTCGTGTGCATATTCTGTTTTTTTCTTACAAATATTCATAACGTTAATTTTGCCTCGCCAGTTGTGTAGTTATTAGTCAGGTCACGCTTGCTCTGTAAATACGGTGCTTTCGCGCCGGTATAGAGAGAGTCCTGGCTTGACAAGCTTTTCCCTCGCTCCGTAAACTCCTTCAGGTGGGAATTTGTGGGTTAAAGTGGTGAGGAGGGGTGAGACTGGCATGTTCCGTGGAGCAACGTTAGTCAATCTCGACAGCAAAGGGCGTTTATCGGTACCAACCCGATATCGCGACCAGCTGATTGAGAACGCTTCGGGTCAACTGGTTTGCACCATTGACATCAACTCCCCCTGCCTGCTGCTTTACCCTTTGCCTGAATGGGAAATCATTGAGCAAAAGCTGTCGCGACTGTCGAGCATGAACCCGCAGGAACGCCGCGTACAGCGGCTGTTATTGGGACATGCCAGTGAATGTCAGATGGATAGCGCCGGGCGATTATTGATTGCGCCTGTGTTGCGGCAACATGCCGGTCTGACTAAAGAAGTGATGCTGGTCGGACAGTTCAACAAGTTTGAACTGTGGGACGAAACGACCTGGTATCAACAGGTCAAGGAAGATATCGACGCTGAGCAGTCTGATTCCGAAACATTATCGGAACGGCTGCGGGACTTGTCTCTATAAATATGATGGAAAATTATAAACATACAACGGTGCTGCTGGATGAAGCCGTTAACGGCCTGAATATTCGTCCAGACGGCATCTATATTGATGGCACTTTTGGTCGCGGTGGTCACTCGCGTTTGATCCTCTCTCAGCTTGGAGCGGAAGGACGCCTGCTGGCAATTGACCGCGATCCGCAGGCGATTGCCGTTGCGCAAACCATCGATGATCCTCGCTTTTCCATCGTGCATGGACCTTTCTCTGCGCTTGCGGATTATGTCGCTGAGCGCGGCCTGACCGGCAAGATCGACGGGATTCTCCTCGATCTTGGCGTCTCTTCACCACAGCTTGATGATGCAGAACGCGGTTTTTCCTTTATGCGTGATGGACCGCTGGATATGCGTATGGACCCTACTCGCGGCCAATCTGCCGCTGAATGGTTACAAACTGCTGACGAAGCGGATATTGCCTGGGTAATCAAAACCTTCGGCGAAGAACGCTTTGGCAAACGTATTGCCCGCGCCATCGTGGAGCGCAACCGCGTTGAGCCAATGACCCGTACCAAAGAACTGGCAGAAGTCATCGCGGCGGCAACGCCGGTGAAGGACAAGCACAAACATCCTGCGACCCGTACCTTCCAGGCGGTTCGTATCTGGGTAAACAGTGAACTGGAGGAAATAGAGCTGGCGCTAAAAAGCTCGCTCGACGTGCTGGCCCCGTGTGGGCGGTTATCCATCATCAGTTTCCATTCGCTGGAAGATCGCATCGTAAAACGCTTCATGCGTGAACAGAGCCGCGGTCCTCAGGTTCCGGCGGGGCTGCCGATGACGGAAGAACAACTCAGAAAGCTGGGCGGCCGTCAGTTGCGAGCATTAGGCAAGTTGATGCCGGGCGAAGAAGAGGTGGCAGAGAATCCACGTGCCCGTAGTTCAGTGCTGCGTATTGCAGAGAGGACGAACGCATGATCAGCAGAGTGACAGAGACCCTAAGCAAAGTTAAGGGATCGTTAGGAAGCAACGAGCGCCATGCCTTGCCTGGCGTGATCGGCGACGATCTTTTGCGGTTTGGGAAGCTGCCACTCTGCTTGTTCATTTGCATCATTGTGACGGCAGTCATGGTGGTCACCACCGCTCACCATACCCGTTTATTAACTGCGCAGCGCGAACAGATGGTACTGGAACGCGATGCGCTGGATATTGAATGGCGAAATCTGATCCTTGAAGAAAACGCGCTCGGCGATCACAGCCGGGTTGAACGGATCGCAACGGAAAAACTGCAATTACAGCATGTTGATCCTTCGCAGGAAAATATCGTAGTACAAAAATAAGGGAAAACGCGACGCATGAAAGCAGCGGCAAAAACGCTAAAACCAAAACGCCAGGAAGAACAGGCCAACTTTGTCAGTTGGCGTTTTGCGTTGCTTTGCGGCTGCATTTTACTGGCGCTGGGTTTCCTGCTGGGACGCGTGGCGTGGCTACAAATCATCGCGCCTGACATGCTGGTGCGTCAGGGGGATATGCGTTCTCTGCGCGTGCAGGAAGTTTCTACCTCTCGTGGGATGATCACCGACCGCTCCGGCCGCCCGCTGGCGGTGAGCGTGCCGGTGAAGGCGATCTGGGCCGATCCGAAAGAGCTGCACGACGCAGGCGGGATCACCCTTGATAACCGCTGGAAGGCGCTCTCAGACGCGTTGAAAATGCCGCTGGATCAGCTGGCGTCGCGCGTTAACGCCAACCCGAAAGGGCGCTTCATCTATCTTGCTCGTCAGGTGAACCCTGACATGGCTGACTACATTAAGAAACTGAAGCTGCCGGGCATTCATCTGCGGGAAGAATCCCGCCGTTACTATCCTTCCGGCGAAGTCACCGCGCACCTGATTGGCTTTACCAACGTGGATAGTCAGGGGATTGAGGGCGTTGAAAAAAGCTTCGACAAGTGGCTTACCGGCCAGCCTGGCGAGCGAATCGTGCGTAAAGACCGCTATGGTCGCGTCATTGAAGACATTTCCTCGACAGACAGCCAGGCCGCGCACAACCTGGCCCTGAGTATTGATGAACGCTTGCAGGCGCTGGTCTATCGTGAACTGAACAACGCCGTCGCGTTTAACAAGGCGGAATCGGGCAGCGCCGTGCTGGTGGATGTGGCGACAGGTGAAGTGCTGGCGATGGCCAGTAGCCCCTCATACAACCCGAATAATTTTGCCGGTACAGCAAAAGATGCAATGCGTAACCGCTCCATCACCGATGTGTTTGAACCCGGTTCGACCGTAAAACCCATGGTGGTGATGACGGCTCTACAGCGAGGCATCGTCAACGAAAATACCGTTCTGAATACGATCCCTTATCGAATTAACGGTCACGAAATCAAAGACGTGGCACGTTACAGCGAACTGACCCTGACCGGGGTCTTGCAGAAGTCGAGTAACGTCGGTGTGTCAAAACTGGCGTTAGCGATGCCGTCCTCAGCGTTAGTAGATACTTACTCACGTTTTGGGCTGGGAAAGGCGACCAATTTGGGGTTGGTCGGAGAACGCAGTGGCTTATATCCTCAAAAACAACGGTGGTCTGACATAGAGAGGGCCACCTTCTCTTTCGGCTACGGGCTAATGGTAACTCCCTTACAGTTAGCGCGAGTCTACGCAACGATTGGCAGCTATGGCATTTATCGTCCGCTGTCGATCACCAAAGTTGATCCACCGGTTCCGGGGGAACGTGTTTTCCCGGAATCTATCGTTCGTACCGTCGTGCATATGATGGAAAGCGTCGCGTTACCTGGCGGTGGCGGCGTGAAGGCCGCAATTAAGGGCTATCGTATCGCCATTAAAACTGGTACAGCGAAAAAAGTGGGGCCGGACGGCCGCTATATCAACAAATACATTGCCTATACCGCAGGCGTAGCGCCTGCAAGCAATCCGCGTTTTGCACTGGTGGTCGTCATCAACGATCCGCAGGCGGGTAAATACTACGGCGGCGCCGTCTCCGCGCCTGTGTTCGGGGCTATTATGGGCGGCGTGTTGCGCACCATGAACATTGAACCGGATGCGCTGGCGACGGGCGAAAAAAGTGAATTTGTAATTAATCAAGGCGAGGGAACAGGTGGCAGATCGTAATTTGCGCGACCTTCTTGCTCCGTGGGTGCCTATGCTACCTGCGCGAGCACTGCGAGAGATGGTACTGGACAGCCGCGTAGCGGCTTCTGGCGATCTTTTTGTGGCAGTGGTGGGTCATCAGGCGGACGGGCGTCGTTATATCCCGCAGGCGATTGCGCAAGGTGTTGCTGCCATTATTGCTGAGGCCAAAGATGAGGCAACAGACGGTGAGATCCGTGAAATGCACGGCGTGCCGGTCATCTATCTCAGCCAGCTGAATGAGCGTCTCTCCGCGCTGGCAGGACGTTTTTACAACGAACCTTCCGACCAGTTACAGCTGGTTGGCGTGACAGGAACCAACGGAAAAACCACCACCACTCAGCTGATGGCGCAGTGGGCGCAGCTGCTGGGCGAAACCGGTGCCGTCATGGGCACGGTGGGGAACGGTCTTCTGGGCAAAGTAAGCCCGACGGAAAACACTACAGGCTCGGCGGTTGACGTGCAGCGTGTGCTGGCGGGCCTCGCTGAGCAGGGGGCGACCTTCGCTGCGATGGAAGTCTCTTCCCATGGTCTGGTACAACATCGCGTGGCGGCCCTGAAATTTGCTGCCTCTGTCTTTACTAACCTGAGCCGCGATCACCTTGATTATCATGGTGATATGGAGCACTACGAAGCGGCGAAATGGCTGCTTTATTCCACTCACCACCACGGGCAGGCGATCATTAACGCCGACGACGAAGTCGGTCGCCGCTGGCTGGAAAAACTGCCAGATGCGGTGGCGGTGTCGATGGAAGATCGCATTAATCCGAACTGCCGCGGCCGCTGGCTGAAGGCGGTCGAGGTGAACTACCACGATAGTGGGGCGACGATCCGCTTCGCTTCCACCTGGGGCGAAGGTGAAATTGAAAGCCGCCTGATGGGGGCCTTTAACGTCAGTAACCTGCTGCTGGCGCTGGCGACGCTGCTGGCGCTGGGTTACCCGATGGCGGATCTGCTGAAAACGGCTGAGCGTTTGCAACCGGTCTGTGGCCGCATGGAAGTGTTTAGCGCGCCGGGCAAGCCGACGGTGGTTGTGGATTACGCCCACACGCCGGATGCGCTGGAAAAAGCGCTGGAAGCGGCGCGTCTGCACTGCGCTGGCAAGCTCTGGTGCGTGTTTGGCTGCGGTGGCGATCGCGACAAGGGCAAACGTCCGCTGATGGGCGCCATCGCTGAGCAGTTCGCGGATATTCCCGTGGTAACCGATGACAACCCGCGTACCGAAGAGCCGCGGGCCATTATCAACGACATTCTGGCGGGCATGCTGGATGCGGGACGTGCGCGCGTGGTCGAAGGCCGTGCGGAGGCCGTGACTAACGCCATTATGCAGGCGCAGGAGAACGATGTGGTTCTGCTGGCCGGTAAAGGTCATGAAGATTATCAGATTGTCGGCAATCGTCGTCTGGATTACTCCGACCGCGTGACGGCAGCGCGTCTGCTGGGAGTGGTGGCATGATAAGCATTACGTTAAGCCAGGCCGCTGCGGTATTGCAGGGGATGCTGCATGGTCAGGATCTGACCATCGAGGCTGTAACCACCGACACCCGTAAGGTGACGGCGGGCTGCCTGTTTGTGGCGCTGAAGGGTGAACGTTTTGACGCCCACGATTTTGCGCAACAGGCTAAAGATAACGGCGCGGGCGCGCTGCTGGTCAGTCGTAAGCTCGATATCGATTTGCCGCAGATTGTGGTGAAAGATACGCGCCTGGCGTTTGGCGAGCTGGCGGCATGGGTTCGCCAGCAGGTGCCAACACGCGTCGTGGCACTGACGGGCTCGTCGGGCAAAACCTCCGTTAAAGAGATGACGGCGGCGATCCTTAGCCAGTGCGGTAACACGCTTTATACGGCGGGCAACCTTAATAATGACATCGGTGTGCCGATGACGCTGCTGCGCCTGACCCACGAGCATGAATATGCGGTGATTGAGTTAGGGGCTAACCATCAGGGCGAAATCGCCTGGACCGTGAGCCTGACCCGTCCGGAAGCGGCGCTGGTGAATAACCTGGCGGCGGCACATCTTGAAGGTTTTGGTTCGCTGGCCGGTGTGGCGAAAGCGAAAGGTGAAATTTATACCGGACTGCCGGATGACGGCATCGCCATTATGAACGCCGATAACAACGACTGGCTGAACTGGCAGAGCATCATTGGTTCACGTAAAACCTGGCGCTTCTCACCGAATGCGGCAAACAGTGATTTTTCGGCGACCAACATTCATGTGACGTCACACGGTACCGAGTTCACCCTCACAACCCCAACGGGCGACATCGACGTGCTGCTGCCCCTGCCGGGTCGTCATAACATCGCCAATGCGCTTGCTGCGGCAGCGCTCTCAATGGCGGTAGGTGCCTCACACGCGGCGATTAAAGCAGGTCTGGCAAATTTAAAAGCCGTGCCGGGGCGTCTGTTCCCGATCCAGCTGGCTGAAAACAAACTCCTGCTGGATGACTCCTACAACGCTAACGTTGGCTCAATGACGGCGGCCGTGCAGGTCTTGTCTGAAATGCCGGGCTATCGCGTGATGGTTGTGGGCGATATGGCCGAGCTGGGTGATGAAAGCGAAGCCTGCCATGTTCAGGTGGGTGAAGCGGCGAAAGCCGCCGGGCTTGACCGCGTATTGAGCGCAGGCCCGCTGAGCAAGGCCATTTCCGATGCCAGTGAAGTTGGCGAACATTTTGCCGATAAATCTGCACTGATCGAACGCCTGAAGGCATTGATTACAGAAAAACAGATTGTGACTGTTTTAGTTAAAGGTTCACGTAGTGCCGCCATGGAAGAGGTTGTGCACGCATTACAGGAGAACGGGACATGTTAGTTTGGCTGGCCGAACATTTGGTCAAATATTACTCAGGCTTTAACGTCTTTTCCTATCTGACGTTTCGTGCCATCGTCAGCCTGCTGACTGCGCTGTTCATCTCGCTGTGGATGGGCCCGCGCATGATTGCCCGTCTGCAAAAACTCTCTTTCGGCCAGGTTGTGCGCAACGACGGTCCGGAATCGCACTTCAGCAAGCGGGGTACGCCGACCATGGGCGGGATCATGATCCTGACCGCGATTGTGGTGTCCGTGCTGCTGTGGGCGTATCCGTCTAACCCCTACGTCTGGTGCGTGCTGACCGTTCTGGTTGGCTACGGGATCATCGGTTTTGTTGATGACTACCGCAAAGTCGTACGCAAAGACACCAAAGGTTTGATCGCCCGCTGGAAGTATTTCTGGATGTCGGTGATTGCGCTGGGCGTGGCCTTTGCCCTTTACCTGGCAGGAAAAGACACCCCGGCTACCGAGCTGGTGGTGCCGTTCTTCAAAGACGTGATGCCGCAGCTGGGGCTGTTCTACATTTTGCTGGCTTACTTTGTGATCGTCGGTACCGGCAACGCCGTCAACCTGACCGATGGTCTGGATGGCCTGGCCATCATGCCAACCGTGTTTGTCGCGGGCGGTTTCGCGCTGGTAGCCTGGGCGACCGGTAACATGAACTTTGCAAATTACCTGCACATTCCGTACCTGCGACACGCGGGGGAACTGGTTATCGTCTGTACGGCGATTGTCGGGGCGGGGCTGGGCTTCCTCTGGTTCAACACCTATCCGGCGCAGGTCTTTATGGGCGACGTCGGTTCACTGGCGCTGGGCGGCGCACTGGGTATTATCGCCGTGCTGCTGCGTCAGGAGTTCCTGCTGGTAATCATGGGCGGTGTGTTTGTGGTTGAGACGCTGTCGGTGATTTTGCAGGTCGGTTCCTTCAAGCTGCGCGGTCAGCGCATCTTCCGTATGGCACCGATTCACCACCACTATGAACTGAAAGGCTGGCCGGAGCCGCGCGTCATTGTGCGCTTCTGGATTATTTCGCTGATGCTGGTGCTGATTGGCCTGGCAACGCTGAAGGTACGTTAATCATGGCAGATTACCAGGGCAAAAAAGTCGTTATCATCGGGTTGGGCCTCACCGGCCTCTCCTGCGTGGACTTTTTCCTTGCGCGTGGCGTGACGCCGCGCGTGATGGATACGCGCGTCTCTCCGCCGGGTCTGGACAAGCTGCCGGAGCAGGTTGAACGCCACCTGGGTGGTCTGAATGATGAGTGGCTGCTGGCCGCCGATCTGATTGTTGCCAGCCCCGGTATGGCGCTGGCGCATCCTTCCCTGAGCGCCGCCGCGGATGCAGGCGTTGAGATTGTCGGCGATATCGAACTGTTCTGCCGGGAGGCGCAGGCGCCGATCGTCGCCATTACCGGTTCAAACGGTAAAAGCACCGTCACCACGCTGGTGGGGGAAATGGCGAAGGCGGCGGGCAAAAATGTCGGCGTGGGCGGTAACATTGGTCTGCCCGCTCTGATGCTGCTTGATAAAGGGTGCGAGCTGTTCGTCCTTGAGCTTTCCAGCTTCCAGCTGGAAACCACTTCAAGCCTGCATGCGGCGGCGGCGACGATCCTAAACGTCACCGAAGATCATATGGACAGATACCCGTTCGGCTTGCAGCAATACCGTGCGGCCAAACTGCGCGTTTATGAAAATGCCAAAGTTTGCGTGGTGAATGCCGATGATGCACTCACCATGCCGGTGCGCGGCGCAGACGATCGCTGCATTAGCTTTGGTATTAATATGGGTGACTATCACCTTAACCGTCAGCAGGGCGAAACCTGGCTGCGGGTGAAAGGTGAGAAGGTGCTGAACGTGAAAGAGATGATGCTCTCCGGCCAGCATAACTACACCAATGCCCTGGCGGCGCTGGCGCTGGCGGATGCCGTTGGCCTGCCGCGATCTTCAAGCCTGAAGGCGCTGACCACCTTTACCGGCCTGGCGCACCGGTTCCAGCTTGCGCTGGAGCACAACGGCGTACGCTGGATTAACGATTCCAAAGCGACCAACGTGGGTAGCACCGAGGCGGCATTGAACGGTCTGCACGTTGATGGCACGCTGCACCTGCTGCTGGGCGGCGACGGTAAATCGGCTGACTTCTCCTCGCTGAAGCAGTACCTCAACGGTGATAACGTGCGCCTGTATTGCTTTGGCCGCGATGGTAGCGAGCTGGCGGCGTTGCGTCCTGAGGTCGCCGAGCAAACCGAGACCATGGAGCAGGCGATGCGTCTTATCGCCCCACGCGTGAAGCCCGGCGATATGGTGCTGCTCTCACCAGCCTGTGCCAGCCTCGATCAATTCAAGAATTTCGAACAGCGGGGTGATGTCTTTACCCGCCTGGCGAAGGAGTTAGGCTGATGCGTTTATCTCTCCCTCGCCTGAAAATGCCGCGCCTGCCAGGATTTGGTATCCTGGTATGGCTGTTTACGGCGCTGAAAGGCTGGGTGATGGCTTCACGGGATAAAGATTCCGACAGCCTGATCATGTACGACCGCACGCTGTTCTGGCTCACGCTGGGGCTGGCAGCGATCGGCTTTATTATGGTCACCTCGGCGTCAATGCCTGTCGGACAGCGTCTGGCAAACGACCCGTTCCTGTTTGCCAAGCGTGACGGGCTTTACATCATTCTCGCGTTCTGCCTGGCGCTGATCACCTTACGCCTGCCAATGTCGTTCTGGCAGCGGCACAGTACGGCCATGCTCATCGCCTCAATCATCATGCTGTTGATCGTGCTGGTTGTCGGGAGCTCCGTTAACGGGGCATCACGCTGGATTGCCTTTGGCCCACTGCGTATTCAGCCGGCGGAGTTCACCAAACTGTCGTTGTTCTGCTACCTGGCTAACTACCTGGTGCGTAAAGTTGACGAAGTCCGTAACAACCTTCGCGGCTTCTTAAAACCGATGGGCGTGATTCTGGTCCTCGCGATCCTGCTGCTGGCGCAGCCCGACCTCGGTACGGTAGTCGTACTGTTTGTCACTACGCTGGCGATGCTGTTCCTGGCGGGCGCAAAACTGTGGCAGTTCATTGCCATCATCGGGATGGGGATTTCGGCGGTGGTGCTGCTGATCCTCGCCGAACCCTACCGTATCCGCCGTGTGACCTCGTTCTGGAACCCATGGGAAGATCCGTTCGGCAGCGGTTACCAGCTGACGCAGTCGCTGATGGCGTTTGGCCGCGGCGAAGTCTGGGGCCAAGGCCTGGGCAACTCGGTGCAAAAACTGGAGTATTTACCGGAGGCGCACACCGACTTCATCTTCTCCATTATTGGGGAAGAACTGGGTTATATCGGTGTGGTATTGGCGCTATTAATGGTATTCTTCGTCGCTTTCCGCGCCATGTCGATTGGCCGGAAAGCGCTGGAGATCGATCACCGCTTCTCCGGTTTCCTGGCCTGCTCTATTGGTATCTGGTTTAGCTTCCAGGCACTGGTAAACGTTGGGGCGGCAGCGGGTATGTTGCCGACTAAAGGTCTGACGTTACCGTTGATCAGTTATGGTGGTTCGAGTCTGTTGATCATGTCGACGGCCATCATGTTTTTGTTACGCATAGATTATGAAACGCGTCTGGAGAAAGCTCAGGCGTTTACACGAGGTTCACGATGAATCAACCGAAGCGGTTAATGGTGATGGCAGGCGGTACCGGTGGACACGTGTTCCCGGGGCTGGCGGTTGCGCACCATTTAATGGAACAGGGCTGGCAGGTACGCTGGCTGGGAACCGCAGACCGCATGGAAGCCGACCTGGTACCTAAGCACGGTATCGAGATCGACTTTATTCGTATTTCTGGCCTTCGTGGCAAAGGGATCAAGGCGCTGCTGCTGGCGCCGGTGCGCATTTTCAATGCCTGGCGTCAGGCGCGCGCCATCATGAAGCGCTTTAAGCCTGACGTCGTTCTGGGCATGGGCGGTTACGTTTCCGGCCCTGGCGGACTGGCGGCGTGGTCATTAGGGATCCCCGTTGTTCTGCATGAGCAGAACGGTATTGCCGGTTTGACCAACAAATGGCTGGCAAAAATCGCCACCAAAGTTATGCAGGCCTTCCCCGGGGCATTCCCGAAAGCGGATGTCGTAGGGAATCCGGTACGTGTGGACGTGCTGGCGCTGGCGCTGCCAGATACGCGTCTGGCGGGTCGTGAAGGGCCGGTGCGGGTGCTGGTCGTCGGCGGTTCCCAGGGCGCGCGTATTTTAAACCAGACGATGCCGCAGGTTGCGGCAAAACTGGGTGATGCAGTGACCATCTGGCACCAGAGCGGGAAGGGCGCTCAGCAGACCGTTGAGCAGGCCTACGCGCAGGAAGGTCAGCCGCAGCATAAAGTAACTGAATTTATTGATGATATGGCCGCAGCCTATGCATGGGCCGATGTCGTGGTCTGTCGCTCGGGCGCGCTGACGGTGAGCGAAATCGCCGCCGCCGGTTTACCGGCGCTGTTTGTGCCGTTCCAGCACAAAGATCGACAGCAGTACTGGAATGCGCTGCCGCTTGAAAAAGCGGGTGCCGCGAAGATTTTTGAGCAGCCACAATTTACCGCTGATGCGGTCGCCACTACCCTGGCGGGCTGGAACCGGGATGTATTACTGGAGATGGCGCAACGCGCACGCGCGACCGCTATCCCGGATGCAACGGAACGGGTGGCAAAAGAAGTGAGCCTGGCAGCCCAGGCATAATTCTCGCAGCGCGTGTTGCGCTGCACGATTTTTTTGAAGTAGTCGATGGCGTTTAGAGAATGAATACACAACAACTGGCAAAACTGCGTTCTATCGTGCCCGAGATGCGTCGCGTCCGGCACATTCACTTTGTCGGCATCGGTGGTGCTGGCATGGGCGGTATTGCCGAAGTGTTAGCTAACGAAGGCTATCAGATCAGCGGGTCTGACCTGGCGCCAAACCCTGTTACGCAGCAGCTGGCGTCGCTGGGGGCGACTATCTATTTCAATCATCGCCCGGAAAACGTGAGCGATGCGAGCGTGGTTGTGGTGTCCAGCGCTATCTCCGCGGATAACCCGGAAATCGTTGCGGCGCATGAGGCGCGCATTCCGGTGATCCGTCGCGCGGAAATGCTGGCGGAACTGATGCGTTTCCGTCACGGCATTGCGGTGGCCGGCACGCACGGTAAAACCACCACAACAGCGATGGTCTCCAGCATTTATGCGGAAGCGGGTCTCGACCCGACGTTCGTTAACGGTGGTCTGGTGAAAGCCGCTGGCGTGCATGCGCGTCTGGGCCATAGCCGTTATCTGATTGCGGAAGCGGATGAGAGCGACGCGTCGTTCCTGCATCTACAGCCGATGGTGGCGATCGTCACCAACATCGAAGCTGACCATATGGACACTTACCAGGGTGACTTCGAGAACTTAAAGCAGACCTTTATTAACTTCCTGCACAACCTGCCGTTCTATGGCCGTGCGGTGATGTGCGTGGACGATCCGGTTATTCGCGAACTGCTGCCGCGCGTCGGGCGTCAAATTACGACCTACGGCTTCAGCGAAGACGCGGATGTACGCGTAGAAGATTACAAACAGATCGGTGCGCAGGGGCATTTCACCCTCGCGCGTCAGGATAAAGACCTGCTGCATGTCACCCTGAACGCGCCGGGACGTCACAACGCCCTGAATGCGGCGGCGGCGGTGGCTGTTGCGACAGAAGAAGGCATTGACGATGAAGCGATCCTGCGTGCACTGGAGAGCTTCCAGGGGACGGGCCGTCGTTTCGACTTCCTCGGTGAATTCCCACTGGAGCCGGTAAACGGTAAGCCAGGGTCTGCGATGCTGGTGGATGACTACGGTCACCATCCGACGGAAGTGGACGCAACCATCAAAGCGGCACGTGCGGGTTGGCCGGAAAAGAATCTGGTCATGATCTTCCAGCCGCACCGTTACACGCGTACCCGCGATCTGTATGACGATTTTGCCAACGTCCTTTCTCAGGTTGATACCCTGCTGATGCTGGATGTTTATGCTGCGGGTGAAACGCCGATTCCGGGTGCGGACAGTCGTTCTTTATGTCGTACCATCCGTGGACGCGGTAAAGTGGATCCTATTCTGGTTCCCGACCCGGCGCAGGTGGCTGAAATGCTTGCCCCGGTCCTGACGGGTAACGATCTGATCCTGATTCAGGGCGCGGGAAATATCGGCAAAATCGCCCGTACCTTAGCTGAAATCAAACTGAAGCCGCAAACTCAGGAGGACGAGCGTCATGGCTGATAAGATTGCTGTCCTGTTTGGCGGCACTTCCGCCGAACGCGAGGTTTCTCTGAATTCGGGCGCTGCCGTGCTGGCGGGCCTGCGTGAAGGTGGCGTGGACGCGCATCCGGTTGATCCGAAAGAGGTGGACGTCACGCAGCTGAAAGCGATGGGCTTCGATAAAGCCTTCATCGCGTTGCACGGCCGCGGTGGTGAAGACGGCACGTTGCAGGGGCTGCTGGAGCTGATCGGTATACCGTACACCGGCAGCGGCGTGATGGCATCCGCCATCTCCATGGATAAACTGCGCAGCAAACTGCTGTGGCAGGGCGCGGGCCTGCCCGTTGCGCCATGGGTTGCACTGACGCGTCGTGAATATGAATTGGGTCTGTCGGACAGCGTTAATACACGCATTGCGGCACTGGGCTTACCGGTTATTGTTAAGCCGAGCCGTGAAGGGTCGAGCGTGGGAATGTCCAAAGTTGATAAAGCTGTAGATTTGGCTGACGCTTTAGCACTGGCATTTCAACATGATGAAGAAGTTCTGATTGAAAAATGGCTTAGCGGGCCGGAATTTACCGTCGCGATGCTTGGCGAAGAAATTTTACCGTCAATTCGCATCCAACCCGCCGGAGTCTTCTATGATTATGAGGCGAAGTATCTCTCTGATGAGACGCAATATTTCTGCCCAGCGGGTCTTGAAGCAGAGCGTGAAGCCGAATTACAGTCTCTGGTGCTTAAAGCGTGGAATGTTCTGGGATGTCGTGGCTGGGGACGCATTGACGTCATGCTTGACGGTGACGGGCAATTTTATCTGCTGGAAGCAAACACGTCTCCGGGTATGACCAGCCATAGCCTTGTGCCGATGGCGGCGCGTCAGGCGGGAATGAGCTTCTCGCAATTAGTTGTACGTATTTTGGACCAGGCGGGCTGATATGTCTCAGGCTGCATTGAACACGCGCAACCGCGATGACGAAGAAGAATATTCCTCTTCGCGCCGGAGTAATGGAACGCGTCTTGCAGGGATCATCTTCCTGCTCGGGGTGCTGTGCACCGTGTTTATCAGCGGCTGGATGGTGCTGGGCTGGATGGAAGATGCGCAGCGGTTGCCGCTTTCAAAGCTGGTGGTGACCGGGGAGCGACACTACACGCGTAACGATGATATTCGCCAGTCGATTCTGGCGCTTGGGTCGCCTGGCACCTTTATGACGCAGGACGTCAACATTATTCAGAGTCAGATTGAACGTCTGCCGTGGATAAAACAGGCAAGTGTCAGAAAGCAATGGCCTGATGAATTGAAGATTCATCTGGTTGAATATGTGCCGATTGCGCGTTGGAATGATCAGCATATGGTTGATGTAGACGGAAATTCGTTCAGCGTCCCGAGCGATCGTGTCAACAAGCAGAATTTACCGATGTTGTATGGGCCGGAAGGCAGCGAAAACGAAGTATTGCAGGGTTTTCGTGAGATGGGGCAGGTGCTGGCTAAGGATCGCTTTACGTTAAAAGATGCTGCGATGACGGCGCGCCGTTCCTGGCAGTTGACCTTAACGAATGGCATCAAGCTCAACCTTGGCCGCGGCGATACAATGAAACGTCTGGCGCGTTTTGTCGAACTTTACCCGGTTTTACAGCAGCAGGCGCAGACGGATGGCAAACGGATAAGCTACGTTGATTTGCGCTATGACTCAGGCGCAGCAGTCGGTTGGGAGCCGGCTCCGGTCGAGGAACCTAATCAGCAACAAAATCAGGCACAGGTACAGGCAGAACAACAATGATCAAGTCGACGGACAGAAAATTGGTAGTAGGACTGGAGATTGGCACCGCGAAGGTTGCCGCTTTGGTAGGGGAAGTTCTGCCCGACGGTATGGTCAATATCATTGGCGTGGGCAGCTGCCCCTCCCGTGGTATGGATAAAGGTGGGGTAAACGACCTTGAGTCGGTGGTGAAATGCGTTCAGCGCGCCATCGACCAGGCTGAATTGATGGCAGATTGCCAAATTTCCTCTGTCTATCTGGCCCTTTCTGGTAAGCATATCAGCTGCCAGAATGAAATCGGTATGGTGCCGATTTCCGAAGAAGAAGTGACGCAGGAAGACGTTGAGAACGTTGTCCACACGGCGAAATCCGTGCGTGTTCGCGACGAGCACCGTGTGCTGCATGTGATCCCGCAGGAATACGCGATCGACTACCAGGAAGGCATCAAGAATCCGGTCGGTCTGTCGGGCGTGCGTATGCAGGCAAAAGTGCACCTGATCACATGTCACAACGATATGGCGAAGAACATTGTAAAAGCCGTTGAACGTTGTGGCCTGAAAGTTGACCAACTCATTTTCGCCGGACTTGCCGCGAGCTATTCCGTGCTGACCGAAGACGAACGTGAACTGGGCGTCTGTGTGGTCGATATTGGTGGTGGTACAATGGACATGGCTGTCTATACCGGCGGTGCGTTACGCCACACCAAAGTGATCCCGTACGCAGGGAACGTCGTGACCAGCGATATTGCTTACGCTTTTGGTACGCCACCGAGCGATGCAGAGGCGATTAAAGTGCGCCATGGTTGCGCGCTGGGCTCTATCGTCGGCAAAGACGAGAGCGTTGAAGTGCCGAGCGTAGGCGGTCGACCGCCGCGCAGCCTGCAACGCCAGACGCTGGCAGAGGTAATTGAGCCGCGTTATACCGAGCTGCTCAACCTGGTCAACGAAGAGATTTTGCAGTTACAGGAACAGCTTCGCCAGCAGGGTGTGAAACATCATCTCGCGGCGGGGATTGTATTAACCGGCGGGGCAGCGCAAATTGAAGGTCTTGCGGCCTGCGCTCAGCGCGTGTTCCATACGCAGGTGCGTATCGGTGCGCCGCTGAATATCACCGGTTTAACGGATTATGCCCAGGAGCCGTACTATTCAACGGCGGTGGGCCTGCTGCACTACGGGAAAGAGTCCCATTTAAGTGGTGAGGCAGAGGTGGAAAAACGCGTCTCGGTGGGGTCGTGGGTCAAACGACTTAACACCTGGCTGCGAAAAGAATTTTAATTTTTTTAAGAGACCGGAGAGAATTAGCGGTCTCGGGCGACAGGCACAACGGAGAGAGAGATTATGTTTGAACCTATGGAATTAACCAACGACGCGGTGATTAAAGTCATCGGCGTCGGTGGCGGCGGCGGTAACGCCGTAGAGCACATGGTGCGCGAGCGCATCGAAGGTGTTGAATTCTTCGCGGTGAACACCGATGCGCAGGCGCTGCGTAAAACGGCTGTTGGCCAGACGATTCAGATCGGTGGTGGCATCACCAAAGGTCTGGGAGCAGGGGCTAACCCGGAAGTGGGCCGCAACGCGGCTGAAGAAGATCGTGAAGCGCTGCGCGCTGCACTGGACGGTGCAGACATGGTCTTCATCGCAGCGGGTATGGGCGGCGGTACAGGTACCGGTGCAGCACCCGTTGTGGCGGAAGTCGCTAAAGATTTAGGTATTCTGACCGTTGCTGTCGTGACCAAGCCTTTCAACTTTGAAGGTAAGAAGCGTATGGCTTTCGCGGAGCAGGGTATCACCGAGCTGTCCAAGCACGTGGACTCTCTGATTACCATTCCGAACGACAAGCTGCTGAAAGTGCTGGGTCGCGGTATCTCTCTGCTGGACGCCTTTGGCGCGGCAAACGACGTGCTGAAAGGCGCGGTTCAGGGTATTGCTGAACTGATTACCCGTCCTGGCCTGATGAACGTCGACTTTGCAGACGTTCGTACCGTGATGTCCGAGATGGGCTACGCGATGATGGGCTCTGGCGTGGCGAGCGGCGAAGACCGTGCGGAAGAAGCTGCTGAAATGGCGATCTCCTCTCCACTGCTGGAAGATATCGATCTGTCTGGCGCGCGCGGCGTGCTGGTCAACATTACCGCTGGCTTTGACCTGCGTCTGGATGAGTTCGAAACCGTGGGTAACACCATCCGTGCATTCGCCTCTGACAACGCGACCGTCGTTATCGGTACCTCCCTTGATCCGGAAATGAACGACGAACTGCGTGTGACCGTTGTGGCCACCGGTATCGGTATGGACAAGCGTCCTGAGATCACCTTGGTGACTAACAAACAGACTCAGCAGCCGGTTATGGATCGTTACCAGCAGCACGGTATGGCGCCTCTGACTCAGGAGCAAAAACCCGCTGCGAAAGTGGTGAACGACCCGACTCCACAAACGGCAAAAGAGCCAGATTATCTGGATATCCCGGCGTTCCTGCGTAAGCAAGCTGACTAAGAATTGGCTGGAATTTGGGGATTTGCGCTCTTTGTGCTAAACTGGCCCACCGTTAGTGATATACACTCTCGGTTGGATAGTTAATTTGGCGAGATTATACGATGATCAAACAAAGGACACTTAAACGTATCGTTCAGGCGACGGGTGTCGGTTTACATACCGGCAAGAAAGTCACACTGACGTTACGCCCTGCGCCGGCCAATACCGGGGTCATCTATCGTCGCACCGACTTGAATCCACCGGTAGATTTTCCGGCCGATGCCAAATCTGTGCGTGATACTATGCTCTGTACTTGTCTGGTGAACGAGCATGACGTGCGGATTTCTACCGTAGAGCACCTGAACGCCGCCCTGGCGGGTCTGGGTATCGACAACATTATGGTTGAAGTCGATGCGCCAGAAATCCCGATCATGGACGGGAGTGCTGCTCCGTTCGTTTATTTGTTGCTGGATGCCGGCATCGAAGAACTGAACTGCGCGAAGAAATTTGTTCGCATTAAAGAGACCGTTCGCGTCGAAGATGGCGACAAATGGGCTGAATTCAAACCGTACAATGGTTTTTCGTTGGACTTCACCATCGATTTTAACCATCCGGCGATTGACTCCAGCACCCAGCGCTATGCGATGAACTTCTCTGCGGATGCGTTCATGCGCCAGATCAGCCGAGCACGTACCTTCGGCTTTATGCGTGATATCGAATATCTGCAATCCCGCGGCCTGTGCCTGGGCGGCAGCTTCGATTGTGCCATCGTTGTTGACGATTATCGCGTACTGAACGAAGACGGCCTGCGTTTTGAAGATGAATTTGTTCGTCACAAAATGCTGGACGCGATCGGCGACCTCTTCATGTGTGGTCACAACATCATTGGTGCCTTTACCGCGTTTAAATCCGGTCATGCACTGAACAACAAACTGTTGCAGGCCGTCCTGGCAAAACAGGAAGCCTGGGAATATGTGACCTTCGAAGACGAAGCTGAACTGCCGCTGGCGTTCAAAGCACCGACTATGGTCCTGGCGTAACGGTTAAACCCGTTTCGTAAGAAAAGCGACTGGTTCACCTGGTACTCTCTCCGACCAGGGAAGCCAGTCGTTTTTATTTCTGCCCTTCTTTAATTTGTCCCTTTCACCCCTGGCCTGTGTCGGGTGCCGAATAACGGTGTGTTCGCTGCATTATTGACCGTTTTTACCTGCTGCAAGGTGTCATTCCTGCTGCCGTGTATTGGCTTTAGTGGTAATATCTGGGCGCTAAAAAAGAATAACTAAACTCAGCCTGCACTGGCGGGCGAACGTGGTGGAGCAAGTGAGCGGAATACTGACGCGCTGGCGACAATTTGGCAGACGTTACTTCTGGCCGCATCTCTTATTGGGGATGGTCGCGGCGAGTCTCGGCTTGCCTGTGCTCAGCAACAGCGCAGACGCGGCGACGCCAGCACGTTCCACGACGACTAAACACGATCTCACCACACGGGTTAACTTCACTAATCTCGCATGGCTTGAAGCCAGCCGTCGTCCCAATTTCTCCGTTGATTACTGGCAGCAGCACGCGATTCGCACGGTTATCCGCCATCTGTCGTTCGCGATGGCGCCGCAGACGATGCCTGTTGCGGAAGAAACGCTGCCGGTCCAGGCTCAGCACCTTGCTCTGCTCGATACGCTTAATGCGCTTCTGACGCAGGACAACCAGCCGCCAGTGACCGTGAATCAGACGGCGAAAACGGATTTTGTTTCCCCTGCATCCTTCTCTGTTTCGACATGGATTAGCCAGGTTCACGGCATCCGTGCCGGGCCTCAACGCCTCAGCTAAATTAACCTTTTTCAATACCTTAATTTATCTGCCCGACTGGGGCGTTTGAGAATTTATTATGCTAATCAAATTGTTAACCAAAGTTTTTGGTAGTCGTAACGATCGTACCCTGCGCCGCATGCGCAAAGCGGTAAACGTCATCAACGGTATGGAACCGGCGATGGAGAAGCTCTCTGATGATGAGCTGAAAGCAAAAACCGCGGAGTTCCGTGCGCGTCTGGAGAAAGGCGAAACCTTAGAAAGCCTGATCCCGGAAGCCTTTGCCGTAGTACGTGAGGCCAGTAAACGCGTGTTCGGCATGCGTCACTTCGACGTGCAGCTGCTGGGCGGGATGGTGCTCAACGAGCGCTGCATCGCGGAAATGCGTACCGGTGAAGGTAAAACCCTGACTGCAACGCTGCCGGCTTACCTGAATGCGCTGACGGGTAAGGGTGTTCACGTTGTTACCGTCAACGACTATCTGGCGCAGCGCGACGCCGAAAACAACCGTCCACTGTTCGAATTCCTCGGCATGACCGTGGGCATTAACATGTCCGGCCTGCCGGCACCTGCCAAGCGTGAAGCCTACAACGCGGACATCACCTACGGCACCAACAACGAATACGGCTTCGACTACCTGCGTGACAACATGGCGTTCAGCCCGGAAGAGCGCGTCCAGCGTAAACTGCACTATGCGCTGGTGGATGAGGTTGACTCCATTCTGATCGATGAAGCGCGTACCCCGCTGATCATCTCCGGCCCGGCCGAAGACAGCTCCGAGATGTACCGTAAAGTCGACAAAATCATTCCTCACCTGCTGCGTCAGGAGAAAGAAGACTCCGATACCTTCCAGGGTGAAGGTCACTTCTCCGTGGATGAAAAAGCGCGTCAGGTCAACCTGACCGAACGCGGCCTGGTGAAAATCGAAGAGCTGCTGGTTGCTGAAGGCATTATGGAAGAGGGCGAGTCTCTGTACTCCCCGAGCAACATCATGCTGATGCACCACGTAACGGCTGCACTGCGCGCGCACGCGCTGTTCACCCGCGACGTTGACTACATCGTTAAAGACGGGGAAGTCATCATCGTCGATGAACACACCGGCCGTACCATGCAGGGACGTCGCTGGTCCGATGGCCTGCACCAGGCCGTGGAAGCCAAAGAAGGCGTGGATATTCAGAACGAAAACCAGACGCTGGCATCCATCACCTTCCAGAACTACTTCCGTCTGTACGAGAAGCTGGCGGGGATGACCGGTACCGCAGATACCGAAGCGTTTGAGTTTAGCTCCATCTATAAGCTGGATACCGTGGTAGTACCTACCAACCGTCCGATGATCCGTAAGGATATGCCGGACCTGGTATACATGACTGAAGCGGAAAAAATTCAGGCGATCATCGAAGATATTCGCGAACGTACCGCGAAGGGCCAGCCGGTACTGGTGGGGACCATCTCCATCGAGAAGTCCGAAGTGGTGTCTAACGAGCTGACTAAAGCAGGCATCAAACACAACGTTCTGAACGCCAAGTTCCACGCTAAAGAAGCAGATATCGTTGCGCAGGCGGGTTACCCGGCAGCCGTAACCATCGCCACCAACATGGCGGGTCGTGGTACCGATATTATGCTCGGCGGTAGCTGGCAGGCCGAAGTGGCGGAGCTGGAAAACCCAACCCCAGAGCAAATCGCGCAGATCAAAGCCGACTGGCAAGTGCGTCACGACGCGGTGCTGGCATCCGGTGGTCTGCACATCATTGGTACCGAGCGTCACGAATCTCGTCGTATCGATAACCAGCTGCGCGGTCGTGCGGGTCGTCAGGGTGATGCCGGTTCTTCCCGCTTCTATCTGTCTATGGAAGATGCGCTGATGCGTATTTTCGCCTCTGACCGTGTGTCCGGCATGATGCGTAAACTGGGCATGAAACCTGGCGAAGCGATCGAGCACCCGTGGGTTACCAAAGCGATTGCCAACGCCCAGCGTAAAGTGGAAAGCCGCAACTTCGATATTCGTAAGCAGCTGCTGGAATATGATGACGTTGCCAACGACCAGCGTCGTGCGATCTACACCCAGCGTAACGAACTGCTGGACGTGTCCGACGTGAGCGAAACCATCAACAGCATTCGCGAAGATGTGTTCAAAGCCACTATCGACGCTCATATTCCACCGCAGTCTCTGGAAGAAATGTGGGATATCGAAGGCTTGCAGGAACGTCTGAAAAACGACTTCGATCTCGAACTGCCAATCAAAGAGTGGCTGGACAAAGAGCCTGAGCTGCACGAAGAGACCCTGCGCGAGCGTATCTACGAAACCGCGCTGGACGTCTACAAGCGTAAGGAAGAAGTGGTTGGCGCAGAGATGATGCGTCACTTCGAGAAAGGCGTAATGTTGCAGACCCTGGACTCCCTGTGGAAAGAGCACCTGGCGGCAATGGACTACCTGCGTCAGGGTATCCACCTGCGAGGTTATGCGCAGAAAGATCCGAAGCAGGAGTACAAGCGTGAATCCTTCTCCATGTTTGCTGCCATGCTGGAGTCGCTGAAGTATGAAGTTATCAGCACTCTGAGCAAAGTTCAGGTGCGTATGCCGGAAGAAGTGGAAGCGATGGAGCAGCAGCGTCGTGAAGAAGCTGAGCGTCTGGCACAGATGCAGCAGTTGAGCCATCAGACCGATGAGAGCGAAGCCGCAGCAGCAATCGCAGCGCAGACGGGCGATCGTAAAGTTGGTCGTAACGATCCGTGCCCATGCGGTTCCGGCAAAAAATACAAGGCGTGCCACGGCCGTCTGAGCTAAGAACATAACAAACTGAAAAGGCGCAGATATCTGCGCCTTTTTTATGGAAGTGACATGATGAAAACACTGCAAATTGCTGTCGGGATCATTCGCAACCCGCAAAACCAGATCTTCATTACCCAACGTGCCGCCGATGCGCACATGGCCAACAAATGGGAATTCCCCGGCGGGAAAATCGAATCAGGTGAAACGCCGGAGCAGGCGCTGGTGCGTGAGCTTCAGGAAGAGGTGGGGATCACCCCGCTTGGCGCAACGCTGTTCGATAAGCTGGAGTACCAGTTTCCGGATCGTCACATCACGCTGTGGTTCTGGCTGGTGGAAAGCTGGGAAGGTGAACCGTGGGGTAAAGAGGGGCAGCCGGGTAACTGGATTGAGCTTCAGGCCAGCGATGCGGAAAAATTCCCGCCCGCCAATGAGCCTGTGATACTCCGGCTGGTTGCACAACCGTAGGCCTGCTAAGCGAAGCGCCAGCAGGCTTTGAACGTTACTGCTGGTTTTCGCTCCAGTCATCGCTATCCGAGAGATCGCCTTCGCTCGGAATGCGTTTCTCTTCCGCCGCCCATTCGCCCAGGTCTATAAGCTGACAGCGCTTGCAGCAGAATGGGCGAAATGGACTCACTTCTCCCCAGACGACAGTTTTCCCACAGGTTGGGCAGTTTACGGTGGTTACGTCAGACATCGGCACTCCTTAACAACAGGCCAGTTCAAAATCGAGGCGTTCCGGCACGGTGCCATGTTCACTGTCCAGCGGCATAAAGCGGATCGCGAAACGGCTTTTATGTCCGGAAATTTGCGGGTAAAGCTGCTCGCTAAGAGACAGATTCAGGCGCAGAAGATCGGCGTCGTCGCCGTTATCCTGATAGAAACCGTTGAGACTGGTTTGTTTGCGGAACGGGGCAGAGTTACGCACAAGATCGAGGATCAAGGATAACGTCTGATTCATCGGCTCCAGGCTGCCCAGCCAGCTGTTCACCTGGCGATCGCGCTGTTCCTGCGGCATGTGCAACCACATATGCAGCGTTGGCAGGTCAAAGCTACAGCAACCGCCCGGTATGCTCAGGCGCTGGCGTACCAGCGCAATCAGACGATCCTCTCGTAAAAACTGGCCAACGCGCGGCGCGGCCATCAGCGTCGTGCTGCTGTTTTTCAGCTGCTGGCGTAAAGCGTCAATTCGACTTTGATCCACGCCCGGTACTTCGGCCCAGGCCTGTAATTTACGCTGCTGGCGCTCCAGCTCTTTCAACAGCTCAGTGCGGACGTCACCGCGTTCAATCACATCCAGCAGATCGCCCACGTTGCGGAAAAAATGCAGCGCGGTGGCGTGATCGTTGACAGGCAGATGTTGTGAAAGCTGTTGAATAAGAAATTCTATGCGTAGCCAGGTACGCATTTTTTCGTTAAGCGGGTGCTCAAAAAGGATATGAGTCGACATTATGGTTTTTCCTGTGCAACGGCCTGCGCGGCGAAGGTCAGATACTGCGCGTGCAGACGAGCAACATCCGATGCAATGGCATCTGGTGCGCCGTTATTATCAATAACATCATCCGCAACGGCGAGGCGCGCTTCGCGCGTGGCCTGTGCGGCAAGAATTTGTTCAGCATGTTCGCGTGAAACATTGTCACGCGCCATGGTTCTCTGGATTTGCGTTTCGCGGGAAACGTCAATCACCAGCGTTCTGTCTGCTTTATTCTGAAGCTGATTTTCCACTAGTAACGGGACGACCCACAACACATAGGGCGAACGGGCTGCGGCAATTTGACGCTGAGTTTCCTGGTGGATAATGGGGTGGAGCAGGGCATTAAGCCAGGCTTTTTCCGCTGGATCGGAAAATATGTACTCACGCAGCTGCCGACGATTCAGGGTGCCGTCAGCCTGTATCACACGGCGACCAAAATGCGCTTCGATGGCGTTTAAGGCGGGTGTATTGGGTTCTACCACATGACGGGCAATGATATCGGCGTCGATAATCGTGATGCCGAGACGAGCAAACGCGTGCGCAACGGTGCTTTTACCACTACCGATGCCGCCGGTTAATGCGACGATATACCCCATTAAATCAGATCCTGGGAATTATTCAGTTTTAAAATCAGTTGCTTAAAATTCAAACTTACAACAGCCAATGTTTAGCTCTCTTTACCCGCTTTTTACCAGGTAAATTTATAGGATTGTAGCGTAAAAAAAGAGAATTTCGCAGTCTTGCGGAGCAGGTATTAGTGCGTATGATAGCGTCACTGGAGTTGTGCTTTTAATATATTTGCCTCTAACCCCAGGAATCCGCACATGCGTATCGAAGAAGATCTGAAGTTAGGTTTCAAAGACGTTCTTATCCGCCCTAAACGCTCTACACTGAAAAGTCGCTCAGACGTTGAACTCGAACGTCAATTCACCTTTAAGCATTCCGGTCAGACGTGGTCTGGCGTGCCGATTATCGCGGCCAACATGGACACCGTCGGGACCTTCGAGATGGCGACCGCACTGGCGCAATTCGACATCCTTACTGCGGTACACAAACACTACAGCGCTGAAGAGTGGGATGCGTTTGTCGCCTCCGCCTCGGCTGAAGTGGTGAAGCATGTGATGGTCTCGACCGGTACGTCTGATGCAGATTTCGAGAAAACCAAACAGATCCTGAACGCCAATCCGGCGCTGAATTTTGTCTGCATTGACGTGGCAAATGGTTATTCCGAACATTTCGTCCAGTTCGTCAGCAAGGCGCGTGAAGCCTGGCCAACCAAAACCATCATCGCGGGCAACGTGGTGACCGGTGAAATGTGTGAAGAGCTGATCCTCTCCGGAGCCGACATTGTGAAAGTGGGCATTGGCCCGGGCTCCGTTTGCACCACGCGCGTGAAAACCGGTGTGGGTTATCCGCAGCTGTCTGCGGTAATTGAATGCGCTGACGCTGCGCACGGTCTGGGCGGCCAGATCATCAGCGACGGTGGCTGCACCATGCCAGGCGATGTCGCGAAAGCCTTCGGCGGCGGCGCGGATTTCGTGATGCTCGGCGGCATGCTGGCAGGCCACGAAGAGAGCGGCGGTACCGTGGTGGAAGAGAACGGCGAGAAATTCATGCTATTCTACGGAATGAGCTCTGAATCCGCGATGACCCGTCACGTGGGTGGTGTCGCGAAATACCGTGCGGCGGAAGGCAAAACCGTTAAGCTACCACTGCGTGGTCCGGTCGAAAACACGGCGCGCGATATCCTCGGCGGACTGCGTTCTGCCTGCACCTACGTTGGGGCTTCCCGCCTGAAAGAGCTGACTAAACGCACGACGTTTATCCGCGTTCAGGAGCAGGAAAACCGCGTTTTCAATAGCCTCTGACGGCTACGGCTGGCGCGCGTCCGTGCGCCAGCGTTACCCCGCGCTCATTGCATCCCCCAGATGGAAAATCGGCAGATACATTGCCACCACCAGCGTGCCAATAATCAGACCTGTCACGACCAGTAGCAAAGGCTCAAGAAGCGCCGCCAGATTGTCTGCCTGCTGAAATGTCTGTTCCGTATGATGGCGGGCCAGATTTATCAGCATGACATCCAGTGAACCCGACACTTCTCCGGTGCGAATGAGCTGAATACACAGTGGCGTAAAAACAGAGGCCTTCTGGAAGGAGGACCACACGGGCATCCCCTGTTCGATATCGCTGCGTATCTCACGGAGTTTCTCCTGCCAGTAGCCACACTCAACGGTCTCCTCCACACTCTCCAGTCCTTGTAAAAAGGCAATTCCGGCCTGCTGGGTTAATGACAGCACGGTAAAAATTTGCCCCAGTTTTTGCCCGCGCGTCAGCGTGCCCATCACCGGTACATGTAACAAGACATACTGCCAGCGCGGATGCCGCCGCAGCTTACAGGCGATGACAACCATTGCCACGAGCAGGGCCAAAAGGGTGAGGATATGCGCCTGAACCAAGGCCGCCAGCCCCATGACTGCCTGCGTGAGCAAAGGGAGCGGGGTGTTGAACGTTTTGTAGATTGCAGCAAACTCAGGCAAAACCAGCGTGACCATCGCCAGCACCACGAAAACGGCCAGCGTCAGGATGATCAGCGGATAGCGCAGCGCTTTCTTCACCTTTGCACTGAGCTGCTGCTGGGATTTTTGTTGCTGCGCAAGCTGACGGCAGCAGGCTTCGAGCTTACCCGTCAGTTCACCCGTCTTCACCATCGAGACATAAAGGGGGCTAAACACCTCTGGCCATTTCTTCATGGCCTCTGACAGAGCGAAACCTTCGCTCAGGTCATCAGCAAGACTGTGCAGCAGCGCCTGCCAGTGCTGCAAAGGATGCTGTTCCGCCAGCATGTGCAGGCTTTGGGACAGCGTGAGTCCGGCCTGTAGCAGCGTGGCGAGCTGGCGAAAAATATCGTAGCAGTGCTGCACTTGCCATCGGTGGTGCTGCTGGCAGCGTTTTAGCGCCAGCGGGTGCAGCTGTTTAAGCACCAGAGCCGTGTAAGCTGCGTTACGGTCGATGGCCCAGAGGGTGCCGGTTTGCACCTCCCCCTCGGTGGTCAGGGCACGCCAGCGCCAGAGCGAATTAGCAGCCATCTGGCATTCCCAGGACGCGCAACAACTCTTCGAGCGTAGTCAGCCCTTGCTCTACGGCCATGCAGCCATGCTCAAACAATGAGGTCATTCCCGCCTGACGAGCGCTGGACCCAATCACCTCCGTGCTTGCTCCGCTGGCGATGGCCTGCCGCAGCGTGTCGTCGATGACGAGCACTTCAAAAATGGCTACGCGACCATAAAAACCGTGGTAGCAGCGATCGCAGCCGGTGGGTTGCCAGCGAGGAAGCGGCCGGGGCCACAGCGTGCGGGGTAATTCGGTGTGGCGGCTGGCTTCCTGTCGGCAGTACGGGCATAAACGGCGCACCAGCCGTTGGGCAATCACCATCGAGAGCGCCGAAGAGATCATCCAGCGCGCGACACCCATCTGTTGCAGCCGTACCAGCGTTTCAGTCGTCGAATTAGTATGGAGGGTGGACAGCACCAGATGCCCGGTTTGTGCCGCCTTAATGGCAATTTCTGCCGTTTCGCCGTCACGAATTTCACCTACCATAATGATGTCAGGATCCTGCCTGAGCAGGGCGCGCAGCACGCTCTGGAAGGTCAGCCCCGCACGCGGATTAATCTGCGTCTGGTTTAAGCCTGCAAGCGGGATTTCAACGGGATCTTCCACGCTGCAAATATTAACGTCAGGTGTATTTCGCGCCTGTAACGCACTGTACAGCGTCACCGTTTTCCCGCTACCTGTCGGGCCGGTGACCAGAATCAACCCCTGAGGGCTGTTAAGCGCCCCGGCAAAACGGACCTGCTGGTCTGCGCTCATCCCCAGCTGTTCAAGCTCCAGAGCCTGCTGTACCTGGTGAAGCAGACGAAGCACGATTTTTTCTCCACCGCTACAGGGAAGGGTTGCGATACGAAAAGAGACGGGGACGCTTGCCAGCTCCACCGTAAACTGACCGTCCTGCGGCAGGCGGCGCTCCGCAATATCCAGTTGACCCAGCACCTTCAGGCGTGCGGCAAGCGTCGTCCCGAGGGCGGCAGAGATCGGCGGTTGAGGGTAGAGAACACCGTCGATTCGCAAACGGATCTGGTAACCGTGCTCCGTCGGTTCAATATGGATGTCAGAAGCCCGCTGGTTTACTGCCTGCTGCAAGGTTGTACTGAGCACGTCAGCGGCTGAGTTTGGCGCGATGCCCGGCAGGTGTGATGATGAGAGGGACTGAAGCCGTTTTTCCATCCGTTCAGCCGTCCAGCACTCAATATCAATACGTTTCTGCGTGGCGAAGCGTAACGCTTCCATCAGCTCAGAGGCTGGATTACCCACCACCGCAATGCTGATCATCTCGGTGTCGCTTGCGAGTAGCAGTGCGTGATGGCGCTGACAGAGCGTCATAAGCTGCTCGGTATTCATTGTCCACTCCTTTCAGTTGTTGTCGAAGCGGAAAACATCTTCACAGGCTTGTCTGAGCGCCGTGTCGGACGCAATTTTGCAGTCACGCGTCCAGCCCGTCATACCGTTACCGTCGCTCCAGATCGGTGTCATGAGCACTTCAAGTCCGTTAAGGCTTTCCTGCCCTGTTAACGATACGATCCCCTTCGCCACGCTCATCGCTGAAACGTAACGTGTGGTTGTCGGGGAGGGGATGCCATTGGTGCCTGCGTCGCAGCGATCCACACCACCACGATCCAGGGCGCAAAGCTCAATGGCGGTGCGGTAGGGGATGAACGTTTGCAGCATATCGGTGAGCGCCGCTTTTCGCAGGTAGTTCTGATAGGCCGGGACGCCAATCGCGCTCAGGATGGCAATAATGCCAATGACTACCATTAGCTCAATCAGGGTAAATCCTTGTTGTCTGTTCATGTCTGCTCCTTATGTTAAGTGGCGCTACTGTGGCAGTGACTGCGCGCAGAAACGAGGGGCAAAAGCGTGAACGTGAAGGGGCTTTCAGGGAAATGATTCAGTATTGCAGAGAAGGACAGCGTAATTGCGAGCGGTTTCGTATTTCCCCTCTCCGGGCGGAGAGGGGGGATAATTTATTTGAAGCGCATCGAGAGGTCGAGGGCGCGGACGTGCTTGGTCAGGGCGCCTACGGAGATGTAATCGACGCCGGTTTCAGCAAATTCGCGGATGGTGTCGAACGTCACGTTGCCGGACACCTCAAGCTGCGCCTGGCCGTTTGTGCGTTTGACCGCTTCACGCATCTGCTCCGTGTCGAAGTTATCGAGCATGATGATGTCAGCCCCCGCTTTAATGGCCTCGTCCAGCTCCTCCAGCGTTTCCACTTCCACTTCGACGGGCACATCCGGATGCAGCCAGAAGGCTTTTTCCACGGCCTGACGCACCGAGCCAGAGGCAATAATGTGGTTCTCTTTGATCAGGAAGGCATCGGATAGCCCCAGACGATGGTTGGCGCCGCCACCGCAGAGTACCGCGTATTTCAGCGCGGTGCGCAGGCCCGGCAGGGTTTTACGGGTATCCAGCAGCTGCGTGCGGGTGCCTGCCAGCAGGTCAACGTAGCGGCGTACTTCACTGGCAACGCCAGAGAGCGTTTGCACAAAATTGAGCGCGGTGCGTTCACCAGTCAGCAAGACGCGGGACGGGCCGTCCAGTTCGAACAGTGGCTGATTCGCCGTGACCGCATCGCCGTCCTCAACGTGCCATGTTACCTGCACCTCGTCGCCCGCCAGCTGGGTAAAGACCTCCTCAACCCAGCGTTTGCCGCAGAAAACCCCTGCTTCACGGGTGATAATCACCGCATGCGAGCGTGTCTCTTTTGGCAACAATTGGGCGGTAATATCGTTATCGGCGCTGACGTCACCGCCGAGGTCTTCTCTCAGGGCATGGGCAACGCTTGCCGGGATATCACTATTAATACGTTCCAGAAGCGCGTCACGTCGGTGGTCGGGGTTATAGCGGCGAGGCGGCATGATAAAACTCCAAATTGGTAACGAATCATAATATTGAAACATGCTACTCTGAACCGAGTAACAGCACCATAGATAAGGAGTTCCAGCATGTTGTTAGAAAACGGATGGCTGGTGGACGCGCGGCATGTACCGTCGCCGCACCACGACTGCCGCCCGGAGGATGAAAAGCCCACACTGCTGGTGGTTCACAATATTAGTCTCCCGCCGGGTGAGTTTGGCGGTCCGTGGATCGATGCGTTATTCACTGGAACGATAGATCCCGATGCCCACCCCTTCTTTGCTGAGATTGCGCATCTGCGCGTATCGGCGCACTGTCTGATCCGTCGTGATGGCGAAGTGGTTCAGTATGTTCCTTTTGATAAGCGTGCCTGGCATGCCGGCGTGTCGAAGTATCAGGGGCGCGAGCGGCGCAATGATTTCTCCATTGGAATTGAACTGGAAGGAACGGACACCACGCCTTACACCGATGCGCAATATGAGAAACTGGTTGCTGTAACGCAAACGTTAATCGGGCGCTATCCCGCCATTGCAGACAATATTACAGGGCACAGCGACATCGCCCCCGAAAGAAAAACCGACCCCGGCCCGGCGTTTGACTGGTCCCGGTTTCACGCCATGCTTACCACGTCGTCAGATAAGGAGATAACATGACGTTGTTTACCATGCTGCTGGTTATGATCGCTGAACGCCTGTTTAAGCTCGGCGAGCACTGGCATCTGGATCATCGGCTGGAGGTGTTATTCCGCCGCATCAGGCATTTTTCCATGCTGCGCACGCTGCTGATGGCGGCAGGCGTGATGGCCATTACGTTCCTGTTGCTGCGCTCGCTTTACGGCCTCTTTTTCAACGTGCCGCTGCTGGTGGTGTGGATCCTGCTCGGTGTGTTGTGTATTGGCGCGGGCAAGGTGCGTTTGCACTATCACGCGTATCTGAAAGCCGCTTCCCGGGATGATGCCCACGCGCGCGGCGCGATGGCGAGCGAGTTGACGATGATCCACGGCGTACCGCCGGACTGCGATGAACGCGAGTTTCTGCGGGAGCTGCAAAACGCGCTGCTGTGGATTAACTTCCGTTACTACCTGGCGCCGCTGTTCTGGTTCGTGGTGGGCGGACCCTGGGGGCCGGTACTGCTGATGGGTTACGCGTTCCTGCGCGCCTGGCAGACCTGGCTTGCCCGCTATCTTACGCCGCATGAACGTCTACAGTCCGGCATTGATGCCATCCTGCACGTGCTCGACTGGCTTCCGGTGCGTCTGGTAGGCGTGGTCTATGCCCTCATCGGTCACGGTGAAAAGGCGCTGCCCGCGTGGTTTGTCTCCCTTGCTGACCGCCATACCTCGCAGTATCAGGTTTTAACCCGACTGGCACAGTTCTCGCTGGCCCGTGAGCCGCACACGGACAAAGTCGCAACGCCAAAGGCTGCCGTCTCGATGGCGAAGAAAACGTCGTTTGTGGTGGTGGTGATTGTGGCGCTGCTGACGATTTACGGCACGCTGGTTTAAGCCAGCGCGCCGAAGCCGTTACGGTGTATCTGCGGGCGGGATGCCGAATTCAGGCATCCCGTTTTCGTTCCAGCGGATGAGTTTCAGGCGAGTATGGCGATTGGGATCGTAAAGCGGATCGCCTTCAATGTCAGTGTAGTTTCGCGCGTGGTAGACCAGCACATCTTCGCCTTCCGGCGTCTGCGTAAAGCTGTTATGGCCTGGCCCATACTGACGGTTTTCGTAGCTGGTGACGAACACCGGGCGCGGGGATTTATGCCAGTTAGCCGGGTTTTGCGGATCGGCATTCAGGTCTGCCCACAGTAATCCCATGCAGTAGTTCTCGTCGGTGGCGCTGGCGGAATAGCTGATAAACAGCTTATCGCCATGGAACAGCACCGCCGGGCCTTCATTGACCCAGAACCCGCGGCACTCCCAGTCATATTCCGGTTTACTGAGCATCACCGGCTCGCCTTTCAGCGTCCACGGATTTTCCATTTCACACAGGTAAAGATTCGAGTTACCGGAAATATCCGGGGCTTTTTGCGCCCACAAATACCAGCGTTTACCCTGATGAACAAAGGTGGTGGCATCCAGCGCGAAGGTGTCAAACGGGGTTTTGATTTGCCCTTTTTCCACCCACGTACCGGTGAGCGGATCGCGATCTGCGCATTCAATGGCAAACATGCGATGCTGGAACATCCCGAGCTGATCGAGCGCCTGGGTATGCGTGGCGGCAAAATAGATGTACCAACTGTCGTCGATATGATGCAGTTCCGGTGCCCAGATCAGCTGGCTCATCGGGCCGGTGTCGGGCTTGCGCCAGACAACCACCTCTTCGGCATCGCGTAAACCTTCCAGCGAGTCCGCGCGGCGGATCGCCAGCCGATCGTACTCCGGTACGGAGGCGATAAAGTAATATTGCCCATCGTGACGCAGGATATACGGGTCGGCGCGTTGTTCAATAAACGGGTTTGGCCAGGTTTGCATTCGGCTTTCCTTATTTAGTCTCAGCGGCTTTGAGTTCCTGATAATCGTTCAGCTCGCGATAGTTGGTGCGACGCTTTTCCAGATCGGACTGGATCTGCTTCATGGTCTCACGGTCCACTTTCAGCAGACGTACTACGCCCGCGGTAATTAAGTATCCAATGCCAGGAATGACGGTAAAGAGCAGCACGATCCCGTTGATGGCATCCGCGCTCTGCGCTTTTGCGCCCGCATCGTAGCCGTACCAGGAGAGCAGGAAACCGACCATTGCCCCGGCAATCGCCAGACCCAGTTTCAGGAAGAAGATGTTGCCGGAGAAGCTGATCCCGGTGATACGTTTCCCGGTTTTCCATTCACCGTAGTCGTCCACGTCGGCCATCAGGGACCAGTGCAGCGGGGATGGGATCTGGTGCAGGATGTTCAGCAGGACGTAAAGCACAACAATGGTTGTCGTCGCTTTCGGGTCGAAGAAGTAGAAGGCGCAGGAGAAAATCGCCAGCGCGATGTTGGTCCAGAAGAAGACCTTCAGCTTGCACCAGCGGTCGGTCAGCACTTTCGCCAGCATACTGCCGAACATCATGCCGACAACGCCCAGGCTGATAAACAGCGTGGCGAAATGGGTGCTTTGCCCCATGACCCAGGTGACGTAATACATGGTGGCCGCCATGCGGATAAAGCCAGGGCAGACGTTGCACAGGGTTAACAGCAGGATCCGCACCCACTGGTCGTTCTTCCACACGTCTTTCAGGTCGTTTTTCAGTTCGTCATGGGTTTGCACCGCCGGACGCACACGCTCGCGCACCGTGGCGAAGCAGAACAGGAACATGCAGGTACCAATCAGCGCCAGCACGGTCATCGCCATCTGGTAGCCTTTGGCTTTGTTATCCCCACCGAACCAGTCGGCCATTGGCAGGAGCGTTAGCGACAGCAGCAGCGTGGCGATACCAACCATAACAAAACGGTAGGACTGGCAGGCAACGCGCTCTTTCGGGTCGTTGGTGATCACGCCGCCGAGCGAGCAGTACGGAATATTGATGGCGGTATAGGTCAGCGACAGCAGGAAGTAGGTGACAAAGGCATAGATAACTTTGCTGTTATAGCTCCACTCTGGCGTGGTGAACATCAGAATGCTGAACAGCGCATAGGGGAAGGCAATCCACAGCAGCCATGGACGAAACCGGCCATATTTGCTGCGGGTACGGTCAGCAATCGCGCCCATGATCGGGTCCGTTACGGCATCAATGACGCGCACGGACAGGAGTAAAACGCCAACCAGTGCAGGAGTCAGACCAAAAATATCCGTATAAAAATAGTTAACAAATAACATGATGGCGCCAAAGATAATGTTGCATCCGGCGTCACCCATGCCATAGCCGATCTTTTCTTTTACTGACAGTTTGTTGTTATTCATCGACAGCTCTCCGGGTTTCGGTATGGAGAGAATTATTCGCTGGCAAACGAATATATGCGTTGCAATATAAAGGCGGTGATATGGAGGATTTTGCTGTTGGCGCGAATTTGTGAGGAAGGTAACAAGACGCTGTACCCGCAACCGCGAGTACAGCGAGAAAACATTTAGTGCGCTTTCACCGTTTTGGCATTTTTCTGTTTCACCATATAACCCACGCCGAGGATCGCAATCCAGACCGGGATCAGGTAGACGGAAATCGCCATGCCTGGGGTGATGAGCATGATGACCAGTACAGCTGCCATGAACAGCAGGCAAACCCAGTTCCCCAGCGGATAGAGCAGGGCAGGGAAGCGCGTGGTTACGCCCTGCTGCTGCTTGGCGCGGCGGAACTTGATGTGCGCGAGGCTAATCATTGCCCAGTTAATCACCAGGGCGGAAACCACCAGCGCCATCAGCAGACCGAAGGCTGATTCCGGGGCCAGGTAGTTAATCAGCACGCACAGCGCCGTCACGACCGCCGACACGATGATGGTATTAACCGGTACGCCACGCTTATCAACGGTGAGCAGCGCTTTCGGTGCGTTGCCCTGTTGCGCCAGGCCGAACAGCATACGGCTGTTGCAGTAAACGCAGCTGTTATAAACGGAGAGCGCAGCGGTCAGCACCACGACGTTGAGCGCGTTCGCCACGAAGGTATCGCCCAGCTCGTGGAAGATGAGCACAAACGGGCTGGTATCCGCCGTGACGCGCGTCCATGGCAGCAGCGAGAGCAGCACCGCCAGGGAGCCCACATAGAAGATCAGGATGCGGTAGATAACCTGATTTGTGGCTTTCGGGATGCTCTGTTCCGGGTTGTCGGCTTCCGCGGCGGTGATGCCCACCAGCTCCAGACCGCCGAAGGAGAACATAATTATCGCCATCATCATCACCAGGCCGGTCATGCCGTGAGGCAAGAACCCGCCTTGCTCCCAAAGGTTGCGCACGGTGGCCTGCGGGCCGCCGTTGCCGCTGAACAGCAGCCAGCCGCCGAAGATGATCATCGCTACAACGGCAATCACTTTGATGATGGCAAACCAGAACTCCATCTCACCGAACACTTTTACGTTGGTGAGGTTAATGGCGTTAATCAGGACGAAGAAGGCCGCCGCAGACGCCCAGGTAGGGATCTCCGGGTACCAGAACTGAATGTATTTCCCGACGGCGGTCAGCTCGGCCATGGCAACCAGAACGTACAGAACCCAGTAGTTCCAGCCCGAGGCGAAACCTGCGAAGCTGCCCCAGTATTTATAGGCGAAGTGGCTGAATGAGCCTGCGACCGGCTCCTCAACAACCATTTCCCCTAACTGACGCATAATCAGAAATGCAATGAAACCCGCTATCGCGTACCCCAAAATAATGCCCGGACCGGCCGACTGGATAACCGATGCACTGCCCAGAAACAGGCCAGTACCAATAGCACCGCCCAGGGCGATGAGCTGTATATGGCGGTTTTTAAGGCCGCGTTTTAGCTGATCGCCATGCTGTTGAGCTTCCATTTGAAACCTCGTGTGTGGTTGTTATGTTCACGCTGTGCGTATGTAATTATGAAAGTCCATATTCTGTATTTATTTCTTTACGGTTAACGATACCGAAAAAAGCGGAGATGGCTTCCGTTAGCGCCAGAATAGTGGTAAGCGCCAGCGAATGCACCTGCTTTATGAAGGGGCGATGACGACTTGAATAAAAAGAAACCAATTGTAAATCGGTACGTTAACCCCTCATACCCCAACCTATAGAATAGAAATTCATCATAAGAGGGCGAATTTTCATTTTTTGCCTTGTTGAATCGCTTCAGATTGCAAAAACCCTCGTTTCATTATGGTTAAAACTGCCTCTTTGGTAGTAACCATTTCATTTGTGCAAAGTTACATTCCTGAAACGTTAGTTCTGTAAGGTTGTTAAAATGTGCCGGGTTTACTGATTTCAATCAAAACCAATATGGACAGAAGGTGAATACTTTGTTACTTTAGCGATACGAACATGAAATTGGTAAGACCAATTGACTCCGGGCAAAAAGGCGTAAGACAGGGAATATGGCCTACAGCAAAATTCGCCAACCAAAACTTTCCGATGTGATTGAGCAGCAGCTGGAGTTTTTAATTCTCGAAGGGACACTGCGCCCGGGCGAGAAGCTCCCGCCAGAACGCGAGCTGGCAAAACAGTTCGACGTTTCACGTCCCTCTCTGCGTGAGGCGATTCAACGTCTCGAAGCAAAGGGCCTGTTGCTCCGTCGCCAGGGTGGCGGAACCTTTGTGCAAAACAGCCTGTGGCAGAGCTTCAGCGACCCGCTGGTAGAACTTCTCTCTGACCACCCAGAATCCCAGTTTGATCTGCTTGAGACCCGTCACGCGCTGGAAGGTATCGCGGCCTATTACGCCGCCCTTCGCAGCACTGATGAAGACCGCATACGTATTCGCGAGCTGCATCAGGCCATTGAACGGGCACAGCAGTCCGGCGATTTAGACGCCGAGTCCAGCGCCGTCGTCCAGTATCAAATTGCCGTCACCGAAGCGGCGCACAACGTGGTGCTCCTCCATCTGCTACGCTGCATGGAGCCGATGCTGGCCCAGAACGTTCGTCAGAATTTTGAATTGTTGTATGCCCGTCGGGAGATGCTCCCGCTGGTAAGCAACCATCGCACCCGAGTATTCGAGGCGATAATGGCCGGGGAACCGGAGCAGGCGCGCGAAGCGTCGCACCGCCATCTGGCTTTCATTGAGGAAATCTTGCTGGACCGCAGCCGTGAACAATCGCGTCGCGAACGTTCATTACGCCGCATACAGCAACGAAAGGATTAAGCGCCAGGTACTTTTAGAGCGCGGCAACTAAACGCAGAACCTGTCTTATTGTGTTTTCTGGCGAAAATACAATGGGACAGGTTCCAGACAAATCAACGTATTAGATAGATAAGGAATACCCCCATGTCAGAACGTCTCCAAAATGACGTGGATCCGATCGAAACTCGCGACTGGCTACAGGCGATCGAATCGGTCATCCGTGAAGAAGGTGTTGAGCGCGCTCAGTATCTGATTGATCAGCTGCTTTCTGAAGCACGCAAAGGCGGCGTGAAAGTGGCTTCAGGTGCAGGGGCTAGCAACTACGTAAACACGATTGCCGTCGAAGACGAACCGGAATACCCGGGCAATCTGGATCTGGAACGCCGTATCCGTTCTGCTATCCGCTGGAACGCCATCATGACCGTTCTGCGCGCATCTAAGAAAGACCTGGAACTGGGTGGCCACATGGCGTCCTTCCAGTCTTCTGCGACCATTTACGAAGTGTGCTTCAACCACTTCTTCCGTGCAGCTAACGAGAAAGACGGCGGCGATCTGGTGTACTTCCAGGGCCACATCTCTCCGGGCATCTATGCACGTGCCTTCCTGGAAGGTCGTCTGACTGAAGAGCAGATGAACAACTTCCGTCAGGAAGTTCACGGTAAGGGTCTGTCTTCTTACCCGCACCCTAAACTGATGCCTGAGTTCTGGCAGTTCCCGACCGTATCTATGGGTCTGGGTCCAATCGGTGCGATCTATCAGGCTAAATTCCTGAAGTACCTGGAACACCGTGGTCTGAAAGACACCTCTGAGCAGACCGTTTACGCCTTCCTGGGCGACGGTGAAATGGATGAGCCAGAATCTAAAGGCGCGATCACCATCGCGACCCGTGAGAAGCTGGACAACCTGTGCTTCATCATCAACTGTAACCTGCAACGTCTGGATGGTCCGGTAACCGGTAACGGCAAGATCATCAACGAACTGGAAGGCATCTTCGCAGGTGCTGGCTGGAACGTGATCAAAGTGATGTGGGGCGGTCGTTGGGATGAACTGCTGCGTAAAGACACCAGCGGTAAACTGATCCAGCTGATGAACGAAACCGTTGACGGCGACTACCAGACCTTCAAATCCAAAGACGGTGCCTACGTTCGTGAGCACTTCTTCGGCAAATATCCTGAAACCGCAGCCCTGGTTGCAGACTGGACTGACGAGCAGATCTGGGCGCTGAACCGCGGTGGTCACGATCCGAAGAAAGTTTACGCTGCACTGAAAAAAGCGCGTGAAACCAAAGGTAAAGCGACTGTGATCCTGGCCCACACCATCAAAGGTTACGGCATGGGTGATACCGCAGAAGGTAAGAACATCGCTCACCAGGTTAAGAAAATGAACATGGACGGCGTGCGTTATATCCGCGACCGTTTCAACGTTCCAGTGACCGATGAGCAGGTAGAAAAACTGTCTTACATCACCTTCCCGGAAGGGTCTGAAGAACACAAGTACCTGCACGAACGTCGTCAGGCGCTGAAAGGCTACCTGCCTGCTCGTCAGCCTAACTTCACCGAGAAGCTGGAACTGCCAGCGCTGGAAGATTTCTCTCAGCTGCTGGAAGAGCAAAACAAAGAGATCTCTACCACTATCGCTTTCGTTCGTGCCCTGAACGTGATGCTGAAGAACAAGTCGATCAAAGATCGTCTGGTTCCAATCATCGCCGACGAAGCGCGTACTTTCGGTATGGAAGGTCTGTTCCGTCAGATCGGTATCTACAGCCCGAACGGCCAGCAGTACACCCCGCAGGACCGTGAGCAGGTTGCATACTACAAAGAAGACGAGAAAGGCCAGATCCTTCAGGAAGGTATCAACGAACTGGGTGCAGGCGCATCCTGGCTGGCTGCTGCGACCTCTTACAGCACCAACAACCTGCCGATGATCCCGTTCTACATCTACTACTCCATGTTCGGGTTCCAGCGTATCGGTGACCTGTGCTGGCAGGCAGGCGATCAGCAGGCTCGCGGCTTCCTGATCGGGGGTACTTCTGGTCGTACGACCCTGAACGGTGAAGGTCTACAGCACGAAGATGGTCACAGCCACATTCAGTCTCTGACTATCCCTAACTGTATCTCTTACGATCCGTCTTACGCGTACGAAGTGGCAGTCATCATGCATGACGGCTTGCAGCGCATGTACGGTGAAGCGCAAGAGAATATTTACTACTACATCACCACCCTGAACGAAAACTACCACATGCCGGCAATGCCAGCAGGCGCCGAGGAAGGTATCCGTAAAGGTATCTACAAACTCGAAACCATCGAAGGTAGCAAAGGTAAAGTTCAGCTGCTGGGCTCCGGTTCTATCCTGCGTCACGTTCGTGAAGCAGCGCAGATCCTGGCGAAAAACTACGGTGTGGGTTCCGATGTGTACTCTGTTACCTCCTTCACTGAACTGGCGCGTGATGGCCAGGATTGTGAGCGCTGGAACATGCTGCACCCAATGGAAACCCCACGCGTTCCGTACATCGCTCAGGTGATGAACGACGCGCCAGCGGTGGCGTCTACTGACTATATGAAACTGTTCGCTGAGCAGGTTCGTACTTACGTTCCAGCTGATGATTATCGCGTACTGGGTACTGACGGCTTCGGTCGTTCTGACAGCCGCGAAAACCTGCGTCACCACTTCGAAGTTGATGCTTCCTACGTGGTTGTAGCAGCACTGGGCGAACTGGCTAAACGTGGCGAAATCGATAAGAAAGTGGTTGCAGACGCAATTACTAAATTCAACATCGATGCAGATAAAGTTAACCCGCGTCTGGCGTAAGAGGTAAAAGAATAATGGCTATCGAAATCAATGTACCGGACATCGGGGCTGATGAAGTTGAAATCACCGAAATCCTGGTCAAAGTGGGCGACAAAGTTGAAGCTGAACAGTCGCTGATCACCGTAGAAGGCGACAAAGCTTCTATGGAAGTCCCGTCTCCTCAGGCTGGCATCGTTAAAGAGATCAAAGTCTCTGTTGGCGATAAAACCGAGACTGGCAAACTGATCATGATTTTCGATTCCGCCGACGGTGCAGCAGCAGCTGCACCTGCGCAGGAAGAGAAGAAAGAAGCCGCTCCTGCTGCTGCTCCAGCAGCGGCCGCGGCAGCGAAAGAAGTGAACGTGCCTGACATCGGCGGTGACGAAGTTGAAGTCACTGAAATCCTGGTGAAAGTGGGCGATACCGTTGCGGCTGAGCAGTCACTGATCACCGTAGAAGGCGATAAAGCCTCTATGGAAGTACCAGCGCCATTCGCCGGTACCGTTAAAGAGATCAAGATCAACACCGGTGACAAAGTGTCTACGGGTTCCCTGATCATGATTTTCGAAGTGGCGGGCTCTGAAGGCGCTGCGGCTCCAGCGAAAGCGGAAGCTGCTCCGGCTCCGGCTGCTGCACCAGCGGCTGCTGGCGGCGTGAAAGACGTTAACGTACCAGACATCGGCGGTGACGAAGTTGAAGTGACCGAAGTGATGGTGAAAGTGGGCGACAAAGTTGCCGCTGAACAGTCACTGATCACCGTTGAAGGCGACAAAGCTTCCATGGAAGTGCCTGCGCCGTTCGCGGGTACCGTTAAAGAGATCAAAATCAGCACCGGCGACAAAGTCTCTACCGGCTCTCTGATCATGGTCTTCGAAGTGGAAGGCGCTGCACCTGCCGCCGCTCCTGCTGCTGCGGCTGCTCCGGCACCGGCTGCTGCACCGGCTCAGGCTGCTAAACCGGCTGCTGCCCCTGCTGCTAAAGCAGAAAAATCTGAGTTCGCTGAAAACGACGCTTATGTCCACGCGACTCCGCTGATCCGTCGCCTGGCGCGCGAATTCGGCGTGAACCTGGCGAAAGTGAAGGGCACCGGCCGTAAAGGTCGTATCCTGCGCGAAGACGTTCAGGCTTACGTGAAAGACGCGGTGAAACGCGCCGAAGCTGCACCTGCGGCAGCCGCTGGCGGCGGTATCCCGGGCATGCTGCCATGGCCGAAAGTGGACTTCAGCAAGTTCGGCGAAATCGAAGAAGTGGAACTGGGCCGTATCCAGAAAATCTCCGGTGCTAACCTGAGCCGTAACTGGGTGATGATCCCGCACGTTACCCACTTCGATAAGACCGATATCACCGATCTGGAAGCGTTCCGTAAACAGCAGAACGCCGAAGCTGAGAAGCGTAAGCTGGACGTGAAGTTCACCCCAGTGGTCTTCATCATGAAAGCGGTTGCGGCGGCGCTGGAACAGATGCCACGCTTCAACAGCTCCCTGTCCGAAGACGGCCAGAAGCTGACGCTGAAGAAATACATCAACATCGGTGTTGCGGTTGATACGCCAAATGGTCTGGTTGTTCCGGTCTTCAAAGACGTGAACAAGAAGAGCGTCACAGAGCTGTCCCGTGAACTGACCACCATCTCCAAGAAAGCGCGTGATGGTAAGCTGACTGCCGGCGAAATGCAGGGCGGCTGCTTCACCATCTCCAGCATCGGCGGCCTGGGTACCACCCACTTCGCGCCGATTGTGAACGCGCCGGAAGTGGCTATCCTCGGTGTGTCCAAGTCCGCGATGGAGCCGGTGTGGAATGGCAAAGAGTTCGTACCGCGTCTGATGATGCCAATCTCTCTGTCCTTCGACCACCGCGTGATCGACGGGGCTGATGGTGCGCGTTTCATCACCATCATTAACAACATGCTGAGCGACATTCGCCGCCTGGTGATGTAATCGAAAAGCCGGCCAATCGGCCGGCTTTTTTCTGATAATCTCATGGGGTTTTTGAGGTTATTGGTGAAAGCGATAATTCGTGAGCCGTTTGTTGTTTCAAAATTGTTAACAATTTTGTAAAATACGGGCGGATAGAACGACCCGGTGGACGACGGGTATACATTAAGAGGTCATGATGAGCACAGAAATCAAAACTCAGGTCGTAGTACTTGGGGCAGGCCCGGCAGGTTATTCCGCAGCATTTCGCGCCGCGGATTTAGGTCTGGAAACCGTCATCGTAGAACGTTACAGCACCCTCGGCGGTGTTTGTCTGAACGTCGGCTGTATCCCTTCTAAAGCGCTGCTGCACGTAGCGAAAGTTATCGAAGAAGCCAAAGCGCTGGCTGAACACGGTATCGTCTTCGGCGAGCCGAAAACCGACATCGACAAAATTCGTACCTGGAAAGAGAAAGTTATCACTCAGCTGACCGGCGGTCTGGCGGGTATGGCCAAAGGCCGTAAAGTGAAAGTGGTAAACGGTCTGGGTAAATTCACCGGTGCGAACACCCTGGAAGTGGAAGGTGAAAACGGTAAAACCGTGATTAACTTCGACAACGCGATCATCGCGGCAGGCTCTCGCCCAATCGAACTGCCATTCATTCCACATGAAGATCCACGCGTGTGGGATTCCACCGATGCGCTGGAGCTGAAAACCGTTCCTAAGCGTCTGCTGGTTATGGGCGGCGGTATCATCGGTCTGGAAATGGGTACCGTGTACCATGCGCTGGGTTCAGAGATCGACGTGGTTGAAATGTTCGACCAGGTTATCCCGGCTGCCGACAAAGACATCGTTAAAGTCTTCACCAAACGCATCAGCAAGAAATTCAACCTGATGCTGGAAACCAAAGTGACTGCCGTTGAAGCGAAAGAAGACGGTATTTACGTTTCCATGGAAGGCAAAAAAGCCCCATCCGAACCACAGCGTTACGACGCCGTGCTGGTGGCTATCGGCCGTGTGCCGAACGGTAAAAACCTCGACGCGGGCAAAGCTGGCGTGGAAGTGGACGACCGTGGCTTCATCCGCGTTGACAAACAGCTGCGTACCAACGTGCCGCACATCTTTGCTATCGGCGATATCGTCGGTCAGCCAATGCTGGCGCACAAAGGTGTTCACGAAGGTCACGTTGCCGCTGAAGTTATCGCCGGCATGAAGCACTACTTCGATCCGAAAGTGATCCCATCTATCGCCTACACCGAGCCAGAAGTTGCATGGGTTGGTCTGACTGAGAAAGAAGCGAAAGAGAAAGGCATCAGCTACGAAACCGCCACCTTCCCGTGGGCTGCTTCTGGCCGTGCTATCGCGTCCGACTGCGCAGACGGTATGACCAAACTGATCTTCGACAAAGAAACTCACCGTGTAATCGGTGGTGCGATTGTCGGTACCAACGGCGGCGAGCTGCTGGGTGAAATCGGTCTGGCTATCGAAATGGGCTGTGACGCGGAAGACATCGCGCTGACCATCCACGCTCACCCGACTCTGCACGAGTCCGTGGGCCTGGCGGCAGAAGTGTTTGAAGGTAGCATCACCGACCTGCCAAACGCGAAAGCGAAGAAGAAATAAGTTTCTTAAGATGAAAAAAGCGGCCTCAGGCCGCTTTTTTTATGCACTGCGTTCAGGGGGTGACAGGCTGCCAGGTTTTATCCGGGTGGTATGCAGCGAGCGCCTGCGCTTTCTGCGCCGAATCGTTGCCGAGATTTGCCTGATAAACCTTGTCTTCCTGGTTAACGACAAAGCTCATTACCCCCGTCTGACCATAGCTTACGGGCCAGGCAACCATCGCAAAGCCATTTTTATCCGACAGAATGCGGAACCGATAGCCGTGATAGCCCATACCAGGCTCCGGCGGGCTAAAGGCGGGACCCAGCGGGCTTGGCGCTTCGCCCGGCGAGATGGGCCAGTACAGGCCGTCTTTTAGCCCTGGCGTGCTGACAATCTTCTGTGCATAGCGGTGGTTCATGGCGTAGTAGCTCCGCTGTGCGTCGACGTAGGCATGCAGCGCTTCGATAGCCGCGAGTTCGTTGCGGCCGATTTCGCGGGTCAGGATCTCATCAGCCGCTTTCTGCATATCAAATTGCCAGCCCTCTTTTTTCTTCACTACCGGTATGGGGAGTTGCCAGCCGTTATCGCCAACTGACAGATGGGCAATATCGCCGCTGATTTCGGTACGATGGTTTATCTTCCAGTCACGCAGGAATCGAGCCACCGCCTCCGGATCAACCCCTTCAGGTGGCAGATAGTCGCGCCAGTTATCCCCCAGCAGGTCGGCCATCGCGCTCTCATTCTGCTCGCTGATGGCCTTCGTCAGGGCATTGGCCGCCTGCTCAGGTGTGGAGAAAGATTGCTGGGCGAAGGCGAAGGTGGATACCATCAACAACAGCATTCCACCGATCGGTTTCATGTTCATGGCGGCTCCCTTAACGACGGTGGAATTCATGGTGTTCGGTATGCTGTTCGGACAGCTGCTGGCGGAAGCTGGCACGCTGCTCACTGTTCAGCGACGCGTGCTGGCGGCTTTGCAGTCCGCGCTGGTGCTGGGCCTGCCAGCTGGCCGAACGGCTGTCGTTGCCGCTCAGGGCGTTTGCCCGCAGCGGCTGATGCTGAACCTGCGTCGGGCGTCTGGTTTGCGCAAGAGTATTATTCATCTGTTGTGCGTGGGGCCGCGCGCTGTCGTAGCCGCGATAGTTGCTGCGCTGAGAGAGCTGCTTCAGTTGCTGCGCGGACGCTGAATGTTGCGGGAAATGCGCGTCGCCATGCTGTAGCTGTGTGAGAGTTTTGCCCGTCGACTGCTGTACCTGCGCCATCGCGGCCTGCCGCTGGCTATCGCGGTTGACCGGCTGCTGCCGGGTAGCGCTCAACCCGCCCGGCACTGAAGTCTGATGATAGCGGCTGGCAAGCTGGCTATTGGCGTAGGGCACGCCGTTGCGGTAGGCCGGATTATGCTGCCAGACCTGGTGATTATCGGTACGGTGCTCGCCGGTGATCTTATTGAAGTTATTAACATTAATATTAATGTTATCGCCGTTATGCGAATAACCGCCGTGGTGATCGTCATCACGATCGTGATGATGATCGTCGTCATCGTCCCAGTCGATGTTACTGAACAGCGCATAGGTGGTGGCTACGCCGAGGCTATAGCCAAAGCCTCTGACAAAACTATTGGTAAACTGCTGGCCGGGAGACGGAGGCAGATACACCGGCGGATAGCTGGCATTTGGCCACGTGCCGTAAACGGTGGAAGGGTTGTAGGTAGGGACATAAACCACCTGTGGATCGGCTGGCTCAATTTTAATCACCGTCGGACTAGCCGACGTTGACGTCGCGGCTGTACTGGCGGAGGCTGGCGCAGATTTTTTCACGGTGGTGACGGTCTGCTGCGGGGTGGATTGCAATGTGCCTGTCTGCTTCGCCAGCAGGCGCAGACGCTGCACGGAATCCATCACATCCTTTGGCTGGGCCAGAAAGGCGTCGCCGAGGCTTTGTACCCACGACGGGTTTTCCCCCATCAGCGACATTAACTGCGGAAAGGCGACCAGCGATTTCACGCTGGCATCCCATGGCTGCCCGCTGACCGCCTGAATGGCGGCATCGCCCTGCATTTTAGGGTTGTCCTTTGACCACTGGGCGGCCTGAATCACGCTCGCCGGATAGGTTGAGGCCATCAGAATTTGCGACAGCAGCGCGTCGGGGTAGAGCGCAATGGGCGCGGTCCACTGATCGATCTGCGCGGCGGTATAGGCAGGGGTGGCCACCGGGGCAGGCTGTGCTGCCGGGTCGGGGAGCTGCGGGGCTACCGGCGCAGGTGCGGGAGCGGGTTCCGTTGCGCGGCTTTTAACGAACATGACGCCCGAGGCGGCAAACAGCCCCGCACTGCAAAGCAGAACAACAAGATGTGGTTTAAAAGGCAACTTCATAGATTGACTCCAACGAGACGAGTGCAGTGCCGTGAGGCGTTGCTGTTGCCGCGAGTATCATTCACCCGTGTTTTACAGTTTTGACTTTTGTTGGGAAAAACTCTGAAGCATCCGGATAAAGAGTGTGAGTATTTATTACACAATTATATCGGATGGCTGAGCAGGCGACGGAAATTCAAAAGGCCGCTCTTGCGAGCGACCAGCAGCGCGTTGCCGGGGGGACGACAGACTTACGGAACTGCTTCCGGGCCCGGTGACGGGGTGCTACATCATGCTTAACGATTCAGCAAATTTTTTAATGTTGCTTTTTTGTAAACAGATTAACACTGTGCAGAAATCCTGCTATGCTGCCCGACGCGGTATCGGGCATTTACCCTACAAACTGCTGTCTCACAGGAGCGTGAAGAGAACGCCCGCCGCATATGACAATGAGAGCGAGGAGAACCGTCGTGCTAGAAGAATACCGTAAGCACGTAGCAGAACGTGCCGCCGAGGGAATTGTACCCAAACCTTTAGATGCAACCCAAATGGCCGCGCTCGTCGAGCTGCTGAAGAACCCGCCTGAGGGCGAAGAAGAATTCCTGTTAGATCTGCTGATCAACCGTGTACCGCCTGGCGTAGATGAAGCTGCCTACGTAAAAGCCGGATTCCTTGCCGCCGTTGCCAAAGGCGAAGCCACCTCCCCACTGGTTACTCCTGAAAAAGCGATTGAACTGCTCGGCACCATGCAGGGTGGCTATAACATTCATCCGCTGATTGACGCGCTGGATAACGACAAGCTGGCACCGATTGCCGCTAAAGCGCTCTCTTCAACGCTACTGATGTTCGATAACTTCTACGATGTGGAAGAAAAAGCTAAAGCAGGCAACGTCTATGCGAAGCAGGTGATGCAGTCCTGGGCCGATGCCGAATGGTTCCTGAACCGCCCTCAGCTTGCTGAAAAAATTACCGTTACCGTCTTCAAAGTGACCGGTGAAACCAACACCGATGACCTCTCCCCGGCACCGGACGCGTGGTCTCGTCCTGATATCCCTCTGCACGCCCTGGCGATGCTGAAAAACGCCCGTGAAGGCATTGAGCCGGACCAGCCGGGCAGCGTTGGCCCGATCAAACAGATCGAAGCCCTGCAACAAAAAGGTTTCCCGCTGGCTTACGTGGGTGACGTTGTGGGTACCGGCTCTTCCCGTAAGTCCGCCACCAACTCCGTGCTGTGGTTCATGGGCGACGACATTCCGCACGTGCCAAACAAGCGCGGCGGCGGCCTGTGCCTCGGCGGCAAAATTGCGCCAATCTTCTTCAACACCATGGAAGATGCTGGCGCGCTGCCGATCGAAGTGGATGTCTCTAACCTGAACATGGGCGACGTGATTGACGTTTACCCGTATAAAGGCGAAGTGCGTAATCACGAAACTAATGAGCTGCTGGCAAGCTTTGAGCTGAAAACCGACGTGCTGATCGACGAAGTACGTGCTGGTGGCCGCATTCCGCTGATCATCGGCCGTGGCCTGACCACCAAAGCGCGTGAAGCGCTGGGTCTGCCGCACAGCGACGTGTTCCGTCAGGCGAAAGACGTGGCGGAAAGCAACCGTGGCTTCTCGCTGGCACAAAAAATGGTCGGTCGCGCCTGCGGCGTCGCTGGTATCCGTCCTGGCGCGTACTGCGAGCCGAAGATGACCTCCGTCGGCTCTCAGGACACCACCGGTCCAATGACCCGTGATGAGCTGAAAGACCTGGCGTGCCTGGGCTTCTCTTCCGATCTGGTGATGCAGTCCTTCTGCCACACTGCGGCGTATCCGAAGCCGGTTGACGTGACCACGCACCACACGCTGCCAGATTTCATCATGAACCGCGGTGGCGTGTCTCTGCGTCCGGGCGACGGCGTTATCCACTCCTGGCTGAACCGCATGCTGCTGCCGGATACCGTCGGTACCGGCGGTGACTCCCATACCCGTTTCCCAATCGGTATCTCCTTCCCGGCGGGCTCCGGTCTGGTGGCGTTTGCTGCCGCGACCGGCGTGATGCCGCTGGATATGCCGGAATCGGTGCTGGTGCGCTTCAAAGGTAAAATGCAGCCGGGTATTACCCTGCGCGACCTGGTTCACGCGATCCCGCTGTATGCCATCAAACAGGGTCTGCTGACCGTTGAGAAAAAAGGGAAGAAAAACATCTTCTCTGGCCGCATTCTGGAAATTGAAGGTCTGCCGGATCTGAAAGTTGAGCAGGCTTTCGAGCTGACCGATGCCTCCGCTGAGCGTTCGGCTGCGGGCTGTACCATCAAGCTGAACAAAGAGCCGATTATTGAGTATCTGAACTCTAACATCGTGCTGCTGAAGTGGATGATTTCAGAAGGCTACGGCGACCGTCGTACGCTGGAGCGTCGTATCCAGGGCATGGAAAAATGGCTGGCCGATCCGCAGCTGCTGGAAGCCGATGCTGACGCAGAGTACGCGGCGGTGATCGACATCGATCTGGCGGATATCAAAGAGCCAATCCTGTGTGCACCGAACGATCCGGACGACGCGCGTCCGCTGTCCGAAGTTCAGGGCGAGAAGATCGACGAAGTGTTCATCGGTTCGTGCATGACCAACATCGGCCACTTCCGTGCAGCCGGCAAGCTGCTGGATACCCACAAAGGCCAGCTGCCAACCCGTCTGTGGGTGGCGCCGCCAACCCGTATGGACGCGGCTCAGCTGACCGAAGAGGGCTACTACAGCGTGTTTGGTAAGAGCGGCGCGCGTATCGAAATTCCTGGCTGTTCCCTGTGTATGGGCAACCAGGCGCGCGTAGCCGACGGCGCGACGGTGGTCTCCACTTCGACCCGTAACTTCCCGAACCGTTTAGGTACCGGTGCGAACGTCTTCCTGGCCTCTGCGGAGCTGGCGGCGGTTGCGGCGCTGATTGGCAAACTGCCAACGCCGGAAGAGTACCAGACCTTTGTGGCTCAGGTGGATAAGACGGCGGTGGATACCTATCGCTACCTGAACTTCGACCAGCTCTCTCAGTACACCGAGAAGGCAGACGGGGTGATCTTCCAGACGGCGGTATAAACAGCAAAACCGTCTCTACGAGACGGTTTTTAGTGTTTGCACCCTCTCCCGTGGGAGAGGGACGGAGTGAGGGCATCAGGCCGCAGGGTCTTGCTCTCACCTTTTTATTTTCATTCCTCCCACCTCTCCCGCTTTTTTTCTTCCTCGCTGCTGCGATAATTACCTTAATGGCTTTGCAGAGGAAAACACTATGGATTACGAATTTCTGCGCGACATCACCGGCGTGGTGAAAGTGCGAATGTCGATGGGGCACGAAGCCGTTGGACACTGGTTTAACGAAGAGGTGAAAGAGAACCTCGCGCTGCTGGATGAAGTTGAGCAGGCGGCGGAAACGGTGAAAGGCAGTGAACGCTCCTGGCAACGCGCCGGGCACGAATACACCCTGTGGATGGATGGCGAAGAGGTGATGGTGCGCGCCAACCAGCTTGAGTTCTCGGGTGATGAAATGGAAGAGGGGATGAGCTACTACGACGAAGAGAGCCTGTCGCTGTGCGGCGTGGAAGACTTCCTGAGTGTGGTGAATGCCTACCGCGACTTTATGAAACAGAAGTAACTTCCCGAAGCGTCCCTGCTCCGGGTCACGTTTACACGGTCGGAATGTTACGGCCGTAGTAAATTTCGCGCATCTCTTTCCAGAGCAGGTCGGTAATGACCTTTCGCTCTTCCTCACTTAAATCTTCCGGCTTCGTGTGGAACATGTAGTGCTTAAGGTCGAATTCCTTAAGTAACATTTTGGTGTGGAAGATATTCTCCTGATAGACGTTCACATCCATCATGTCGTACAGCGACTTCATGTCCTCGGACATGAAGTTCTGAATGGAGTTGATCTCATGATCAATGAAGTGCTTCATGCCGTTGATATCACGGGTAAAACCGCGTACGCGATAATCAATGGTGACGATGTCCGATTCCAGCTGGTGGATTAAATAATTCAACGCATTCAGCGGTGAAATCACGCCGCAGGTGGACACTTCAATATCCGCGCGGAAGGTACACAGCCCGCCTTCCGGGTGGCTTTCCGGGTAGGTGTGCACGCAGATGTGGCTTTTATCCAGGTGAGCAACCACCACTTCCGGCAGCGGGCCGGGGTGTTCGGTTTTGTCGATAAGCTGTGGGTCAACCGGCTCTTCACTCACCAGAATGGTGACGCTCGCACCCTGAGGCTCATAATCCTGGCGCGCGATATTGAGGATGTTCGCGCCGATAATCGAGCAGGTCTCTGTCAGGATCTCGGTCAGACGGTTGGCGTTGTAGAGTTCATCGATATAGGCGATGTAACCATCGCGCTCTTCTGCTGTTTTGGCGTAGCAGATATCGTAAATACAAAAACTCAGGCTTTTGGTCAGATTGTTAAAGCCATGCAGTTTAAGCTTTTTCAATTAGTTCACCTCCTTTGAGGACAGCGCGTCTTGCAGATATTGAGGCAACGCAAAGGCTGCGGTGTGGATCGCCGGGTTGTAGTATCGGCACTGGAGCCCGGCCTGATGGAAGCGGGCCTGGATAATTTCGGTGGAGAGATGGCGCAGGACGTCGTTATCCGTCGCCCAGGCAAAGGTCATGATCCCGCCGTAGTAAGTGGGGATCGCCGCCTGGTAGAAGCTGACGTCAGCAAAATAGGTGCTCAGCTTACGGTGGCTATCAAGCGCTTCATCCTGTTGCAGGAAGCAAACGCCGTTTTGCGCCACAAAAATTCCGCCAGGCTTCAGGCAGCGCTTGCAGCCTTCGTAAAACGACGAGGTAAACAGCGACGCGCCCGGACCGATAGGGTCGGTACAGTCAGAGATAATGACATCAAACGTTTGCGTGGTCTGGTTAACAAAATTGACACCATCGTCGATAACCAGATTAAACCGCGGATCGTCATAGCTGCCGGCATTATGGTTGGGCAGATACTGGCGGCAGAACGACACGACCCCGGCGTCAATTTCCACCATGGTGATGGTTTCGACATTCTGATGGCGAGAGACTTCACGCAGCATCGCGCCGTCGCCGCCGCCGATAATCAGCACGTCCTTCGCGTGGCCGTGGGCCAGCAGCGGGACGTGGGTCATCATTTCGTGATAGATAAACTCGTCGCGCTCGGTGGTTTGCACCACGCCGTCCAGCGCCATCACGCGGCCAAAAGCGGCGTTTTCGAATATTATCAAATCCTGATGATCGGTTTTCTCATGATAGAGCACGTTATCCACGGCAAAATACTGACCAAAATGGTCGTGCAGCGTTTCTTGCCATACCGTTTTTTCGGTCATGGGGAGCACCTCCTTCGTTAACATCCATTACATCCGGCAGATGGGCGCAACACAACACCACCGTGAGGCGGTTAGCGGGTCAACAAGGGGCGTCGGGAAGGTTACTTCACGTAGGCGAGCAGGCTGAGTGAATCGCGAGCCAGCGCTTTGCATTTTTTAGCAGTGGGAATGCCAATACCGCTTAAATCACGGTAGCTGTCTTCACCGAGCGCCTTCATGTCGAAGCTGTCGTAGTTGCTGAGGTCCCATTGATTCTGCTGGGCAAAAAAGACCAGTGCGCGACGAATTTGCCCATTGGGTAAATTCTGGTAACCACAATCGTTTTTCAGAAAAACAAAAACTGCCGTCAGATCGGCCATATCTTCCGCTTCGTTTTCACTTAGCGCGTAACTGTTCGCACACATCGCCATCAGGCTGGCGAACAAAATTGTTCTGAAAAACGTCTTCATTGCCTTTACCACTGCATCACGGAAAATTAACGTTAGCATACTTGATGCCAGGCCGACGATCTTTATTATTGCCGCCGTGCTTGACCTTCCGGTAAGGGGAGGGTTTATGCTCAAAAGATCGCCTGCTGGAAATAAGGAAATGCACATGCAACGTCGTGATTTTTTAAAATTTTCTGCCGCGCTGGGGGTTGCCAGCGCGATACCTCTCTGGAGCCGCGCCGTTTTTGCCGCCGACAGACCGGCTTTACCCATTCCTGAATTACTCGCCCCAGATGCCCGCAGCCGCATTCAGCTTGTGGTGCAGGCCGGTAAAACCACGTTCGGTCAGCACGCCGCCACGACGTGGGGGTATAACGGCAATCTGCTCGGCCCGGCGTTGCAGTTACGCAAAGGGAAGGCGGTGACGGTAGACATTCATAACACGCTTGCGGAAGAGACCACGCTGCACTGGCACGGGCTGGAAGTCCCGGGCGAAGTGGATGGGGGGCCTCAGGGCGTCATCAGGCCTGGTGGTAAACGCAGCGTAACCTTTACCCCGGAACAACGCGCGGCGACCTGCTGGTTCCACCCGCATCAGCATGGCAAAACGGGCCATCAGGTGGCGATGGGGCTGGCCGGGCTGGTGCTGATTGAAGACGATGAAAGCCGCCTGCTGCGCCTGCCGAAACAGTGGGGTATCGACGATGTCCCGGTGATTGTGCAGGACAAAAAATTCAGCGCTGACGGGCAAATTGACTATCAGCTGGACGTAATGAGCGCGGCGGTAGGCTGGTTTGGCGATACGCTGCTGACCAACGGCGCGATCTACCCGCAGCATGCCGCGCCAAAAGGCTGGCTGCGCTTACGTCTGCTTAACGGCTGTAACGCCCGCTCGCTGAACTTCGCCACCAGCGATAAACGCCCGCTTTACGTAGTGGCAAGCGACGGCGGCCTGCTGCCGGAGCCGGTGAAGGTGAGCGAGCTGCCGATGCTGATGGGCGAGCGCTTCGAGGTGTTGGTGGATATCAGCGATGGCAAAGCGTTTGACCTGGTGACCCTGCCGGTCAGCCAGATGGGGATGGCCGTTGCGCCGTTTGATAAGCCGCATCCGGTCCTGCGCATTCAGCCACTACAGATCACCGCCTCCGGTACGCTGCCGGAGACCCTCACCACTCTGCCAGCACTCCCGTCGCTGGATGGGCTTACGCAGCGTAAACTTCAGCTCTCCATGGACCCGATGCTCGACATGATGGGCATGCAGGCGCTGATGAAGAAGTACGGCAATCAGGCCATGGCGGGAATGCATCACGGCCAGATGATGGGCCATATGAATATGGACCACGGCAATATGGGCGGCATGAATCACGGCGGCCATGGTTTCGATTTCCACAATGCCAACCGCATCAACGGCAAAGCGTTCGATATGAATACGCCCATGTTCGCCGCCACGAAAGGGCAGTTTGAACGCTGGATGATTTCAGGCGAAGGGGACATGATGCTGCACCCGTTCCATATCCACGGCACGCAGTTCCGTATTCTGTCTGAAAATGGTAAAGCGCCGGAGCCGCATCGCGCGGGCTGGAAAGATACGGTGAGGGTGGAAGGCGGCGTCAGCGAGGTACTGGTGAAGTTCGACCACGAGGCACCGAAAGAGTTTGCCTATATGGCCCACTGCCATCTGCTGGAGCATGAAGATACGGGGATGATGCTCGGTTTTACCGTATAAAAAAAGCCGGGTGGCGGCTTCGCCTTACCCGGCCTACATATGGAAATCGTAGGCCCGGTAAGCGTTAGCGCCACCGGGCTTTTTCGTTACTTAGCGTCGTCAGGCAGTGCATACGCGACAATATAGTCGCCCATCTTCGTGCCAAACGAACCGTGACCACCCGCGGAGATGACAACATACTGTTTGCCATTCACTTCATAGGTCATCGGCGTTGCCTGTCCACCGGCTGGCAGACGGCCTTGCCACAGTTTTTCACCGTTGGTCATGTTGTACGCGCGCAGGTAGTTATCTGCGGTTGCCGCGATAAACAGCACGTTACCGGCGGTGGAGATTGGGCCACCCAGCATTGGCATACCCATATTGAACGGCACTGGAACAGGCATCGGGAACGGCATGCTGTCCTGTGGCGTACCAATACGTTTTTTCCAGACGATCTTATTGGTCTTCAGATCCAGACCGGAGATATAACCCCAGGCAGGCTGTTTACACGGCAGACCGAACGGAGAAAGGAACGGATTCAGGGTCACACCATAAGGAACGCCATACTGCGGCTGGATACCGGCTTCGGTACCGCTGCCTTTCGCATCTTTCGGCTGCTCCATTGGGTTACCCGGACCGCGTGGGATCAGACGGGAAACGAACGGCAGCGCCATTGGGTTAGCGATGGCGACCTGACGGTTAGGGTCAACGGAGATCCCACCCCACTCGAACATCCCCAGGTTACCCGGGAAGACCAGCGTGCCCTGCTCTGAAGGCGGCGTGAAGATGCCTTCATAGCGCAGTTGATGGAACATCACGCGGCACACCAGCTGGTCAAACATGGTGGCACCCCACATGTCTGCACCGCTGAGATCTTTCTTCGGACGGAAGCTCAGGTCAGAGAACGGCTGCGTTTTGGTGACGTAGTCGCCTTTGGCCGCGCCCTGCGGAACCGGTTTTTCTGGCGCAGGAACAACCAGCTTACCGTTGCTGCGATCCAGCACGAAGATGTTGCCGGTTTTGGCCGGGGCGTAAATCACCGGAACGGTTTTACCGTTAACGGTAATGTCCGCCAGCGTCGGCTGGGACGGCATATCCATATCCCACAGATCGTGGTGAACGGTCTGGTAGCTCCATGCCAGTTTACCGGTCGTTGCGTTCAGCGCCACGATGGAGCTGGCGTAACGTTCCTGCTCCGGCGTGCGGTTACCGCCCCAGATATCCGGCGTGGTCACGCCCATTGGCAGGTAAACCAGGTCCAGCTTCGCGTCATACGCTGCCGGTGCCCAGGAGTTCGGTGAGTTAAAGGTAAAGGTGTGTTCATCGGATGGGATCGCGTTAGGATCTTTCGCGCCCGGGTCGAAGGCCCACAGCAGTTTACCGGTGTTCACGTCGAAACCACGGATAACGCCGGAGGTTTCGCGGGTAGAGAAGTTATCCGTTACCGAACCGGCAATCACGATGGTTTTATCAGTGATGATTGGCGGGGAGGTCGGCTCATACAGACCCGGCGTAGTGTCCGGCATGTTGGTCTGAAGATTCAGAATGCCTTTGTTAGCGAAGGTTTCGCACAGCTTACCGGTCTCAGCGTTGATGGCAAACAGGCGGCCATCGTTCACCGGCAGCATAATGCGGCGAGGACAGTCGGCAATGACTTCCGGGCTGGCATTATCTGCGCGCGCTTCGTGGTAAGAGACGCCGCGGCAGGTGATGTGCTGGAACGACGGGTTGGAGTTCAGCTGTGGATCAAAGTGCCATTTCTCTTTACCGGTGGCCGCGTCGAGCGCGAACAGGCGCTGGTGCGCCGTACACAGGTAGAGCATGTTGCCCACTTTAATCGGGGTCACTTCGTTGGTCAGCTCACCCGGATCGTTTGGCATCTTCAGGTCGCCGGTACGGAATACCCAGGCTTCCTTCAGGTTTTTCACGTTGTCCGCGTTGATCTGCTTCAGCGGGGAGTAGCGTTGACCTTCCTGGTTACGACCATAAGCAGGCCAGTCACCGTCCGCCACCTGCGAAATAGCCGCAGCCGGCGTGGATTCCGCGTTCAGCGTGCCATTGATCTCCTGCGGGTCGTTAAAACCGGCCCAGGTCAGGATGCCGCCACTAATCAGCAGAGCAACGACCAGACCGGCCACGGCGCCACTGGAAGGGACAATCAGACGACGCCAGACAAACGGCAGGATCAGCCAGATACCGAAGAAGACCAGAATGTCGCTGCGCGGCGTCAGCGCCCAGAAGTCGAACCCGACTTCCCAGACGCCCCAGATCATGGTTGCGAGCAGTAACGCTGCGTACAACCACAGAGCAGATTGTTTTCTGCGTAAAAGCAGGACGGTTACGCCAACCATAACCAGACCCGCAATCGGGTAGTACCAGGAGCCGCCAATCGCGACCAGCCATACGCCACCGATTAACAAATACAGCGCGCAGAATGCGGCAAACGCGGCTGTTAATGTCACCAGTAGACGCGGCTGTTTAGTTTTTGTTTCAGCCATAGAAAAGTACTCGTCAGTTTTGTTAATTATTTGCTAGCAATTAATTATAGGTATTAACAACTGTGATCGGAATCACAAATATTGCTTTTTATAACTCATACGCCAGGCTTATCCATTTACTGGTATAATGGCTGGCTTGCGTATCGATGCCGGAGCGAGAGTCATCCGCATTGAGAGATTTTCACTAAAATCATTTGGTTAGTAATATGAAACATACTGTTGAAGTGATGATCCCGGAAGCCGAGATCAAAGCGCGTATCGCCGAACTGGGTCGTCAAATCACCGAACATTACAAGGACAGCGGCAGCGAAATGGTGCTGGTCGGTTTGTTGCGTGGCTCTTTCATGTTCATGGCAGACCTGTGCCGTGAAGTGCAGGTGCCGCACGAGGTCGATTTTATGACCGCCTCCAGTTACGGCAGCGGCATGTCCACAACCCGTGATGTGAAAATCCTGAAAGATCTGGATGAAGATATTCGTGGCAAAGATGTGTTGATTGTTGAGGACATCATCGACTCCGGCAACACGCTCTCTAAAGTGCGTGAGATCCTGAGCCTGCGTGAACCAAAATCACTGGCGATTTGTACCCTGCTGGATAAGCCTGAGCGCCGTGAAGTGCAGGTGCCGGTGGAGTTCGTTGGTTTCTCCATCCCGGACGAATTCGTGGTGGGTTACGGCATTGATTACGCACAGCGTTATCGCCATCTGCCGTATGTTGGGAAAGTGGTGATTCTGGACGAATAATTGCGGGCTGATGCCCTCACCCCAGCCCTCTCCCACAGGGAGAGGGTGAAAACCCCCGGCTTTGTTATTTATGGTTAACGTGCTTAAGCTTGAGGTTGGCAATTCCCGAGCGGTAACGCTGTTCCAGCGTTTCGCGGTTGGTGGCGGTCACTTCCAGATTGCGCAGTAGGCCGTCGTGAATACCGTACGCCCAGCCGTGGATAGAGACCTTCTGCCCGCGTTTCCAGGCAGACTGCATAATCGTCGAATGGCCCAGGTTATACACCTGCTCCATCACGTTCAGCTCACACAGCGTGTCGAGACGGCGCTCCTGCGGCATTTCGCCCAGCAGTGAGCTATGTTTGAACCAGATATCACGAATGTGCAGCAGCCAGTTATCGATTAACCCCAGCTCTGTATTTTCGACTGCCGCCTGCACGCCGCCGCAGCCGTAGTGACCACAAATAATGATGTGCTCAACCTCAAGAACGTCGACGGCATACTGAACAACCGAAAGGCAGTTGAGATCGGTATGAATAACCAGGTTAGCCACATTGCGGTGAACAAACAGTTCGCCAGGTTCAAGACCAGTCAGACGTTCGGCGGGGACGCGGCTGTCGGAACATCCAATCCAGAGAAAGCGCGGGTTCTGCGCTTGCGCGAGTTTTCCAAAAAATCCGGGGTCTTCCTCCACCAGCATTTTTGACCATAGTGCATTGTTGCTGATGAGTGTATCAATGTCGTTCATGGAGGTTAGCGACCTGTAACCAAGTGATTGCGTTGCGCTACTATAGGGTAACCCGACTTTTAATGAAACCACACAACGTGTGTCAGAACTTAAGGTAAGTTGAATTCATGGCGATTGCACTGGAGCTTGAACAGCTCAAAAAAACCTACCCGGGGGGCGTTCAGGCGCTGCGCGGGATAGATCTTAAAGTCGAAGCGGGAGATTTCTACGCGCTTCTGGGGCCGAACGGGGCAGGGAAATCCACCACCATCGGGATCATCAGTTCACTGGTCAATAAAACCTCGGGCCGCGTCAGCGTGTTTGGCTACGATCTGCAAAAAGATGTGGTCAACGCCAAGCGCCAGTTGGGGCTGGTGCCGCAGGAGTTCAACTTTAACCCGTTTGAGACGGTACAGCAGATTGTTGTTAACCAGGCGGGTTACTATGGCGTGGAGCGCAAAGAGGCGCTTGAGCGCAGCGAAAAGTACCTGAAACAGCTTGATCTGTGGGAGAAACGTAACGAGCGCGCGCGGATGTTGTCCGGAGGGATGAAGCGCCGCCTGATGATTGCCCGCGCGCTGATGCACGAGCCAAAGCTGCTTATCCTTGATGAGCCGACCGCTGGTGTGGATATTGAACTGCGTCGCTCCATGTGGGGTTTCCTGAAAGATCTGAACGACAAAGGCACCACCATCATTCTGACCACGCACTACCTGGAAGAGGCGGAAATGCTGTGCCGCAATATCGGCATCATTCAGCACGGTGAGCTGGTGGAAAACACCTCGATGAAGAATCTGCTCTCCAAGCTCAAATCAGAGACCTTTATCCTCGATCTGGCGGCGAAAAGCGCGCTGCCGAAACTGGAGGGCTACAACTATCGCCTGGTCGATACCTCGACGCTGGAGGTAGAAGTGCTGCGCGAGCAGGGTATTAACAGCGTGTTCTCACAGTTGAGTGCGCAGGGCATTCAGGTATTAAGCATGCGTAACAAAGCAAACCGACTGGAAGAGCTGTTTGTCTCTCTGGTGCACGACAAACAAGGAGACAAGGCATGACGCATCTTTACTGGGTCGCGCTGAAAAGCATCTGGGCGAAAGAGATTAACCGCTTTATGCGTATCTGGGTGCAAACCCTGGTGCCGCCGGTGATCACCATGACGCTCTACTTCATCATTTTCGGCAACCTTATTGGCTCCCGCATTGGTGAGATGCACGGCTTCACCTATATGCAGTTTATCGTGCCGGGCCTGATCATGATGGCGGTGATCACCAACGCCTACGCGAACGTGGCGTCCTCATTCTTCAGCGCCAAGTTCCAGCGCAACATTGAAGAGCTGCTGGTGGCGCCGGTGCCAACGCACGTCATCATCGCCGGTTACGTGGGCGGCGGCGTGGCGCGTGGGCTGTGCGTGGGTATTCTGGTGACGGCGATTTCGCTGTTCTTCGTCCCGTTCCAGGTGCATTCGTGGCTGTTCGTGGCGCTCACATTATTGCTGACGGCGATCCTGTTCTCACTGGCTGGCTTGCTGAACGCCGTGTTCGCCAAAACGTTCGATGACATCAGCCTGATCCCGACCTTCGTACTGACGCCGCTGACCTATCTGGGCGGGGTGTTTTACTCCCTGACGCTGCTGCCGCCGTTCTGGCAGGCGCTGTCGCACCTGAACCCGATTGTCTATATGATCAGCGGCTTCCGCTTTGGTTTCCTCGGCATTACCGATGTCCCGCTGTTTACCACGGTGGTGGTGCTGGTGGTGTTCATTATCGCCTTCTACCTGCTGTGCTGGTATCTGATCCAGCGTGGACGTGGGCTGCGTAGCTAACCTTCTGCCCGGCAGACGTTCTGTTTGCCGGGCACTTTCTTTGACAGTTATCACCGTAAACTAACCTTCACCTGGATAAACTACTCGCCTGCTAAGGAGAGACGTTATGCTGGGATGGGTTATCACCTGCCACGATGAAGAGGCACAGGAAATGCTCCTGAAGCTGGAGGCCCGATTTGGCCCTCTGGCGCAATGTCGTGCGGTAAATTACTGGCGAGGGTTAAGCACCAACATGCTCAGCCGGATGATGTGCGACGCGCTGCATGAAACCGACACCGGTGATGGCGTGATTTTTCTCACCGACAAATCGGGCGCGGCGCCTTACCGTTCAGCGGCGTTAATGAGCCATAAGCATGATAATTGTGAAGTGATCTCCGGTATCAGCCTGCCTTTACTCGAAGCGATGTATCCGCTGCGCGCAACGTTGAGCAGCGCTGAGTTTCGCCACGCCATTGTGGCGCAGGGCTCCCCGGGCGTGAGCAGCCTGTGGCACCAGCAGCAGAAGAACCCGCCTTTCGTTCTGCTTCACGATCTGTATAAGCATTAAACATTGGTATTGATGTCGCTTTTGCTACAATGGCGACTGATTTTCCGTATCGATTTATATCCCATGCTCATGCGCGTTATCTTTATCCTTCTGGTGCTGGTTTCCGGTGGTGCGTCTGCCAGCCTGACCAGTCAGCAAGGCCTTCCTGCCCAATATATGCAAACCACCGAAGATGCGGCCATCTGGGCGCAGGTGGGAAATGCCGTTGTGAATGTGGGGAATGTCCGCGCCGGGCAGATCCTCGCTGTCTTTCCGGCCGCGGCGGATTACTATGAATTTCGTTTCGGATTCGGCACGGGGTTTATTGATAAAGACCACCTTGAAAAAGTGCAGGGCAAACAACGTGTTGAGGATAGCCTGGGTGACTTGAACAAGCCGCTCAGTAATCAAAACCTCATCACCTGGAAAGACACGCCGGTGTATAACGCCCCCAGCAGCGGAAGCGCGCCTTTTGGCACCTTAAGCGCCAATCTTCGCTATCCGATTCTGAATAAGCTGAAAGACCGCCTGAACCAGACATGGTTTCAGATCCGTATCGGTAATCGTCTGGCGTGGATCAGCAGCCTCGATGCACAGGAAGATAACGGGCTACCGGTTCTGACTTACCATCATATTTTGCGTGATGAAGAGAACACCCGTTTTCGACATACCTCCACGACGACCAGCGTACGTGCGTTTAATAATCAGATGGCCTGGTTACGCGATCAAGGCTATACCACGCTGACGATGTACCAGCTTGAAGGGTACGTGCGTAACAAGATGAACCTACCCGCGAAAGCAGTGGTGATCACCTTTGATGATGGTCTCAAATCGGTGAGCCGCTACGCGTACCCTGTTCTGAAAGAATATGGCTTCAACGCGACGGCGTTTATAATTTCATCACGTATCAAAGGCCATCCGCAGAAGTGGGATCCAAAATCGCTACAGTTTATGAGCGTTCAGGAAATCAAGGGCATCCAGGATGTGTTCGACATTCAGTCTCACACCCATTTCCTGCATCGCGTGGATGGCTATAAACACCCCATCCTGTTGAGCCGTAGCTATCACGTGATCCTGTTTGATTTTGAACGATCACGTCGTGCACTGGCGCAGTTCAACCCGCGCGTGTTGTATGTGTCGTATCCGTTTGGCGGCTATGACAATAAAGCGATTAAAGCGGCGAACGATGCGGGGTTTCATCTGGCGGTGACCACGGTGAAAGGGAAGGTGAAGCCGGGGGATAATCCGTTCCTGTTGAAGCGTTTGTATATATTAAGAACGGACTCACTGGAGACGATGTCGCGGCTGATCAGTAATCAGCCGCAGGGATAGCGGTTAGTCGTATGAAAGGGTGAATACGCCGGTGGCTTTAAACGACCCCGGTTTCACTGTGCTTCCGTTTGCTACCAGTTGAGCAACAAAATTAATTTGCTTGGATTCCGGGGTTTGGTAATCCGTTATGACATAGGATGAGTCAGGATTATTCGGCAGGAGTTGAGAGGTTCCGTTATACATAATTTTCACGCCTGCGCCCTCAGCTCCGGACGAAAGCGTATTTCCAAGAAGATCATTATTTTTTCCGGTTAGCTTTGAGGTGGTGAGTTTGGTTGTGATATTTGCCACACTGGTACAATTGCTTAAGCTAATTGAAAAAGGGATATCCTTAACCCGATTGTTTTTAATGTCTGAAACATAATATTCTCCCAGGTTAACATCATTAGTGCCATCTGAAAGCATGGCCATGTCGCAGGTTGGAAGAACGATCGGGATCTGGAATGAGTCTTCGTTGACCACAAATGTCCATGGTTGGTTGTTAGAATCATTTGGATTACCAATAGCCATTTTACCCAGAGTGCCGGGTTTGGGTCTGATTGAGGTTTCTTTGTTCGGGTTGCCTCTATAACCTTCATCAATATAAATTTGAACTGAGGTGTTAATCCATTTATTATCCCAGGGATCAGAATTTCCGGAGGATGCAACGGTAGTCCAGTCAGTAGTATTCATAGCGAAATAGCCACCCATGCCTCCGTCGCTTTCTGCGGTGTGGACCCTTACGGAATAATAAATCCCCGGAATATTTGTTTCAAACATAGCCCTGCCATAACTGCCCCCCTTTAGCAAGGTCGAGTTTGTTTGTGAGACGAGGTTAAAACCATCGTTCCCTGGACCACATTCGGCCTGAATGCCCGGTGTCAGGTTAACGTTAAAAAGAGTACTGGCATAATTACCCGGAGGGGGAAGACGTACGGTGCCACCTGAGTATTCGGAATTGATCAGCGTGGTTGTGCCGCCTTTTCCATTATTCATGCGACACTCAGCTGCCCAGCAGGAGTGGCTGAGGGTTAATAACACGCTCGCCATGGCAAACGCCATTGTGCCTTTCACGGTGAAACCCTGTCTTATAAAGTTGAACATTCTCATCCTTTTTCCTGTTCTGATTATTATTCGTAAGTGACGTCAACTAATACTTTACTGGTAACGACACCACCAGCCACTACGCCAATATTTTGATATCGGGCATAGAACTGATAATCCGTTAAAAATGCAGTATCCTGACCGCTTACGTCATAAGTGATTTTTGACGTGCCGTCGTTGTTTAAAACATTCTTTTTATATCTTTCAGAGAAAACGACGACGCCGACATTTTTTGCCGCGCCTGCGGCGGTATCATCACTTTTGAAAAGCTGATTTTGTCCTGGCCAGAAACCCGACTGCGGCGAAAAGCTAAAACTCAGCTTTTTAGCCGTACTGCTGTCTCCATAGCAATCATCTACATGGATCTTAAAAGGCGTACCGCCTGCATCATCGGTTGCAGTAAAACGATCGCTACCATCCGGGTTATAAAACCAGCTGCGCATTACATTGGGGAGATAAATTTCGCCGTCATTTTCCACGGTCATCTTACAAGTGCTATTAACAATGTTAGCGGTAATATTTACGTCTAATCCTGAGCTTGCCTGGCCTACGCCAGGCAAGATGCCACCAGCCAAGCCCATAAGCAACACAAGACCGGGCTGGTATAAAGTAAACGGTGATTGTTGCATGCTGGTTCCTGGTATTATGGATAAGTGATAGTAAACGTGACTGGCGCATTAACCGCCCCCGCGCCTACTTCAGCAATGGTTTGGCCTTGTCCGATAACGATACGGGAATTCATCGGGAATTCACCGGTACCATCAGTAATGGTGACATCCTTAGCAGCCGGAGGCGTGTTGCAGCTCATAAGCTCGCCAGTATCGACAACACCCGACCAGATCTCAAAGCCCGTTGCTAAGCCGCCGGAGTAAGAATCACCCGTCTTGTTGACGCCACTGCATTCACCACCAGCGCCTTTCGCAGCGGACACCGTTGCCTTGGTTACTCCAGAACAGTTGGTGAAACTAATCTTGAGCGGCTCGACACGGGTTTTGTTCACCAGATCGGATTTGTATACGTCGCCGAACGCAATTTCAGTGGAAGCTGTGCCTGCATCGTTAAGTACTTTTGCGGTACATGTGCCTGATACAATTTTTGATTTAATCGTTAATTCGACACTAGGGGTGCCTGTAATAGCTGCGCTTGCCATTCCCGAGAACAGAAGGGCAGAAACGGACAGGGCGATAAAAGTAAAATTGAATTTCATAATGTTGCTCCGTTTTCCTGCACTAATCACTCGTAGATAAATTCAAAGGTCGCCACGGCCTGAAAATCACCTATGGTCATCCTGTTTTCCTGTGTTTCACGTAAGGTGGCCACCAGAGCAACTTCCTTATTCTGGATTTCTGTCGGACTCCAGACCAGGCGCTCGTTATCGTCCTCAGAGTTAATGATAAACGGGGCATCCGGTGCGCTGGCTCTGGCAATCTCAACAGCAGAGTAGTCTGCACCTCCGTCGATTTTTTGTATTTGGTTAATAAGGCCTGAGTACAAATATCCAGATCTTGTTCCCGATACTTTGGTTTTCAATGAGGTCAGTGATGCCGGGCATTCAACGAGCACAATTTTGAAATTGGCATTTGCCGTTCCGGCTTTGACATCATCTAAACGTACCTGTCCGTTATTACCGATAGTCAGCGTTTGCTGCGTATCTGAACCCGTATCGCCGACCAGTTTCATATCGCAGGTGGTTTCGCGGATATTGGCAGTAAAGTTAACATTGAGATCGGCTGCCGCAGCAGAACCTGACATCGCTAACATTGCTAATGCGATTAATGAATAACCGCAATGATTTTTCTTCATATTATTTCCCATGGGTGTGATTCCCTGTTTTAACATCATTACATTTGGCACTGTTGATTACTCAGAATCGTGGTTAAGCCTGCTTTCTTCGCATTTTCAGGAATCTGATAATGCACCGTGCAGGAGCTGGAACCATCGCTTCCCCATACCACCCGGAGAGCGCCTTTGTTTTCCACACCGCGTACATAAGCTTGTCCTGCCTGGCCTACCGTTCCGATAGATTCGTTTTTCTCATTCAGAACGTCAGCACCTAGCGGAATAAAGCCGTTATCAGAACGTTGTAATTCCAGAACAAGCGAACGGCCTTCATCCGTTTCAAAATTCACAAATACAACGGAGCCATTGCGAGGTACGGCAACTGCGCTTGTATTTTTGATTTCAACGTCTGCTTCGAGAGTGCTGATATCGAGCGATACTCGGTTTTCTCTGTAGGCTGACATATACGGCATAATCCCGTACCCGGAACTGTTAATGCGGCTTTGGCCGTAACCCAGCCGAGCACCCGTTGCGCCACTTGCTTTTACCAGCGCAAGTGAATCCGTTTCGCCGATACTGCCTGATGTAAATACAACGCCACCCGAGTGAACAACCATTCCGCCGTTATAACTCGCGGAATACTGTTTACTATTGTCATCGCCAAAGGACGCCGAGACACCGAGCGGCCCGTAAGGACTGTTCCATGAGCTATAGCCACTGACCTGGTTCAGGTTGCCGTAGTTGCCCCCGCTTGATGAGGCGCTAACGGAATAGCTCACTTCACTGTTTTTGGAGTTGCCGCTTGCCGTAGAGTTAAAACTGGTACCGCCTTTTAAATCAGTGCGCAGGCTCATGTTGACGTTATTAAATCCGCCTGACTGCGCGTTATCCTTATTGAATATGCTGAATGGAATACTGACGTTTAAATAAACGCTGTCATCCTTTTCCCCTGTTTCGTTGTACGTGCGTTGCACAGAAACGCTATAGCTACCGTAAGCAAAACTATTGTTGTAACCCACGCTGTAGTCGGAAGTGGAGCTGGAATTATTCCAGTAATCCTGCCAGGTACCGCTAATATAGAGTGAGCCGTATTCATCACCGTTAACATTCAATGGCTGGTTCAGGCTGACCTGTATCTGGTTTTTGGTACGCTGATAATCAGCATAAAGCTCGGCATTGCTGTCATAAGATCGATTGCCATATTCCTCGTGGTGAATACTGTCCTGCAATGAGGCGGCATCGTTAAGGCTGAGATAATCTTCTGTTGAGAAGCGATAAGCTGCCACGTTAAGAGATGTGTTAGTGGCTTCAAGCATTTTGCTGTAGGTCAGCCGATAACTCTGCCCTTTAAGCGTGTCCAGCCCGTCGATATCGGCATAGGACCCGGTAACATCTAAAGCGAATGCACCAATACGGGTATTCATAGCCAGACCAAGCAGGCCGGCGTAGAAATCCATATCCGTATATTGCGCACCCACGTAACCGGTAAAGGTATTATTCAGACCATACGCGTAAGTTGCGTAGCCAACGTTTGGCTTATCATGCAATGAATCATCATTCAGCTCACCTATACCCACATCCCAGCGGCTGGAGCCAGGGCGGAGCATTTGTGTAACTGAGGAGAACGGAACGGTAAACGTCCGTTTACTTCCATCGGCTTCCTCTACAGTGACAATCAAATCATTACCATAGCCTGTTGTACTGAGGTCATTGATCTCGAAAGCACCGGGTGGAACGGTGGTTTCATAGATTTTATTGCCGCTTTGCATAACGCTAACTTTGGCGTTACTGTTTGCCACACCACGAATTACTGGCGCGTAGCCAGAGGTGCCTTGCGGGAGCATGCGGTCATCGTTATACATACGCGCACCACGCAGGCTCACCGAGTCAAAGACATCACCGCGTGTGTAGGAATCACCCATTACCATCTGTGCGTTAAGTGGTGTGATGTCTCGCTGGAGGTATATATCCTGGCTGGAATAATGTGTGCCATTATCACTGTCCCAGTTCAGACTGCCGCGAGAACGTAAACGCCACGGCCCCACGTTCAGGCCATAATGCAAGCCCGCATAAGCGGTATCTGAATTGGTGCCGTTTGACTCGCTGTGCCAGGTATTAAGATCGTATGAAAGTAATCCGGCCGGAACACCATTATCCCATAATGAAGGATCGACATACCCTGCTGGAAGCTTAAGCACGTAGATTTGCGGGAAATTAAGATCCATTTCCTGCTTGCTACTATCAAAATTTTCAGAAGCACCGGGATAATATTTTTTGATATCTACGCAAGACGTTTCGTCGTCTTTGACATCATCGCCTAATATGCTGGTATCAACGCCTGCCTGTGTCAGCGTGAGTTTAGTCAGACATGCTGAGGCACGTGGCGTTTTGTTATCAATGAATGCCATCTCGACCGTGGATTTTGAATTGCCATTCAAATTCACTTTTACACGGTAAGTACCTGGCAGAACTGGGTTGCCATAAGCATAACGATCGACATTGATACCTCCACCATTATCGATAAGGAACTGGTCATTAAATTCAATGGCCGATTCTGTTTCGGATGAGGTGTCTACAGCTTTTTTTTCAGTCTCGCTGGCATGCAGAGGAAATGCTGCACAGATTGCGAGACATAAAATTGATCGTTGAAATAGCATGCTTCATCCAGACAAGTCGTCGTATGAATGCTATGAATCATTCATACGTATTATATTTATAATGTGGCAGTGATGCGGTTATTAGTTTACTTTGCTTTCAAAAGTATCAGAGCCGCCATTGTCATTAATGGTTTCGTAAGCAACAGTGCCGGTGGCAGTACTACCTAAACCTTTTACCTGCATTATTTGAGTACTAAACGGTAAAATAGATTTATGCTCAACCTGGTACTCTTTATTTGCTGATTTCAGCTTTACATTTGAAATAGAAACGTTGTAAGGGGAATCATTGTGTGCAATCAGGTTTAGCGTATTACCTTGTTTTTGTTGCGACCACGTTACCCTGGCTGCTGCATTTCCTGGCGTACCTTTCAGGCCGTCAGGTCGGAAAAAGAGTTTAATACGTGTGCGGAATGCCAGCTGGAGCTGGTTAGGATTTTCACCGTCTTTCACTTTTGACTTCGGTGGAATCTCGAGCACATTGAACCAGAATAGGGATTCGCGATCTTGCGGCAATGAACCACCCAGGTACGAGATCCGAACGGATTGACCTTTTTGGGGATCAATTCGGGATACTGGTGGAGTAATAATAAAAGGAAGTTTTAATTCCTGTGGATTGGTGTCATCGCGACCGTCATCGATCCATGATTGAACTAATAGTGGCTTTTTGCCACGGTTGTCTAAAGAAACGATGACATCTTTTTGCGACTGCTGATAAACAATACGTGTTCCCGAAATAACGATATCTGCGCTTGCCTGGAATGACGCGACAGCAGCAACTGTAAAGCAGGCAGCTTTAAATCCTTTATAAAATGATGTGCTTAACATTTTTCCACTTCCTGTTGGAATGATATCAATAGTCCCCTGACGTACGTCAGGGGATAATATGAGCATTTTATCTATGCTTTTAAAATTACTCGTAGATCATGGTGAATGCAGCTTGTGCCTGAACCACACCAGCTGACACTGGGTTGTTGGCCGCATCCCAGTTCTGACCTTGGGTATACGCTACACGGTAGTAAAGTGCGCCTGCGCCTGTGGTATCAATCGTTGCTTTCTGGGTATTGTTGGTCTGATCCAGTTTGATCTGATCGGTAGCGGAGTTGCCATCGTTTGACAGTACCAGATTGACGTTTTTAGCGGCGCCTTGAGTGTTTGATGGTGGAACCAGCAGACCGCCGGAAGTTGAAGAAGAACCCGCCCAGGAATCAAACTGAGCGGATGCCTGTTTGACGGTAGCAGAATCACAACCTGTCAGGGTGAGGGAGAATTTCTTTTCTCCCAGGGTGCTGGTGGTACCCAGCGCATTAGCGAAGTCTTTTACAAACACGGTATCCAGGTTAACGTCAAAATCATTACCATCCTGGTCAATCTTCTGATCCAGGGATACTTTACAGGTGTTATTAGAAACCATACCGTGGAAAGTAATAGTGCCTGTATCTGAAGGAATATCAGCTGCCATTGCAGAACCCGCACTCAGAACCATTGCTACTACAGTTGCCAGACCTAATTTATTAAAAGACATTTTTTATATCCATATTTAAATGCTAGAAAAGTGCACATAAGCAAGGCTTATGTTCGTTCCGAACAGATGCTTCGGGAAAAGGATTCTAAGTGATGAGTAATGGTTGTGAGAAGCCGTTAGATGTTAGAAATACTTAAACGATCTTTAAGCCAATGAGATTATTTAATAGTGAGTGATAATAATTGTTCATCATTTTGATGATCAGGTGTTCGGCAGGGTGACTTTAATATATTAATAAAAATATATTAAAAGAACGCTATTCATTTTAATTATGTATAAATTACCCAACCTATTTTGCCGGGTAATTTATAACAGTACTATTGGCTTAGGCAACCTGCACCGGAATCGCCTTCGCGGTACGTTTCATCTCATTATCGCCTTCAAAGTAGGCCACTTTAGGCTGCCAGCGACGTGCTTCTTCGTCAGACATCATCACAAAGCTGGCAATAATGACGATATCGCCTACGTCCGCGCAGTGCGCTGCTGCCCCATTAACGGAGATGATTTTAGATCCGCGTTCAGCGGCAATCGCGTACGTTGAAAAGCGTTTGCCGTTATTAACGTTCCAGATATCAATAGCTTCGTTTTCGAGAATACCCGCCGCGTCGAGAAAATCCTGGTCAATCGCGCAGGAGCCTTCATAGTGCAGGTCGGCCTGGGTGACTTTCACACGGTGAAGCTTACCTTGTAGCATTTTGCGAATCATTACGTTTACCTTTCACTTCCGGGTAGTAAAACTACGCCAGTTCAACCACTTTGTTATCGATAAGGCGGGCCTGGCCGAGCCATGCCGCCACCAGAATTACCGCACGTTTGCTGGTCTCTGTAAGCGCCAGAAGCGTATCGGCATCCCGAATTTGAACGTCGTCAGCACGAAGACCTTTCTCGTTCAGCGCCTGTTCAGCCAGAGCGATAATTTCTTCTGCGGTTAACTCTTTTGCCAGCAGTTGCTCTGCCATGGTATTCATGACTTTGCTTAAACCCGGCGCAATTTTACGCTGTTCGGCGGTCAGATAGCCGTTACGGGAGCTGAGCGCCAGGCCATCTTTCGCACGCACAATCGGTACGCCGACTATCTCAATGTCGTAGCCCATATCGGCAACCATTTTGCGGATCAGCGCCAGCTGCTGGAAATCTTTCTCGCCAAAACAGGCGATGTCCGGCTGCACCAGGTTAAACAGCTTGCTGACGATGGTAGAAACGCCACGGAAATGGCCCGGGCGGCTGGCGCCCTCCAGCATGGTCGAAATACCCGGCACATCGACGTAGGTCGATTCAGTGGTGCCCTGGGGATATACATCTGCGGGGGCCGGAGCGAAGACGATATCCGCATGACGTTTTTTGAGCTTCTCGCAATCTTCCTGCAAGGTACGTGGGTAGCGCGCCAGATCGTCTTCGCGATCGAACTGCATCGGGTTAACGAAGATACTGACTACCACAATATCTGCACGGGCTCTCGCTTCATCGACCAGCTTCATATGGCCGTCGTGCAGGTTGCCCATGGTTGGAACAAGGGCGATACGTTTACCTTCCTGACGTGCACGGCGGATATGCTGGCGCAGCAGCGGCAGAGTTTCTATGATTAGCACACCTGGACTCCTTAATGGAAACTGTGTTCTTCGCCCGGATAAACGCCGGACTCAACCTCGGCAATATACTGCCGCACAGCAGCACGCATGTCGCCTGCTTCTGTCAGGAAATTTTTAGCAAATTTTGGAATGTGGCCGCCGGTGATCCCGAAGGCGTCGTGCATGACCAGAATCTGGCCATCGGTGACGTTGCCCGCGCCGATGCCGATCACCGGAATCGACAGCGCCTCAGTGATACGCTTAGCCAGCTCAACCGGCACACACTCCAGCACCAGCAGCTGTGCGCCCGCGGCTTCCAGCGCCGCGGCATCATCAAACAGCGTCTGCGCCGCATCGCCTCGGCCCTGCACCTTATATCCGCCAAAGATGTTGACAGACTGCGGCGTTAGCCCCAAATGACCACAAACCGGCACGGCGCGTTCGGTAAGCATTTTTACCGTATCGACCAGCCAGGCGCCGCCTTCGATTTTGACCATATTGGCGCCAGCACGCATCACTGTCGCCGCATTTTCAAAGGCCTGTTCCGGGGTGGCATACGCCATAAACGGCAGATCGGAAAGCAGCAGGCAGGCGGGCGCACCCCGGCGCACGGCGCGGGTATGGTAAGCAATATCCTCGACCGTGACCGGCAGCGTGGAATCATGTCCTTGTACCGTCATCCCTAACGAGTCCCCGACCAGCATGACGTTGATCCCTTCTTCGGCAAACAGTTTTGCGAAGCTGTAATCATACGCGGTGATAGTGGCGAAGCGTTTTTTTTCCTGTTTGCATTTCTGCAATAAGGAGATGGTGGTTGGTTTCATACTGTTTCCTGATGGCCCAATAGCGAATCTTTGCGCATTCTAACAGTAACATTCGAGGGAACAATGATTTTAGGCAATCGATTAACCGCAAATAAGGAATGGTTAATCGATGCAGAGGCGGGATTACCAGCGGGCCGGTTTATCCGCGTTGAGATTTTGCAGAACGGCTTGCAGCGAGGCGCCGTCAGGGAAGGTGAGATCGGGCGCGACTTCAAACAGCGGCCAGAGCATAAACCCGCGGTTTTTCATGTCGTAATGCGGAACGGTGAGGCGTTCGGTGTTAATCACCTCGTGGCCGAAAAGCATAATATCGAGATCGAGGGTGCGCGGTCCCCAGCGTTCGGCTTTGCGGACGCGACCCTGCTGTAGCTCAATACGCTGGGTATTATCCAGCAGCGTTTCTGCGTCAAGGGTCGTTTCCAGCACCACGGCGGCGTTCAGATAATCAGGCTGATCCTGCGGGCCGAGCGGCGGCGTACGGTAAAATGAGGACAGCGCGACGATGCGGCTTTGCGGGATCTCCCCCAGCGCCTGCACGGCAGCGTTAACCTGCTCCAGCGGAGAGGCCAGATTGCTGCCGATGGCGATATACGCAAGGGTCATGCCGTGCCTTCACGACGCGGTGCGCGTTTGCGCGGGCGACGGTGACGACGGCGCGGTGCCGGCTCGTCATCCAGATCCGTAAGCATATCTTTCTGCTCTGGTGGTGCAGAGACCTGAAATTCTCCCCACCACTGCGCCAGGCGCTGTAGCTCCTGGTTTCTTTCGACTTCAGCACGCAGAGAGAGCAAATCGAACGCGGCGCGGAACTTAGGATGCTCCATCAGCTTCCAGGCGCGTTTACCCTGACGGCGGGACATACGCAGCTGAAGCTGCCAGATATCACGCACCAGCGTGGTAATACGTTTCGGGATCGCCAGCGTGCGACAGCCTTCGTCCAGCACGTCGTTTGCCGCCAGCGCGAACGCATCATAATAGGCGAGACCACTCTCCTGAGTGATGCGCTGCGCCGTTTCCAGCAGCGGATACCAGAACATGGCCGCGAACAGGAACGCCGGATTCACGCGCATATCGTTATGAATACGGGTATCCGTGTTCTTCAGCACCTGTGCAATCATCCGCTCCATTGCGCTGTCACCGTTTTCGGTGAAGTAGCGGGTAATGGTCGGGAACAGCGGCTGGAACAGGTTGTATTCACGCAGCAAATTGTAGGTTTCAAACCCGTAGCCTGCCTGGAGCAGCTTTAACGACTCCTCAAACAGACGGGCAGGGGGGACGTCGTTAATCAGCGTCGCCAGGCGCGGGATCGGCTCTGCGGTTTCCGGACTGATACGCATGTTCAGCTTGGCGGCGAAACGCACGGCGCGCAGCATTCGGACCGGATCTTCGCGATAGCGCGTTTCCGGCGTGCCGATCAGGCGAATCAGGCCGTCTTTCAGATCCTGCATACCGCCGACGTAATCGCGCACGGTAAAATCCGCCACGCTGTAGTAAAGGCTGTTGATGGTGAAATCGCGACGCTGAGCATCTTCTTCAATAGAGCCGAAGATGTTGTCGCGCAGCAGCATGCCATTTTGGCCGCGCTGGGAAGTCGTGCGATCGTTGACGCCCGCTTCGTGGTGACCGCGGAAGGTCGCCACTTCAATGATTTCTGGTCCAAACATCACGTGCGCCAGACGGAAACGGCGGCCAACCAGACGGCAGTTGCGGAATAATTTACGCACCTGCTCAGGCGTGGCGCTGGTCGTCACGTCGAAATCTTTTGGTTTTTTGCCCAGCAGTAAATCGCGCACCCCGCCGCCGACGAGATAGGCCTCGTAGCCTGCTTTATTCAGACGATAGAGCACCTTGAGGGCATTTTCACTGATATCTTTGCGGGAAATATTGTGCTGCTCACGCGGAATGACCGACATGTGTGGCTGTGCAATAGCGTCGTTCGCCATGCTCTCTTCGCGGCTCAGCACTTTACGGCAAAAATTAGCGACTCGGGTAAAAATAGTACACCTCGTAGTGTGTTTTGTTATCAAAAAAGCGGCTAATCATAGCTCAGCGCAACGCATTTGAGAATGCTGGATTTTTGGCACGGCGATAAGCGCCCAGTCAGCAATGGCCGTTTTCAGCAATTCATCCAGACTCAGATCCTGCCATTCCTGCGTTACATTCTGGTTGAGAAATCGCAGCGCGTCGATCAAAACCGGGCGCGGATCGCCGTCAGGCAGCGCCGGGGCATGATTCTGTTTCGACAGCTTATTTCCCTGATCATTGACTGCCAGCGGCAGATGGATGTAATCCGGCACCGTCCAGCCAAACTGCTGGTAAAGCGATATTTGCCGCACGGTAGGCTCAACCAGATCCGCCCCGCGCACGATTTCCGTAACGCCCTGGAAATGGTCATCAACAACCACCGCCAGGTTATAGGCAAACAAACCATCACGACGGTGAATAATAAAATCTTCACGCGCCAGGCGTTCATCCGCCTGAATGGTTCCTGAGAGAACGTCGGTAAACTGCGTCACCGGAGAACGCTGTATCAGCCGTACGGCAGCATTCTCAGGACCGTTGTGCCGCGTACGACAGTGGCCGTCGTAAACGCCACCCACGCTTTGAATTCGCGCCCGCGTGCAGGTGCAGTTATAGGAAAGGCCCTGTTCAGCAAGCCACGCCAGACGTTCACGGTAGGCATCATGGCGTTGAGACTGCCAGAGTACGTCGCCGTCCCAGTGAAGACCGTAATGTTCCAGCTGACGCAGAATAGTTTCTGCTGCACCGGGAACTTCACGCGGAGGATCGATATCTTCAATGCGGACCAGCCATTGACCCTGACGGGCGCGAGCCTGTAGGTAGCTGCCAAGCGCGGCAATTAATGAGCCGAAGTGTAATTCACCGGAGGGAGATGGCGCAAAGCGCCCGATATAGTGAGATTCAGACATATCAACGGTAACAAGGCGGGAGAGACTCCCGCCTTAGCAGAGTAGTGAGAGGGCAGGCGTTAGCCAGCCATCTGTTTTTCGCGGATTTCTGCCAGCGTTTTACAGTCGATGCACAGATCGGCTGTTGGACGCGCTTCCAGGCGACGAATACCGATTTCAACACCGCAGGATTCGCAGTAGCCAAAATCTTCGTCCTCGACCTTCTTCAGCGTTTTTTCGATCTTTTTGATCAGTTTGCGCTCGCGGTCACGGTTACGCAGTTCGAGGCTGAACTCTTCTTCCTGAGCGGCACGGTCGACCGGGTCCGGGAAGTTAGCAGCTTCGTCCTGCATATGTGTAACGGTGCGATCGACTTCATCCCTGAGTTGATTACGCCATGCTTCAAGAATACGCTTGAAGTGCGACAGCTGGGCTTCGTTCATATACTCTTCGCCCGGCTTCTCTTGATACGGCTCCACCCCAGCGATGGCGAGAATACTCAGGGACGATGTTTTACGGTTTTGCCCTTCTTGCATGTTGCTTCTCCTTAACACGCACTATCGATCCCCGTGTTGGGGGAAAAATCAGGTCGCTATAAATAGCAGATGCTTTTCCGTATGGCAATTATCTAAACGTAACACTTGACAACCCTGTGAGGAAAAGCGTATTTGCGCACGCGGCCAGAACACTTATTAGTCAATCGTCTAATCCCTTATAAGACAATGGGAAGAGAGGATCTCAGAGTCATATTATCGGCAGAAAGTTCCGCTTTATAAGCGAAAATCTCTACCCCCTGCTTTTGTGCCTCATTCAACAATTGCGCGTATTTAGGATCAATATGACGGGCCGGGGAAAACCGTTCAATGGCTGAATGCAGAACCGCAAACAGCAACACGGCGCGCTTGCCCGCCGCCGCTACACTCATTAGCTCTCGCAGATGCTTCTGGCCACGTAGCGTTACCGCATCCGGAAAGAAGCCGTTTACCTGTTCCGCTAACGTCACTGATTTCACTTCAATATAGCACTCAGGGCGGTCTTCCGCCTGTAACATAAAATCAATTCTGCTGCCTTCATCGCCATATTTCACTTCGCTTTTTTGCGTGCCGTAACCCACCAGTTCAGAAAGCATTCCATTTGTCAGAGCTTCCTTAACCAGCTGATTTGCGCGCAGGGTATTAACGCAAATAAATGCCCCGCTTTGCGTCTCGGTCATTTCCCAGGTATGGGGATATTTGCGTTTAGTATTTTCTGATGTGGAATACCAGACCGTGTCACCCGGCGTGGCGCAACCGGTCATGGCGCCGGTGTTAGGGCAGTGCAGCGTGAGCGTTTCGCCCGCAGGGGTGATCACATCAGCGAGAAAGCGTTTGTAACGCTGGATCAGCGTGGCGGGCTGGAGTGCAGGACTAAACTTCATCAGGATTCCTTAACGTGTCGCCCAGCGTCCAGCGCTGGAGCGGAGTATAGCGGGTGCGTCCTTGTACAAAGGCAGATTCGTACAGCGCAAATTCATTCACCTGAAAGGACCAGTGAAAGCCCGGTGGCGGGATGGCAACGGCCTGACCCGCATCGCGCAGCAGGGTAATGTGGGGATGAAACGGCTGCGGGCTCTGATAACAGCCGCTGCGCGCGGCCTGCGCCCGCAGCATGTTGGCGAGCTGTAGCAGTCCGCGAGGGGGCTGCCGCGTCCCCAGCCAGACCACCCGAGAGCGCAGCCATTGCCCGGCATCGTCAAGATGCAGCGTAAACCCCGGCTGCGAAATGCGTCCGGCCATTGCGCTTAACGCGCGCTGCTTTTCAGCGCTTACTTCACCAAGAAAGGCTAACGTCAGGTGCATATTGGCGGCGACGACGGGGCGGCCCGCTTCCGCGGGGAAGTGGCTGGCGCGCCAGCGAACAATCTGCCGTTGAAGCGTGGTGGGTAATTCAATGGCGAAGAATAGCCGTTTAGACTCAGACATGCGCAAGACTCGGTAATGATATGCGCCGATGCTACAATGTACGCCGATTAATGTTAACCCTCTGGAGCCGTAAGTGTCCTCTTTGCCCGTCGCCGTCGTCCTTCCTGAGCTACTCGCAGCCTTAGAACATGCGCCACAGGTTTTGCTCAGCGCGCCCACCGGAGCGGGTAAATCCACCTGGCTGCCCCTGCAAATTCTGCGCGATGGGAACATCAGCGGGAAAATTATCCTGCTGGAGCCGCGCAGGCTGGCGGCGCGCAATGTGGCGCAGCGCCTGGCGGAACTGCTGAATGAAAAACCGGGTGAGACGGTAGGGTACCGGATGCGCGCCGAAACCTGCGTTGGACCATCCACGCGGCTGGAAGTGGTCACCGAAGGTATTCTTACCCGTATGTTGCAAAACGATCCGGAGCTGACCGGCGTCGGGCTGGTGATCCTTGATGAATTTCACGAGCGCAGCCTCCAGGCCGATCTGGCCCTTGCGCTGCTGCTCGACGTTCAGCAGGGGCTGCGCGACGACCTTCGGCTGCTGATTATGTCGGCGACGCTGGATAACGAGCGGCTCCGGCAGACGCTCCCTGACGCGCCGATGATCTCCTCTGAAGGGCGTGCGTTCCCGGTCGAGCGCCGCTATCAGCCGCTGCCTGCCCATCAGCGTTTTGACGAAGCGGTTGCCATCGCCACCGCCGAATTGCTCCGCCAGGAGCCCGGCTCGCTGCTGCTGTTTTTACCCGGCGTAGGCGAAATCCAGCGCGTACAGGAGCAGCTGGCATCCCGGGTGGACAGTGACGTTATGCTGTGCCCGCTCTACGGCGCGCTGCCGTTGGCTGACCAGCGCAAGGCGATCCTTCCCGCACCGGCGGGGCAGCGCAAAGTGGTGCTGGCAACCAATATCGCGGAAACCAGTTTGACCATCGAAGGCATTCGCCTGGTGGTGGACAGTACGCTGGAGAGGGTGGCCAGTTTTGATCCGCGTTCCGGGCTGACCAGGCTGCTGACGCAGCGCATCAGCCAGGCCTCAATGGTGCAGCGCGCAGGGCGAGCAGGGCGTCTTGAGCCGGGTATTTGCCTGCATTTAACCAGCGCCGAGCAGGCGGAGCGTGCGGCATTCCAGAGCACGCCTGAGATTTTACAAAGCGATCTCTCCGGACTGGTGATGGATATGATGCAGTGGGGCTGTCCGGACCCTGACCAGCTCACCTGGCTTAATCCTCCGCCTGTCGTCAACCTTTCCGCCGCGCGCAGCCTGCTGACCCAGCTTGGCGCGCTGGAAGGCGAGCGACTGACGGCGCGCGGCCAGAAAATGGCGGCGCTGGGCAACGATCCACGTCTGGCGGCAATGCTGGTGGCAGCACAGGGCGACGATGAAATTGCCACGGCGGCAAAACTGGCGGCTATTCTTGAGGAGCCGCCGCGCGGTGGCGGCAGCGATCTGGGACAGGCCTTTTCACGCCATCAGGGAAACTGGCAACAGCGGGCGCAGCAGCTGTGTAAACGCCTGAATTGCCGGGGCGGTTCGCCTGACAGCGATAAAGTTATCCCTCTGCTGGCCCAGGCCTTCCCGGACAGAATCGCGCGCCGTCGCGGGCTGGATGGTCGCTATCAGCTGGCAAATGGGATGGGCGCGATGCTGGACAGCGATGACGCCCTGACGCGTCATGAATGGCTGATCGCGCCGCTCTTACTCCAGGGGAGCCACTCCCCGGACGCGCGTATTTTACAGGCGGTTGCCGTGGATATTGACGTCCTGACGCGTGCCTGCCCGCAGCTGCTTCAGCAATCTGACATCGTGGAATGGGATGATACCCAGGGCACGCTGAAGGCGTTCCGTCGTAGCCAGATTGGCAAACTGACGCTCGGGACGAAACCGCTGGCGAAGCCGTCGGAGGAAGAGTTACACCAGGCGATGCTGAATGGCATTCGGGAAAAAGGGCTGAGCGTACTGAACTGGACGCCGGAGGCTGAACAATATCGTATACGTCTGCACTGCGCCGCGAAGTGGCTGCCGGAACAGGGGTGGCCAGCGGTGGATGATGAGACGCTGCTCGCGACGCTTGAACAGTGGCTGTTGCCGCAGATGAGCGGCGTACACTCCCTGCGCGCCCTGAAGGCGCTTGATGTTAAGGCAGCGTTACAGAATTTACTGGACTGGTCGTTACGTCAACGTCTGGATAGTGAACTGCCTGGGCATTACACTGTGCCAACCGGGAGCCGGATTGCCATTCGTTATCATGAGGATAATCCGCCGGCGCTGGCGGTTCGGATGCAGGAGATGTTTGGTGAGGCCACCACGCCGTCCATTGCTGAAGGCCGTGTGCCGTTAGTGCTTGAGCTGCTTTCGCCTGCGCATCGTCCCTTGCAGATCACCCGCGACTTGGGGGCGTTTTGGGCGGGGAGCTATCGTGAAGTGCAGAAAGAGATGAAAGGGCGATATCCCAAACACGTCTGGCCGGACGATCCGGCGAATACCGCGCCGACACGGCGCACGAAAAAATATTCGTAATGGGGAAAGTGCGGGCTGATGCCCTCACCCCGGCCCTCTCCCACAGGGAGAGGGAGAAACAAACTTTGAGAGATTTCTTCTTTCACTGACCTGTGCAAGATAAGAAAATCTGGCCTTTGCGCCTGAATGTTGCGGAGAAAAAGCATGGCGGGGAATGACCGCGAGCCAATAGGACGTAAGGGAAAGCCGACGCGTCCGGCGAAAGAAAAGGTAAGCCGTCGTCGCCTCAGAGATGAGGAGTATGACGATGACTATGAAGACGATTATGAGGATGAAGAACCGATGCCGCGTAAAGGGAAAGGCAAAGGGCGTAAGCCTCGTGGTAAGCGCGGCTGGTTCTGGCTGCTGCTGAAGCTGTTCATTGTTTTTGTTGTCCTGATCGCGATTTACGGCGTTTATCTGGATCAGAAGATCCGCAGCCGTATTGACGGGAAAGTCTGGCAATTGCCTGCGGCAGTGTACGGCCGCATGGTGAACCTTGAGCCGGACATGTCCATCAGCAAGAACGAGATGGTGAAGCTGCTGCAAGCCACGCAGTATCGTCAGGTCACGAAAATGACCCGTCCAGGCGAATTTACCGTCCAGGCGAAAAGCATTGAGATGATCCGCCGTCCGTTCGACTTCCCGGACAGTAAAGAAGGGCAGGTGCGCGCGCGTCTGACCTTTGACGGCGATCGTCTGGAAACCATTGAGAACATGGATAACGATCGCCAGTTCGGTTTCTTCCGTCTCGATCCGCGTCTCATCACCATGCTGTCGTCCGCAAACGGCGAACAGCGGCTGTTCGTGGCGCGTAACGGCTTCCCGGATTTGCTGGTGGATACCCTGCTGGCAACCGAAGATCGCCACTTCTACGAGCACGACGGTATCAGCCTTTACTCCATTGGTCGTGCGGTACTGGCGAACCTGACCGCCGGGCGTACGGTGCAGGGGGCGAGTACCCTGACCCAGCAGCTGGTGAAAAACCTGTTCCTCTCCAGCGAGCGCTCTTACTGGCGTAAAGCCAACGAAGCGTACATGGCCGTGCTGATGGATGCGCGCTACAGCAAGGATCGTATTCTTGAGCTGTACATGAACGAGGTGTACCTCGGTCAGAGCGGCGATAACGAGATCCGCGGCTTCCCGCTGGCGAGCCTGTACTACTTTGGCCGTCCGGTAGAAGAGCTGAGCCTTGACCAGCAGGCGCTGCTGGTGGGCATGGTGAAAGGCGCGTCGATCTACAACCCGTGGCGTAACCCGAAACTGGCGCTGGAGCGTCGTAACCTGGTGCTGCGTCTGCTGCAACAACAGCAGGTGATTGACCAGGAGCTGTACGACATGCTGAGCGCACGTCCGCTGGGCGTTCAGCCGCGCGGTGGGGTGATCTCTCCGCAGCCTGCCTTTATGCAGATGGTGCGTCAGGAGTTGCAGTCTAAGCTCGGAGATAAAGTGAAAGATCTCTCAGGCGTGAAGATCTTTACCACCTTTGATTCCGTGGCGCAGGATGCGGCAGAAAAAGCGGCGGTAGAAGGTATTCCGGCGCTGAAAAAGCAGCGTAAGCTGAGCGATCTGGAAACCGCGATGGTAGTGGTTGACCGTAACACCGGCGAAGTTCGTGCCATGGTGGGCGGTGCTGAGCCACAGTATGCGGGCTATAACCGCGCAATGCAGGCGCGTCGTTCGATTGGTTCACTGGCAAAACCGGCGACTTATCTGACCGCGCTGAGCCAGCCGAACCTCTATCGACTGAACACCTGGATTGCCGATGCGCCAATCTCCCTGCGCCAGCCTAACGGCCAGGTATGGTCACCGCAGAACGATGACAGACAGTTCAGCGGTCAGGTGATGCTGGTGGATGCGTTAACCCGCTCGATGAACGTGCCAACGGTTAACCTCGGGATGGCGCTGGGCCTGCCAGCCATCACCGACACCTGGCAGAAGCTGGGCGTACCGAAAGATCAGCTGCACCCTGTGCCAGCGATGATCCTGGGGGCGCTTAACCTGACGCCAATCGAAGTGGCGCAGGCGTTCCAGACCATCGCCAGCGGCGGTAACCGAGCGCCGCTCTCCGCTCTGCGTTCGGTGATTGCCGAAGATGGCTCCGTGCTGTATCAGAGCTTCCCGCAGGCGGAGCGCGCTGTTCCGGCACAGGCGGCCTATATGACGCTGTGGACCATGCAGCAGGTGGTTCAGCGCGGTACCGGTCGTCAGCTGGGGGCGAAGTATCCTGGTCTGCATCTGGCGGGTAAAACCGGGACCACCAACAACAATGTCGATACCTGGTTCGCCGGTATTGATGGTCGTGAAGTGGTCATCACCTGGGTGGGGCGCGATAACAACCAGCCGACCAAACTGTATGGCGCGAGCGGTGCTATGTCGATTTACCAGCGCTACCTCGCGAATCAGTCTCCGGTGCCGCTGAACCTCGTTGCTCCGGAAGATATCGTCGATATGGGCGTGGACAGCTCGGGTAACTTCATTTGCGGCGGTGGCGTGCGTACGCTGCCGGTCTGGACGACCAACCCGGATGCGCTGTGCCAGCAAAGCCAGCCAGAAGAACCGACAGGTAACCCGTTCGATCAGTCTTCTCAACCTCAGCAGCCGCAGCAGCAACAGCCGCAGCAGCAGGAAGAGAAGAAAGACAGCGACGGCGTCGCCGGCTGGATCAAGGATATGTTCGGCGGGAACTAACCCTACTGATACCCCCTTCCCGGGAAGGGGGTATTTTTTCACCTCGGCAACTCATTTCCTTAACCCCATTTTCAACCCTTATTAACGACACATTTTCCGTTGATTATTTCTTAAACCCTTAATTCTTGTAGGGCCGCATATCGCTTGCTATGCCGTCAGCGTTTCGCATATTATTCTGCGGTCATAATAATAATTCTCGTTTACGTTATCATTCACCTTTTTCATCAGAGATCCATCATGGCGCTTTCCAATACTGCTCAGCCAATTAACACGTCGCTGCGTAAAATCGCAGCCGTCGTAGCCACAGCGGTTGCCGGCATGTCTGCTTACGCACAGGCCGCTGAAACCCCCAAGAAAGAAGAAACCATCACCGTGACTGCCGCACCGGCTGCACAGGAAAGTGCCTGGGGTCCTGCACCGACGATTGCAGCAAAGCGCACTGCAACGGCGACGAAAACCGATACACCGATCGAGAAAACCCCGCAGTCTATTTCCGTGGTTACACGTGAAGAGATGGACATGAAACAGCCGGGAACGGTTAAACAGGCGCTGGCCTATACCCCAAGTGTTTTCGCAACGCGCGGCGCATCAACAACTTACGATGTGGTTTCGATTCGTGGTTTCACGACCTCCAGCACCGTGAATACCAACCAGTATCTGGATGGTATGAAGTTGCAGGGAGACAACTACTCTGAAGCGTCCATGGACCCGTACTTCCTTGAGCGCGTAGAGCTGCTGCGTGGCCCGACGTCTGTACTGTATGGCAAAAGCCATCCTGGCGGCGTAGTGAGTATGGTCAGCAAGCGTCCAACTACGGAACCGTTGAAAGAAATTCAGTTCAAAATGGGGACGGATAACCTCTGGCAGACCGGGTTTGATTTCAGCGACGCGATTGACGATGACGGCGTGTGGTCCTACCGTCTGACCGGTCTGGGGCGCAGTGAAAATGCGCAGCAGGAAATGGTGAAGTCTACTCGTTACGCGATTGCGCCGTCTTTCAGCTGGCGTCCTGATGATAAAACCGATTTCACTTTCCTGAGCAACTTCCAGAGCGATCCGGATGCGGGTTACTACGGCTGGCTGCCGCGTGAAGGTACCGTTGTGCCTTACTATGATGCTAACGGAAAAGCGCACAAACTGCCGACCGACTTCAACGAAGGCGATGAAGACAATAAGATCTCCCGTCGTCAGAAAATGGTGGGTTACAGCTTCGCGCATGAATTCAACGACACCTTCACCGTGCGTCAGAACCTGCGTTATACCAAAATCAACACGCTTTACCGTTCAGTTTACGGTAACGGCTATATCGCCCCGGCCCAGATCAGCCGCGCGTACGTGCGCTCAGATGAAGACCTCAACTCGTTCACGGTTGATACACAGCTCCAGTCGAAATTCGCGACCGGCGCCGTTGACCATACCCTGCTGACGGGTGTGGATTACCTTCGTATGCGCAATGACATTGATGCTGACTACGGTACCGCCGATCCGATCAGCATGAACAATCCGCAGCACGGCAATGCGAACGTTAATGTGAACTTCCCGTATGCCATGCTCAATCGCCAGGAGCAGACCGGGCTCTATGCGCAGGATCAGGCGGAATGGGATAAGTGGGTACTCACCCTGGGTGGCCGCTATGACTTTGCGAAAACGTCTGCCTTCAACCGTAATAACGGAACCACCGCGGAAATTAACGATCAGGCATTTACCTGGCGCGGGGGGATTAACTACCTGTTCGATAACGGGATTACCCCATACTTCAGCTACAGTGAATCTTTCGAACCGCTCTCTGGCACTACTCAGGGTGGTAAACCGTTCGATCCGGCACGCGGCAAGCAATATGAAGCGGGCGTGAAGTATGTTCCGAAAGATCTGCCTGTTGTGGTGACGGCAGCGGTATACCAGCTGACCAAGAACAACAACCTGACCGCCGATCCGGCGAACCCGACCAGCGGCTTTAGCGTGCAGGGCGGTGAAATCCGCTCCCGTGGCTTTGAGCTGGAAGCGAAAGCGGCGGTGTCGGCTAATGTGAACGTGACGGCGGCCTACAGCTACACCGATGCGGAATATACCCACGATACCTGGTATGAAGGTCGTCGTCCGGCAGAAGTACCGCGCAACATGGCATCCCTGTGGGCGGATTACACCTTCCACGAGACGGCGCTGAGTGGCCTGACCGTCGGTGCAGGCGCGCGTTACATCGGTAACACGGTGACGTACTACTCCTCAGCGTCGCCTAAAGCCTATGAGTCCTTTAACGTCGCGGGTTATGCCCTGGCGGATGCGACCGTGAAATACGATCTGGCGCGCTTCGGTCTGCCGGGCTCTTCCATCGGCGTCAACGTGAACAACATCTTTGACCGTGAATACGTCTCCAGCTGCTACAGCGAGTATGCATGCTACTGGGGAGCAGGACGCCAGGTTGTTGCCACGGCGACCTTCCGCTTCTAACCTCTTTATGGGCACGGTTCGCCGTGCCCTTTTTATTTAAGTTGGCTGACATGCAGGATAACAAAACGCAATCCGACTCCACCTTCACGCTCAATAATCTCTCCTTTCGCGTACCCGGGCGCACCTTGCTGCATCCGCTCTCTTTGACGTTTCCCGCAGGTAAAGTGACCGGTTTAATCGGGCACAATGGTTCCGGTAAATCGACGCTGCTGAAGATGCTGGGCCGTCATCAGCCACCGTCCGAGGGCGACATTTTGCTGGATGACCAGCCGCTGGCGAGCTGGAGCAGTAAGGCCTTTGCCCGCAAGGTGGCCTATCTGCCGCAGCAGTTGCCGCAGGCGGAGGGGATGACGGTGCGCGAGCTGGTGGCGATTGGACGTTATCCGTGGCACGGTGCGCTCGGGCGTTTTGGCGTTGCTGACAGAGAGAAAGTGGAAGAGGCGATCGCGCTGGTGGGATTAAAACCGCTGGCGCACCGTCTGGTGGATAGCCTGTCCGGTGGCGAGCGTCAGCGCGCATGGATCGCAATGCTGGTGGCGCAGGACAGCCGCTGCCTGCTGCTCGACGAACCCACGTCGGCGCTGGATATTGCTCATCAGGTTGACGTCCTGGCGCTGGTGCATCGCTTAAGTCAGCAGCGCGGCCTGACGGTGATTGCCGTTCTGCATGATATCAACATGGCGGCACGCTATTGCGACTATCTGGTAGCGCTGCGCGGCGGTGAAATGATCGCTCAGGGTACGCCTGCCGAACTGATGCGTAGCGAAACGCTGGAACATATCTACGGTATTCCTATGGGCATCCTGCCTCACCCGGCCGGGACTGCACCCGTGAGCTTTGTCTACTGATGCTGGATTCAACTTTCATTAGCCGCCGTCGCCTGCTGACGGCCATGGCGCTCTCACCGCTGCTGTTAAAGATGGGCCCGGCCCGCGCTGCCGCTATCGATCCGCACCGCATCGTGGCGCTGGAGTGGTTGCCCGTTGAACTGATGATGGCGCTGGGCGTGACGCCTTACGGTGTGGCCGATATTCCCAACTACACCCTGTGGGTGAATGAGCCAAAACTGCCGGACTCCGTCATCGACATCGGTCTGCGTACGGAGCCGAACCTTGAGCTTCTCACCCAGATGAAACCATCTTATTTATTCTGGTCTGCGGGGTATGGTCCGTCGGAAGAGACCATGGCGAAGATTGCGCCCGGACGGGGCTTTTCCTTTAGCGACGGTAAAAAGCCGCTGACCATGGCAAAAAATTCCATCCACGAGATGGCGCAGTTCCTCAACCGTGAGGCTGAGGCGAAAAAACATCTCGATGAATTTGATGCGTTGATTGATTCCCTTAAGCCGCGCTTTGCCCACCGTGGCGATCGGCCTTTGCTGATGGTGACCCTGCTGGATGCCCGCCATATGCTGGTCTTTGGAAATAACTGTCTGTTCCAGGAAGTGCTCGACAGCTTTGGCATTCGCAATGCCTGGGAAGGCGAGATGACGTTCTGGGGCAGTACCGCCGTGGGGATTGACCGTCTGGCGGCGTTTCGTGATGTGGACGTGCTGTGCTTTGACCACGGCAATGAGCGCGAGATGCAAACCCTGATGGCGACCCCGCTCTGGCAGGCAATGCCGTTCGTCCGCGAGCAGCGCTTCCTGCGCGCGCCAGCGGTATGGTTCTACGGCGCGACGCTGTCGGCCATGCATTTTGCCCGCGTGCTGGACAATGCACTGGGAGGCAAGGCATGAGCACGCGTATGGCCCGTTTCCCGATGTTACTGTTAGCGCTCATTTTTCTGGCTGCCCTGGCGTTAACCGGCTTTAACCTGACCACGGCGTTGCCGCGCGATCAGTGGGCAGCCGCGTTTGCCGCACCGGATATCGATAATATTCAGCAAATGCTGTTCCACTACAGCCTGCTGCCGCGTCTGGCTATCTCCCTGCTGGTCGGGGCGGGACTGGGACTGGTGGGCGTACTGTTTCAGCAGGTGCTACGTAACCCGCTGGCGGAGCCGACTACGCTGGGCGTGGCGACGGGGGCTCAGTTGGGGATCACCATCACCACTCTCTGGACCCTGCCGGGAGCGTTAACCTCGCAGTTTGCCGCGCTGGCAGGCGCATGCGTGGTCGGTGCGCTGGTCTTTGGCGTGGCCTGGGGAAAACGTCTCTCGCCGGTCACGCTGATCCTCGCGGGGCTGGTCGTCAGCCTCTACTGTGGGGCGATCAACCAGCTGCTGGTGCTGTTTCACCACGACCAGTTGCAAAGCATGTTTATGTGGAGTACCGGCACGCTCACCCAGACCGACTGGAGTATCGTCCAGCGCCTGTGGCCGCAGCTGTTTGGCGGCGTGGTGCTGACACTGCTGCTGCTGCGTCCGCTCACGCTGATGGGCCTGGACGACGGCGTGGCGCGCAATCTCGGGCTGGCGCTGTCGCTGGCGCGTCTGGCGGCCCTGACCCTGGCGATTGTGCTCAGCGCGTTACTGGTTAACGCCGTCGGCATCATCGGCTTTATCGGCCTGTTTGCGCCGCTGCTGGCAAAAATGCTCGGCGCACGCCGTCTGCTGGCGCGCCTGATGCTGGCGCCGCTGATTGGTGCGCTGATCCTCTGGCTTTCCGATCAGCTCATTCTCTGGCTGGCGCGCGTCTGGATGGAAGTTTCCACGGGCTCGGTGACGGCCCTGATCGGTGCGCCGCTGCTGCTGTGGCTCTTGCCGCGCCTGCGCAGCATTAGCGCCCCGGCAATGGATGCCGGCGATAAAGTACATGCTGAGCGTCAGTCGGTGGTGTGGTTCAGCCTTGCCGGACTGGCAGTGCTGGTTATCGCCTCGTTTGCCGCACTCTCGCTGGGACGCGACGCCACGGGCTGGCACTGGGCGACGGGGGATTTGCTGCATGAACTCATGCAGTGGCGCTGGCCGCGGATCTTCTCCGCGCTGATTGCGGGCGTCATGCTGGCGGTGGCGGGCTGTATTATCCAGCGTCTCACCGGCAACCCGATGGCAAGCCCGGAAGTCCTGGGCATCAGTTCCGGCGCCGCGTTTGGCGTAGTGTTGATGTTGTTCCTCGTGCCGGGAAATGCATTCGGCTGGCTGATGCCTGCCGGGAGTATCGGTGCGGCAGTCACGCTGATGATTATCCTGATCGCCTCCGGGCGCGGCGGTTTCTCGCCTCACCGCATGCTGCTGGCCGGAATGGCGCTGAGCACCGCGTTTACTATGCTGCTGATGATGTTGCAGGCGAGCGGCGATCCGCGCATGGCGCAGATCCTGACCTGGATCTCCGGCTCGACGTACAACGCCACCGGCAGCCAGGTGGTACATACCGGGATCGTGATGATCGTACTGCTGGCGATAGTGCCGCTGTGCCGCCGCTGGATGACCATTCTGCCGCTGGGCGGGGACACCGCGCGCGCGGTTGGGCTGGCGCTGACGCCAACGCGTATCGCCCTGCTGCTGCTGGCCGCGTGCCTGACGGCGACGGCCACCATGACCATTGGCCCGCTCAGTTTTGTCGGATTAATGGCGCCGCATATCGCCCGTATGATGGGCTTCCGCAGGACTTTGCCACATATCGCGATCTCTGCCCTGACGGGCGGGGCGATCCTGGTCTTTGCTGACTGGTGCGGAAGGATGGTGCTGTTCCCGTATCAGATCCCGGCGGGCCTGCTGTCGACCTTTATCGGCGCGCCGTACTTTATATATCTGTTGAGAAAGCAGAGTCGGTAATAAAAGTAAACGGCAATCCTTAGATTGCCGTTTTAGCGTTTGCTCCCTCTCCCTGTAGGAGAGGGCTGGGGTGAGGGCATCAAGCCGCACATTTTACAGCTTCGCAAACACCTTACGCGCTGCGTCGATGGTGTTATTGATATCTTCTTCGCTGTGTGCCACGGACATAAAGCCCGCTTCAAACGCTGACGGGGCCAGATACACGCCTTCTTCCAGCATCAGGTGGAAGAAGCGTTTGAAGCGTTCCACGTCGCATTTCACCACGTCCTGATAGCAGGTCACGGTTTTCGCCTCGGTGAAGAAAATCCCGAACATCCCGCCGACGTGGTTTACCACCAGCGGAATACCCGCGTCTTCTGCGGCTTCCAGCAGACCGTTTGCCAGCTGCGTCGTCCGGTCCGTCAGGGTTTGGTGGATGCCCGGCTGCGCCACTTCGGTCAGACAGGCAAAGCCCGCCGCCATCGCAATCGGGTTACCGGAGAGCGTACCCGCCTGGTAAACCGGACCGGTTGGCGCCAGCGCGTCCATTACGTCCTTACGGCCGCCAAACGCGCCGACAGGCATGCCGCCGCCAATGATCTTGCCGAGGCAGGTCAGATCCGGCTCGACGCCGTAGTATGACTGCGCCCCCGCCAGTGCGACGCGGAAACCGGTCATCACTTCGTCGATGATCAGCAGCGCGCCGAACTCATCGCACAGCGCGCGCAGGCCCGGCAGGAAATCCGGCTGCGGTGGGATACAGTTCATGTTGCCCGCAACTGGCTCAACGATAATGCAGGCGATCTCCTGCGGATACTGCTCGAACGCCGCGCGAACGGTGTCCAGATCGTTATAGGTGCAGGTGAGGGTGTGTTTTGCGAAGTCAGCCGGCACGCCCGGAGAGTTAGGCTGACCGAGCGTCAGCGCGCCGGAACCGGCTTTTACCAGCAGGCAGTCGGCGTGGCCATGGTAACAGCCTTCGAACTTGATAATCTTGTCACGGCCGGTAAAGCCGCGCGCCAGACGGATGGCGCTCATGGTCGCTTCCGTACCGGAGTTCACCATACGTACCATGTCCATCGTTGGCACCAGCTCGGTGACCAGCTCCGCCATTTTGACTTCCATCTCGGTTGGCGCACCGAAGCTCAGGCCGCGCTGAGCGGCTTCAATCACCGCGTTGCGGATCGCCGGGTGGTTGTGCCCCAGTACCATCGGGCCCCAGGAGCCGACGTAATCGACATAGGCTTTACCATCCACATCATACAGATATGCGCCATCCGCACGTTCGATAAACAGCGGGGTGCCACCCACGCCGGTAAAGGCGCGCACGGGTGAGTTTACGCCGCCTGGGATAAGCTCGCGGGCTGCGCTGTAGAGGTTTTCAGACTTGCTCATGGCGTCGTTCCTGGTTCGTAGAAATAAGTTAAGGCAACTATTCTAAGTGATTCGGAAGAGGTTATAAAATTTTTGCCCCTCAGAAGGCTTAACAATTGTTAAGTATTTTTCAGGGGACGAGGGGATTGTCTCTGGTAGAATCCCTGCGGCCTTTTGTATGACGAAACAGAACAGGTAATGAACGAGAACACGCCTTCTTTTGAACAACAACAGTTTACGCGCGCGAAGCACCGGGTCAGTATCCGGCGGTTGCTCAACCGTGACAAAACCCCGTTAGCCATTCTGCTGGCAGCCGCCGTGGTCGGTACGCTGGCCGGGCTGGTGGGGGTCGCATTCGAGAAAGCGGTCAATGCGGTGCTCAACTGGCGCATAGGTACCGTCGCCAGCTTTGCCGATCGGGAATGGCTGGTCTGGGTGTGGGCCTTTGGCCTGTCGGCGCTGTTTGCCATGGTGGGCTATTTTCTGGTGCGTAAATTCGCACCTGAAGCAGGTGGCTCGGGGATCCCTGAAATTGAGGGGGCGCTGGAGGAGCTACGCCCGGTTCGCTGGTGGCGGGTACTTCCTGTGAAATTTATCGGCGGGATGGGAACGCTCGGGGCGGGCATGGTGCTCGGTCGGGAAGGGCCAACGGTACAGCTGGGCGGTAACGTCGGGCGCATGGTCGGCGATCTGTTCCGTATGCGCAGCGCCGAAGCACGGCATACGTTGCTGGCGACGGGGGCGGCGGCGGGGCTGTCTGCGGCGTTTAACGCGCCGCTGGCGGGTATCCTGTTTATCATTGAAGAGATGCGCGCCCAGTTCCGCTACAACCTGATCTCCATTAAAGCGGTGTTTACCGGCGTGATTATGTCGAGCATTGTCTTTCGCGTCTTTAATGGCGAAGGGGCGGTGATTGAAGTTGGCAAGCTGACCAATGCGCCGGTCAATACTTTGTGGCTGTATCTGGTTCTTGGGATGATTTTTGGCGTCGTTGGCCCGCTTTTTAACACCCTGATTTTACGGGCTCAGGATATGTTTCAGCGCATCCATGGCGGAAATACCACGAAATGGGTGCTGGTGGGGGGCCTGCTTGGCGGCGTGTGCGGGATCCTCGGCTTTATCGAACCGAACGCGGCGGGCGGCGGTTTCGGGCTGATTCCCATTGCCGCGGCGGGGAATTTCAGCGTGGGGCTGCTGCTGTTTATGTTTATCTCGCGGGTTATCACGACCGTGCTGTGCTTCTCCTCCGGCGCACCGGGCGGCATATTTGCCCCGATGCTGGCGCTGGGAACGCTGCTGGGCACGGCGTTTGGCATGGCGGCAGCGGTTGGCTTCCCGGCCTATCATCTGGACGCGGGGACGTTTGCGGTGGCGGGAATGGGGGCGCTGCTGGCGGCCTCCCTGCGCGCGCCGCTTACCGGGATCGTACTGGTGCTGGAAATGACCGACAATTACCAGCTCATTTTGCCAATGATCATTACCTGTCTCGGCGCGACACTATTAGCCCAATTCCTGGGTGGAAAACCGCTATACTCCACCATTCTTGCCCGTACCCTGGCGAAACAGGAAGCTGAACAGGCCCTGAAGCAGAATACTTGAATGAATTACCAGGGTATTAGATAATGACAAAAAGAATTGGGTGATTTTTGCCCAATAGCAGTCGCAGTATTCATGGGAGCATAAGATGAGTGATGACGTAGCGTTGCCGCTGGAATTTACCGAAGCAGCAGCGAAAAAAGTGAAAACCCTGATTGCCGACGAGGACAATCCGGATCTGAAACTGCGTGTTTATATTACCGGCGGCGGCTGTAGTGGCTTCCAGTATGGTTTTACCTTTGACGACCAGGTTAACGATGGTGATATGACTATCGAGAAACAGGGCGTCGCGCTGGTGGTTGATCCGATGAGCCTGCAATATCTGGTGGGCGGTTCAGTGGACTACACTGAAGGTCTGGAAGGTTCGCGCTTTGTGGTGACTAACCCGAATGCGACCAGCACCTGCGGGTGTGGTTCTTCATTCAGTATTTAAACCTGAATGCAAATTGTAGGCCCGGTAAGCGAAGCGCCACCGGGCTTATAAACGATACCTATCTTGAATTTTCATCCAGTGCAAACGTCGGCAGCTTCAGGTGCCAGCGTATCGCCGCTAAACGGATCACCAGCGTTACCACCATCCCCAGCATCGCCGCGTTTTCCAGCGGGACAGCAAAAGTGTAATACGCCGTGGCGTGAACAATCCCCCCGATGATACAGGCCGTCGCGTAGATTTCCGTTCGCAGGATCATCGGGACTTCTCGCGCCAGTATGTCGCGAATAATCCCTCCGCCCACGCCGGTTAACACGCCCATACAGATCGCCACCAGCGGGCCAGTCCCGGCAATAAAGGCTTTGTTCACGCCTATTCCCACAAAGACCGCCAGACCGACGGCATCCAGCACCGGTAATATCCATTTTGGCAGTCTGCGAGGCTGACGAACCAGCACGATGGTTAACAGGCAGGTGACCATCGCCACCACCAGATCCGTGGGATCTTTTACCCAAAATACCGGGCCATTTGCCAGCGCCATATCGCGGATCGTTCCGCCTCCCACCGCCGTAACGACGCCGAGCACCAGTACGCCAAAAGGATCCATGCGTAGTTTTCCGGCAAGCAAAACGCCGGAGATAGCAAAAACGGCTGTGCCAAGAATATCCAGCCAATACACGAGCATCGTTAAATCCTCGAAGGGGGTATTTATCTGTTTGAGTGACTCTCTGCCAGTTCGGCGCAGAGTTGTTTTGCGGCGAGGATAATACGCGGGCTGGCGCGTTCAAACCAGTCGCTGTTGAGTGCGATGACCGGAATTTTAAGCTGCCGATGCCAGAATTGTTCTATTTTAGGAATCTCGCTCGCATTTCCGACCACCACAATGGCCTGCGGTTGTCGCGCCAGAACCTGCTCACGACTGACCTGGGGCCAGGGGACCCGGCTTTCGGCAAAGATATTTTCACCTCCACAGGTTTCAAGCACCTGGTTCTGGATCGAACCTTTCCCGGTAGTGAACAGCGGCTGGCTGCCAAATTGCAGAAAAACGCGTTGTTTCGGTTGCGTGCCGTATCGGGCTTTTAGCGCGGCATAGTCGTTGAGCATCTGCTGTGCAGCCTGTCCGGCGCGTTGGGGGGTAGGGCTGAAGGGCGCGAGGTCACGGAGGGTTTGCGACACCTGTTCGATGCTCACCGCGTCCACCCATTTAACCGTTATTCCCAGCGAAGAGAGCTGGTTTACCTGCCGTTCGGCATTACCGCCGCGCCAGGCGAGTACCAGATCGGGCTTTAGCGCAACGATGCGTTCCAGATTCATTCCCTGCCAGGTGGCAACCTGTTCGATTTGGGCGGCCTGCGGTGGATAATCGGAAAAGCTGCTCACCGCAACGGGCGTGATCCCGGCGGCAAAAGCCAGTTCCGTATTGGCAGGGGAGAGTGTGATCACCCGCGGCGCGGCGATGAGCCAGGCCGGAGCGAACAGAAGCAGGGCGACCAGCGCCCTGAATGACACCTTACCCACGCGCCAGTTTCTGCACCAGGGTTTCCACCATCACGGTGGACTGCTTGGCCGCAACGGCCAGGAACTCGTCGAAGCTGATGTGGGACTGCTGGTCCGCTACGTCAGAGATCGCGCGAACGACCACGAACGGCACGCTGAAGTTATGGCACACGTGCGCAATGGCCGTGGCTTCCATCTCAACGGCCACAGCCTGCGGGAAGTTATGACGGATTTTCGCCAGACCAACAGAGCCGTTGATAAAGGCATCGCCGCTGACGATCAGGCCACGCACCGCATTGAGGTTCAGCTCGTTGATGCAGCTTTCAGCGGCGGCAATCAGCTTATCATCCGCTTTAAACCCGGCCGGGCAGCCCGGAAGCTGACCATATTCGTAGCCGAATGCGGTGACGTCTGCATCGTGGTAACGCGCTTCGTCGGAAACCACGATATCGCCCACTTTCAGCGTCGGCGCCAGACCGCCCGCAGAACCTGTATTAATGATAACGTCAGGCTTGCAGCGCTCAAGCAGCAGGGTCGCGCCCAGTGCCGCTGCAACTTTACCGATGCCTGATTTCAGCAGAGCCACGTCAACACCGTTCAGCTGGCCGGTGTAGATCTCACAGCCACCGAGGGAGAGGGTCTGACGGTTCTCAATTTTGTCACGCAGCAGCGTAACTTCTTCTTCCATTGCACCAATAATGCCGATTTTCATAGATTTACTCGCGATGTGCCTTGTTAAGATGCATAGTCTATCATGCGGTTAAGGGGAAACGCATTCTCACGCGGGGGAGCACATGGCACCAATCGATTTTCGTACCAAAATTAACTGGCACCGACGTTTCCGTTCGCCACAGGGCGATAAGAGCGAACATGAGATCCTGCGCATTTTTGAAAGCGATCGCGGACGCATCATCAATTCGCCCGCCATCCGCCGGTTACAGCAAAAAACCCAGGTGTTCCCGCTGGAGCGTAACGCCGCGGTGCGTACGCGGTTAACGCACTCCATGGAAGTGCAGCAGGTGGGGCGCTACATTGCGAAAGAGATCCTCAGCCGCCTTAAAGAGCAACGTCTGCTGGAAACCTACGGACTGGATGAACTCACCGGCCCGTTCGAAAGCATCGTTGAGATGGCCTGCCTGATGCACGATATCGGCAATCCTCCCTTTGGTCATTTCGGCGAGGCCGCCATCAATGACTGGTTTAAACAGCGGCTTTTTCCCTCTGATGCCATAAGCCAGCCGCTCAGCGATGACCGCTGTGTGGTACGCGATTTACGCCTGCGTGAAGGTGAAGATAGCCTGAACGATCTGCGCCGTAAGGTGCGCCAGGATCTGTGTCATTTCGAAGGTAACGCGCAGGGGATCCGTTTGGTGCACTCCCTGATGCGGATGAATCTGACCTGGGCCCAGGTGGGCTGTATTCTTAAATACACGCGTCCCGCGTGGTGGACCGGAGAAACGCCCTCCACGCATAGCTACCTGATGAAAAAACCGGGCTATTACTTATCGGAAGAAGCATATATCGCGCGGTTGCGTAAAGAACTGTCTCTGACCCCCAATGGCCGTTTTCCATTGACATGGATTATGGAAGCGGCTGATGACATTTCTTATTGCGTGGCCGATCTGGAAGACGCGGTGGAAAAAAGAATATTCAGCGTCGAGGAGCTGTATCAGCATCTTCATGATGCCTGGGGAGAGCATGAAAAAGGTTCTCTGTTTGCGCAGGTCGTCGAGAATGCCTGGGATAAATCGCGTTCAAATTCGCTGAGCCGCAGTACCGAAGATCAGTTCTTTATGTATTTGCGAGTAAACACGCTGAATAAACTGGTGCCGTATGCAGCCGCCCGTTTCATTGATAATTTGCCGATGATATTTAGCGGGGAATTTAATCACGCCCTGCTGGAAGATGAGAGCAGTTTTAGCCAGCTTCTTGAATTATATAAAAACGTGGCTGTTCGCCATGTTTTCAGCCACCCGGATGTCGAGCAGCTGGAGCTGCAAGGATACCGGGTTATCAGCGGGTTGCTGGAGATTTATGGCCCGCTGCTCCAGCTGACGGTCGATGAGTTTAGCGAGCTGGTCGAAAATGAACGTGTTCGCCGCCTGCCGATTGAATCTCGTCTCTATCAGAAGCTTTCAACGCGCCACCGGCTGGCATACATTGAAGCCGTCAGTAAAATAGAACGTCATTCTTCCCAATGGCCAGTCATGGAATATTATTATCGCTGTCGTCTTATCCAGGACTATATCAGCGGGATGACAGATTTGTATGCCTGGGATGAATACCGCAAGCTTATGGCCGTTGAATAAGCCATGAGTTTTGTAAAGACGACCAATAAATTTTTACTTTTTCCATAAACTTAATCCCGGAACTAAGCGGTATAAAACGAATCTGAGTTACACAGCAATTTTGCGTTATCTGGTAAATCGAGATTGAGAAACATGAAAAAAACCACATTAGCAATGAGTGCACTGGCTCTGAGTTTAGGTTTAGCGCTGTCCCCTCTGGCGACGGCGGCCGAGACAGCTTCCTCGGCAGCGACTGCGCAGCAGATGCCAAGCCTGGCCCCGATGCTCGAAAAAGTGATGCCATCGGTGGTGAGTATTAACGTTGAGGGCAGCACAACCGTCAATACGCCGCGTATGCCGCGTAATTTCCAGCAGTTCTTCGGCGACAATTCGCCATTCTGCCAGGACGGTTCGCCATTCCAGAGCTCCCCGTTCTGTCAGGGCGGCGGTGCAGGGGATGACGGCATGGGCGGCGGCCAGCAGCAGAAATTCATGGCACTCGGCTCGGGCGTGATTATTGATGCAGCCAAAGGCTACGTGGTGACCAATAACCACGTGGTAGATAATGCTAACACCATTAAGGTGCAGATGAGCGATGGCCGTAAATTCGATGCCAAAGTGGTCGGTAAAGACCCGCGCTCCGATATCGCGCTGATTCAAATCCAGGATCCGAAGAACCTGACGGCGATTAAGCTTGCCGACTCCGACGCGCTGCGCGTGGGTGACTACACCGTGGCGATCGGTAACCCGTTCGGTCTGGGTGAAACCGTGACCTCGGGTATCGTCTCTGCACTGGGCCGCAGCGGCCTCAATGCCGAAAACTATGAAAACTTCATCCAGACGGATGCAGCGATCAACCGCGGTAACTCCGGCGGCGCGCTGGTGAACCTGAACGGCGAGCTGATCGGTATCAACACCGCGATCCTGGCACCGGACGGCGGCAACATCGGGATCGGCTTTGCTATCCCAAGTAACATGGTGAAAAACCTGACCGCGCAGATGGTGCAGTATGGCCAGGTGAAACGCGGTGAGCTGGGTATCATGGGTACCGAGCTGAACTCCGAGCTGGCGAAAGCAATGAAAGTAGACGCTCAGCGCGGCGCATTCGTAAGCCAGGTCATGCCGAACTCCTCGGCGGCGAAAGCTGGCATTAAAGCGGGTGACGTGATCACTTCGCTGAACGGTAAACCGATCAGCAGCTTTGCCGCCCTGCGTGCGGAAGTGGGTTCTATGCCAATCGGCAGTAAAGTGACCCTCGGCCTGCTGCGTGAAGGTAAGCCGGTTAACGTGAGCCTGGAACTGCAACAGAGCAGTCAGAATCAGGTGGATTCCAGCACCATCTTCAGCGGTATTGAAGGTGCTGAGATGAGCAACAAAGGGGCAGATAAAGGCGTGGTGGTGAACAACGTGAAAGCAAACTCACCTGCTGCCCGTATCGGCCTGAAAAAAGGTGATGTGATCATGGGCGCTAACCAGCAGCCGGTGAAAAACATCGCTGAACTGCGCAAAATTCTCGACAGCAAGCCGTCCGTGCTGGCACTGAATATTCAGCGTGGTGATACTTCTATTTATCTCCTGATGCAGTAATCATCTTAAGCCCCTGTTCGCAGGGGCTTTCTCGTTTCTGTGACCTTTCCCACAACTCCATACATCTCTCACTGCCTTTGGGCATCTGCACAATGCAGCCTTAGCTGAACTTCCCTATGCTTGAGCTCTGCTCACGGGAGGGTTATATGGCTGGCTGGCATCTTGATACCAAAATGGCGCAGGATATCGTGGCGCGAACCATGCGCATCATTGATACCAATATCAACGTAATGGATGCCCGTGGGCGCATTATCGGCAGCGGCGATCGTGAGCGTATTGGGGAATTGCACGAAGGGGCGTTGCTGGTGCTCTCTCAGGGGCGCGTGGTCGACATCGATGACGCCGTGGCGAAACATCTGCACGGGGTTCGTCAGGGGATCAACCTGCCGCTGCGTCTGGAAGGAGAGATTGTTGGCGTTATCGGTCTGACCGGCGATCCTGAATCGCTGCGTAAATACGGTGAGCTGGTCTGCATGACGGCGGAGATGATGCTGGAGCAGTCGCGTCTGATGCACCTGCTCGCCCAGGACAGCCGCCTGCGCGAAGAGCTGGTGATGAATTTGATTCAGGCGGAGGAGCACACGCCTGCCCTGAGCGAGTGGGCGCAGCGTCTGGGTATCGACCTGAATCAGCCGCGCGTGGTTGCCGTTATTGAGGTGGATAGCGGCCAGCTTGGCGTGGACAGCGCTATGGTGGAGCTACAGCAGCTGCAAAACATGCTGGCGACGCCGGAGCGTAACAACCTGGTGGCAATCGTCTCTTTAACGGAAATGGTGGTGCTCAAGCCTGCGCTTAATCAGTTTGGCCGCTGGGACGCGGAAGATCATCGTCGCCGCGTTGAGCTGCTCATCGAGCGCATGAAGGAGAACGGACAGCTCCGTTTTCGCGTCGCGCTGGGAAATTACTTTACCGGGCCGGGGAGTATCGCCCGTTCATGGCGAACGGCGCGCACCACCATGATGGTGGGTAAACAGCGCATGCCGGAGAGCCGCAGTTATTTCTATCAGGATCTGATGCTGCCGGTCCTGCTCGACAGCCTGCGCGGTGGCTGGCAGGCCAACGAGCTGGCGCGCCCGCTGGTGCGTCTGAAAGCGATGGACAACAACGGGCTGCTGCGCCGCACGTTGCAGGCGTGGTTCCGGCATAACGTGCAGCCGCTGGCAACGTCAAAAGCGCTGTTTATTCACCGTAATACGCTGGAGTATCGGCTTAACCGGATCTCGGAACTGACGGGGCTGGATTTAGGGAATTTTGACGACCGGCTACTGCTGTATGTTGCGTTGCAGCTGGATGAGCAGAGATAGCTGAGTGCGGTCTGGTGCCCTCACCCCATCCCTCTCCCACAGGGAGAGGGCGCAAACATTAAAAACGGCAATCAAGGATTGCCGTTTTGCTTTTATTTCCGCGTCAATTTCTCAAGATCCGCTTCAATCTCGCTGATCTTATTGGTGACTACGCTTTCCAGGTGACGCAGGTCGTCAAGGATCTTACGTTTCAGATCGACTTCGCTGCGATCGCGCTGGCAGATTTGATCGAGTTCGTCGATCACGTAGCGCAGGTTAGGGCTGATTTCCTGTACTTCTTTATATCCCTGACCGATACCGTCAGCGACAACGGTCTTACGCTGGCGAGGGTATTTAAACTTCACGCTTTTGGCGAAGAACTCTCCTTTGTCCTTGTGAAAATAGATTTTCAAAATATCGTTATTGGCTTCCTGGCGAAGACTATAACGATCAATTTCATCAGGATTGGTAATGCCCAGACTTTTCAGATTATCGTACATAGCGGTACCCTTGATCTCAACATAACCTATGAATAATTAACGAAAAAATCTATTTTCGCCACCTTCGGATATAAAAAAAGCGGGGTTGCCCCCGCTTTTTGTTATACCCGATTAATCGATGGTGCGCAGCAGTTCATTGATGCCTACTTTACCGCGCGTTTTCGCGTCCACTTTTTTCACGATGACCGCGCAATACAGGCTGTATTTGCCATCTTTAGACGGCAGGTTGCCGGAAACCACAACGGAACCGGCTGGAACGCGGCCGTAGTGAATTTCACCGGTTTCGCGATCGTAAATACGGGTGCTCTGGCCAATGTACACGCCCATGGAGATCACAGAACCTTCTTCGACGATCACGCCTTCAACCACTTCGGAACGTGCGCCGATGAAGCAGTTGTCTTCGATGATGGTTGGGTTAGCCTGAAGTGGCTCAAGAACGCCACCGATGCCCACGCCGCCGGACAGGTGAACGTTTTTACCGATCTGCGCGCAGGAGCCGACGGTAGCCCAGGTGTCCACCATGGTGCCTTCGTCAACGTAGGCGCCGATGTTCACGTAGGATGGCATCAGCACGGTGTTGCGTGCGATGAATGCCCCCTGACGAACGGCTGCCGGTGGTACTACGCGGAAGCCCTCTTTCTGAAAGCGCGCTTCGTCGTAATCCGCAAATTTCATTGGCACTTTATCGAAGTAGCGGCTTTCTGCTCCGTCGATAACCTGGTTATCGTTGATGCGGAAAGAGAGCAGCACAGCTTTCTTCAGCCATTGATGAGTAACCCACTGACCGTCGATTTTTTCTGCCACGCGCAGCGCGCCGGAATCCAGCAGGGAAATAACCTGGTTTACCGCTTCACGGGTCACGGTATCCACATTTGCCGGAGTGATGTCGGCGCGACGCTCAAAAGCGGACTCAATAACGTTCTGTAACTGCTGCATTGTTTACTCTTTCCATTTCACTAAAAAACACGTCACCCTTTATCGTTTGGATTGAGGGCTGCTGTCAACCGTTGTTGCACTTCAAGTTGCAGGTCATTATTAAGGGCACGCCGGTCGGCCGTCGCGATTATAAATAAATCTTCTACTCGTTCGCCAATCGTTGTAATTCGGGCGCCGTGAAGCGAAATTCCCAGATCGGCAAAAACCTGGCCGACGCGGGCGAGTAGCCCTGGCTGGTCGAGCGCAATCAACTCAAGGAACGATTTACGGTCGGTATGGGTCGGCAGGAAATTGACCTCGGTATCGACGGTAAAGTGGCGCAGTTTTGCCGCCTGACGGCGCGGCTGCGGAGGTTGCCAGCTGCGCTGCGTAATCGCCTGCTCAAGGCCAAAGCGTATCCCCTCATGCCTGTCCGACGATAGCGGGCTGCCGTCCGGCTCCAGCACAATAAAGGTGTCCATCGCCATGCCGTCGCGGGTGGTAAAAATCTGCGCGTCGTGAACGCTCAGGTTACGCCTGTCCAGCTCGGCACAGACCGCTGCAAACAAATAAGGCCGGTCCGGGCTCCAGATAAAGATCTCCGTCCCGCCGCGTGTGGCCTGCGGGCTAAGCAGAATCATCGGTTTCGTCAGGTCGTGCTTCAGCAGATGCCGGGCGTGCCAGGCAAGCTGGTTTGGGCTGTGGCGTACAAAGTAGTTGGCGCGACAGCGCGCCCAAATCTGATGCAGCGCCTCTTCGTTGATGTTATCCATGCGCAGCAGGGCCAGCGCCTGCAACTGGTGATGGCGCACACGCTCGCGCATGTCCGGGGTATTCTGCATCCCGCGACGCAGCTGTTTTTCGGTGGCGAAGTACAGCTCGCGCAGCAGGCTCTGCTTCCAGCTGTTCCACAGGGTTTCGTTGGTGGCGCAGATATCGGCTACCGTCAGGCAGACCAGGTAGCGCAGGCGGTTCTCCGTTTGCACTTCCTCGGCGAACTGCTTGATCACTTCCGGATCCTGAATATCACGACGCTGAGCGGTAACCGACATCAGCAGATGATGGCGAACCAGCCAGGCGATAAGCTGCGTTTCACGCGAGTTCAGGCCGTGCAGCTCGGCAAATTTCAGCACGTCCTGGGCACCGAGTACGGAGTGGTCGCCGCCGCGACCTTTGGCGATATCATGGAACAGAGCAGCGATCAGGATCAGCTCCGGGTGTGTCAGACGTGGCCACAGATCAACGCACAGCGGATGGCGGGATCGCGTCTCTTCTTTAGCGAAACTTTCCAGCTTCAGCATGACGCGGATCGTGTGCTCATCCACCGTATAGGCGTGAAACAGGTCGAACTGCATCTGCCCGACAATATGCGACCACTGAGGCATATAGGCCCACAGCACGCTGTGACGGTGCATTGGCAGCAGTCCGCGGCTGACGGCGCCCGGATGACGAAGCATGCTCAGGAACAACGAGCGCGCCTCCGGGATGTAACACAGCGGCTGCTTCAGATGACGCCGTGCATGGCGCAGATGACGCAGGGTAGTGGAGTAGATCCCGGTGATCGTGCTGTTGCGCACCATGGTATAGAACATTCGCAGGATCGCTTCCGGTTCGCGAATGAACAGCGTTTCGTCGCGCAGATCGATCAGCGTGCCGCGCAGCTGAAATTCGTCATCAATCGGACGCGGTTTTTCGTCTGCCGTCAGCGCGAGGATCGCCTCATCGAACAGCTGTAACAGCATCTGGTTCAGCTCAGAGACGCGGCGGGTGACGCGGAAGAAATCCTTCATCATTTGCTCGACCGGCTCGTTGCCCTCGCCCTGGTAATTCAGGCGCTGCGCCACGCTGAGCTGTCGGTCAAACAGCAGGCGGTTATCGTAGCGGGTGACTTCCAGGTGCAGGGCAAAACGGATGCGCCACAGCAGATGCAGACACTCATTGAGTTCGTTACGTTCGGCTTCGGTCAGAAAACCAAACCCGACCATTTCGTCCAGCGATGTTGCCCCAAAATGGCGACGGGCGACCCATTGCAGCGTGTGGATATCGCGCAGGCCACCGGGGCTGCTTTTAATATCCGGTTCGAGATTATAGCTGGTACCGTGATAGCGCTGGTGGCGCTGGTTTTGTTCTTCGACTTTCGCAGCGAAGAATTTTTCCGAAGGCCAGAAGCCGTCGCTAAAGATGTGCTTTTGCAGTTCGAGGAACAGCGCCACGTCGCCAATCAGGAGGCGGGTTTCAATCAGGTTGGTGGCGACGGTCAGGTCAGATAACCCTTCCAGCAGACACTCTTCCAGCGTGCGTACGCTGTGGCCCACTTCCAGCTTTACGTCCCAGAGCAGGGTCAACAGTTCACCGATTTTCTGCGCCCGATCGTCCGGCAGTTTTTTACGGCTTAAGATCAGCAGGTCGATATCAGAGAGCGGATGCAGTTCACCCCGGCCATAGCCGCCAACAGCAACCAGCGCGACGTCGCTCACCTGTCCGAAACCGTAGTCGATCCAGAGACGTTGCAGAAGCTGGTCGATAAATTCGGTGCGCGCTTCAATGAGCTGCTCGGCCGAAACGCCTGCGTCAAATGCGCTTCCCAGCCAGCGATGGAAAACCTTCATGTGGGCTTTGATATGCGCGCAGGTCAGTTCATGCGGTGGCCAGACGCCCGGGTTATCAGGCTGGTCGGGGAGGGTGGGAAGTGCTGTGTTAGCATACTGTTCGGGTAAGAGATTACTCATCGTGCGCCACCCATAAGAAAAAGCTATCGCCATTAAAAAAGCCGGCATTCGCCGGCTTCTTATCACTCAATGTTCGTCAGTATCGCCGGGATGGTGTCATCCTTGCGCAACGTCATAATTTCGCAGCCGTTGTCTGTAACCACAATAGTATGCTCGTACTGGGCAGACAAGCTTCTGTCTTTGGTTTTTACCGTCCAGCCATCTTTCATGGTACGGATGCGGTAATCACCCGCGTTGACCATTGGCTCGATCGTGAAGGTCATGCCCTTTTGCAGCACTACGCCGCCGTCGTCTGCATCGTAGTGCAGAACCTGCGGTTCTTCATGGAACACACGACCAATACCGTGACCGCAATATTCGCGCACCACGGAGAAACCTTCCGCTTCCACAAATTTCTGGATTGCGGCGCCGATGGTGCGCAGGCGGATGCCCGGCTTCACCATTTTCAGCGCCAGGTAGAGGCTCTCTTGCGTTACTTTGCACAGACGCTCGCCCAGAATCGTTGGCTTGCCAACGATGAACATCTTAGAGGTGTCGCCGTGGTAGTCGTCTTTGATGACGGTCACGTCGATGTTGACGATGTCGCCATCTTTCAGCAGCTTCTCGTCATCCGGAATGCCGTGGCAAACCACTTCATTAATAGAGATGCAGACGGATTTCGGGAAACCGTGATAGCCAAGGCAGGCGGAGACCGCGTGCTGCTCGTTGACGATATAGTCGTTACAGATGCGATCCAGTTCGCCAGTGCTGACGCCCGGTTTCACAAACGGCTCAATCATTTCCAGCACGTCCGCGGCCAGACGACCGGCAACGCGCATCTTTTCAATTTCTTCAGGTGTCTTAATAGAGATAGCCATGTAATCTGTCCATCGGTGTCGATTTTTTCGACAATACTAGTGTAAGTGTTGTCAATGGTATCAGTCAGGCGCACCCCGTGCCAAATTGAGAATCATTAACAGCACACTCCGCCAACAATTATTGGTTTCTGGCCGTGTTTTGTGATATAAAGCGCGCCGGACTTCCGATCCATCTCAGATACACAGGCTGGACGGGAGCGACAAATCTCACTTTGTGTAACAACACACACGTATCGGCACATATTCCGGGGTGCCCTTCGGGGTCGGTAATATGGGATACGTGGAGGCATAACCCCAACTTTCAATATAGAGGTTTTAAACATGGCAACTGTTTCCATGCGCGACATGCTCAAGGCTGGTGTTCACTTCGGTCACCAGACCCGTTACTGGAACCCGAAAATGAAGCCTTTCATCTTCGGCGCACGTAACAAAGTTCACATCATCAACCTTGAGAAGACTGTACCAATGTTCAACGAAGCCCTGGCTGAGCTGAACAAGATCTCTTCCCGTAAAGGTAAGATTCTGTTCGTTGGTACTAAGCGCGCTGCAAGCGAAGCTGTGAAAGATGCTGCTAACAGCTGCGACCAGTTCTTCGTGAACCATCGCTGGTTGGGCGGCATGCTGACCAACTGGAAAACTGTTCGTCAGTCCATCAAGCGCCTGAAAGATCTGGAAACCCAGTCTCAGGACGGTACTTTCGATAAGCTGACTAAGAAAGAAGCGCTGATGCGCACTCGTGAACTGGACAAGCTGGAAAACAGCCTGGGCGGTATCAAAGATATGGGCGGCCTGCCAGACGCGCTGTTCGTAATCGATGCAGACCACGAGCACATCGCAATCAAAGAAGCTAACAACCTGGGTATCCCGGTATTCGCTATCGTTGATACCAACTCCGATCCGGACGGTGTTGACTTCGTTATCCCGGGTAACGACGACGCAATCCGTGCTGTTAGCCTGTACCTGAGCGCTGTAGCTGCTACCGTTCGTGAAGGCCGTTCCCAGGATCTGGCTTCTCAGGCGGAAGAAAGCTTCGTAGAAGCTGAATAATAAGGTTTTACCCCTTATTAGTACCGTGTATGAATAGGGGCCCATTATCGGCCCCTTTTTTCAATTTATACTGTTTGGCTCCCGGCCGGGCAGTTCACATCTCCCGAGGATTTAAGAATGGCTGAAATTACCGCATCCCTGGTAAAAGAGCTGCGTGAGCGTACTGGCGCAGGCATGATGGATTGCAAAAAAGCGCTGACCGAAGCGAACGGCGACATCGAGCTGGCAATCGAAAACATGCGTAAATCCGGTGCGATCAAAGCAGCTAAGAAAGCAGGCAACGTTGCTGCTGACGGCGTGATCATCACTAAAATCGACGGCAACTACGGCATCATTCTGGAAGTTAACTGCCAGACTGACTTCGTTGCTAAAGATGCTGGTTTCCAGGCATTTGCTAACAAAGTTCTGGACGCAGCGGTTGCAGGCAAAATCACTGACGTTGAAGTTCTGAAAGCACAGTTCGAAGAAGAGCGTGTTGCGCTGGTTGCTAAAATCGGTGAGAACATCAACATCCGTCGCGTTGCTTCCCTGGAAGGTGACGTTCTGGGCTCTTACCAGCACGGCGCGCGTATCGGTGTTCTGGTTGCGGCTAAAGGCGCTGACGAAGAGCTGGTTAAACAGCTGGCAATGCACATCGCTGCAAGCAAACCAGAATTCGTTAAGCCAGAAGACGTGTCTGCTGAAGTGGTAGAGAAAGAGTACCAGGTTCAGCTGGACATCGCGATGCAGTCTGGTAAGCCAAAAGAAATCGCAGAGAAAATGGTTGAAGGCCGCATGAAGAAATTCACCGGCGAAGTTTCTCTGACTGGCCAGCCTTTCGTAATGGATCCAAGCAAGTCTGTTGCTCAGCTGCTGAAAGAGCACAACGCTGATGTAACTGGCTTCATCCGCTTCGAAGTGGGCGAAGGCATCGAGAAAGTTGAGACTGACTTCGCAGCAGAAGTTGCTGCAATGTCCAAGCAGTCTTAATGATTGAAAAGGAGCCGCCTGAGGGCGGCTTCTTTTTGTCACCCGTCTCACGAAATCAGACAGGCTCCAGTATCGCTGTGCTGATTTGCGACATATCATGTCGCCAGAATTAACCCCATCTTAATCGTTGACAGTCTCAGGAAAGAAACATGGCTACCAATGCAAAACCCGTGTACAAACGCATTCTGCTTAAGCTGAGTGGCGAAGCGCTGCAAGGATCGGAAGGCTTCGGTATTGACGCAAGCATCCTTGATCGCATGGCACAGGAAATCAAAGAACTGGTCGAACTGGGTATTCAGGTTGGCGTGGTCATTGGCGGTGGCAACCTTTTCCGTGGTGCTGGTCTGGCGAAAGCGGGGATGAACCGCGTAGTGGGCGACCACATGGGTATGCTGGCAACCGTGATGAATGGCCTGGCGATGCGTGATGCGCTTCATCGCGCCTATGTGAACGCTCGCCTGATGTCCGCTATTCCTTTGAATGGCGTATGCGATAACTACAGCTGGGCAGAGGCCATCAGCCTGCTGCGCAACAACCGCGTGGTGATCCTCTCCGCCGGTACGGGTAACCCGTTCTTTACCACCGATTCCGCAGCCTGCCTGCGCGGTATCGAAATCGAAGCCGATGTGGTGCTGAAAGCGACCAAAGTAGATGGCGTGTTTACTGCCGACCCGGCAAAAGATCCTTCAGCGACCATGTACGATCAGCTGAGCTACAGCGAAGTGCTGGAAAAAGAGCTAAAAGTGATGGATCTTGCCGCCTTTACGCTGGCTCGTGACCACAAACTGCCGATCCGTGTCTTCAATATGAACAAGCCTGGCGCGCTGCGTCGCGTTGTTATGGGCGAAAAAGAAGGCACTTTGATCACGGAATAATTTCCGTCGGCGATAAATACAGGTAAGATTCCGCTTTATTTCGACGTGGTATCTTACCCGGGCGCGCCTTTGGCGTTGTCATGAATTAAACGCGACTATACTTAGCACACCTGTAGCGCTGTGCTGGCGGATAGTCTGCCTGAGACAAGTTTTCAAGGATCCGTAACGTGATTAACGACATCAGAAAAGATGCTGAAGTACGCATGGACAAATGCGTAGAAGCGTTCAAAAACCAAATCAGCAAAATCCGTACTGGCCGAGCTTCCCCAAGCCTGCTGGATGGCATCATCGTAGAATACTACGGTACGCCTACGCCACTGCGTCAGCTGGCGAGCGTGACGGTAGAAGATACCCGTACCCTGAAAATCAACGTGTTCGATCGCTCAATGAGCCCGGCCGTTGAAAAAGCGATCATGGCATCTGACCTGGGTCTGAACCCAAGCTCAGCGGGCGCGGATATTCGCGTTCCACTGCCTCCGCTGACGGAAGAGCGTCGTAAAGACCTGATCAAAGTGGTTCGCGGTGAAGCTGAGCAGGGTCGCGTTTCCGTACGTAACGTGCGTCGCGATGCGAACGATAAAGTGAAAGCCCTGCTGAAAGAAAAAGAGATCAGCGAAGACGACGATCGTCGTTCTCAGGACGACATTCAGAAAATGACCGACGCGGCGATCAAGAAAATTGATGCGGCGCTGGCAGAAAAAGAAGCGGAACTGATGCAGTTCTGATTTTCGCTGTACACTGATAAACGCCGTTCAGAAGGACATTGAGTCTTGCTGGCGGCGTTTTGCTTTTATCTGGTCTAACTTTTGGGCATCTCATGAAGCATCTCACTCTCCTCGGCTCGACCGGCTCTATCGGTTGCAGCACTCTCGACGTTGTACGTCATAATCCTGACAGCTACACCGTAGCCGCGCTTGTGGCCGGAAAAAACGTGCAGCGAATGGTCGAACAGTGCCTGGAGTTTACCCCCCGTTTTGCGGTGATGGATGATGAAGAGAGCGCCCGCCAGGTAAAAGCGCTGTTGCAGGAGAAGGGCTGCCGTACCGAGGTGCTCAGCGGGCAACAGGCGGCGTGCGATATGGCCGCGCTTGATGAAGTCGATCAGGTTATGGCGGCAATCGTCGGGGCGGCGGGTCTTCTGCCGACGCTTGCCGCGATCGATGCGGGAAAAGATGTCCTGCTTGCGAACAAAGAGTCGCTGGTCACCTGCGGACGCCTCTTTATGGACGCGGTAAAACAGCGTGGGGCACGTCTTTTGCCGGTCGATAGCGAGCACAACGCCATTTTTCAGAGTTTACCCCAACCTTTTCAACAAAACCTGGGGTACGCTGACCTGGAGCAGAATGGCGTTGTGTCGATTCTGCTTACCGGGTCTGGTGGCCCGTTCCGTGAAACGCCACTGTCTGAATTGAGCGCAATGACGCCGGATCAGGCATGTCGTCATCCGAACTGGTCAATGGGGCGTAAGATCTCCGTCGATTCGGCCACCATGATGAACAAAGGTCTGGAATACATTGAAGCTCGCTGGCTGTTCAATGCGTCGGCGAAACAGATGGAAGTGCTGATCCACCCGCAGTCGGTGATTCACTCGATGGTGCGCTATCAGGACGGCAGCGTGCTGGCCCAGCTGGGCGAACCGGATATGCGTACGCCAATTGCTCATACAATGGCGTGGCCAAACCGCGTAAAATCGGGCGTTAAGCCTCTCGATTTTTGCAAGCTGAGTTCACTGACGTTTAGCGAGCCTGATTACGACCGTTATCCCTGTCTGAAACTGGCGATGACGGCCTTCGATCAGGGGCAGGCGGCGACAACGGCGCTTAATGCGGCCAATGAAGTGACCGTTGAAGCATTCCTGAATCAGCAGATCCGCTTCACTGATATCGCCGCGTTGAATTTATCCGTGCTGGAGATGATGGATTTGCGTGAGCCGCAGAGCGTGGAAGAGGTGCTGGCCGTGGATGAACAGGCACGCATTGTTGCGCGTAAACAGGTGACACGTCTCGCAAGCTGGTGATAAAGCAAGCACTAGTCGTCGTGCTATTTGTTAGCGTTGGGCTTCAGTGATATAGTCTGCGCCACCTGATCGCAGGTATTTGGCTTTAAGTGGTCAGGTAAGCCGTGGTTTGACACGGCTTTTTTATGTATAGGCTTCAGTATTCCTGTGTACCGTTAAATCCTTTCAGGGACTAAAAACGCGTTATGTTGTCTGCGAATCAACCAATAAGCGAAAACTTGCCAGCACATGGCTGTCGCCATGTTGCAATCATCATGGATGGCAATGGCCGCTGGGCGAAAAGACAAGGGAAGATACGAGCCTTTGGGCATAAAGCTGGGGCGAAATCTGTTCGCCGCGCCGTTTCTTTTGCCGCCAATAACGGCATTGATGCGTTAACGCTCTATGCTTTTAGCAGTGAGAACTGGAATCGACCTGCGCAGGAAGTGACTGCGTTGATGGAACTGTTCGTGTGGGCGCTCGATAGCGAAGTAAAAAGCCTGCACCGCCACAACGTCCGCTTGCGTATTATTGGCGAAACCAGTCGTTTTAACTCACGTTTGCAGGAACGGATTCGCAAAGCAGAAGCGCTGACGGAAAATAATACCGGCCTGACGCTCAATATCGCGGCGAATTACGGCGGACGCTGGGATATTATCCAGGGGGTTCGGCATCTGGCTGAGCAGGTTCAGGAAGGGCTGTTAAGACCCGACCAGATTGATGAAGAGGCGCTGAGTCAGCAAATCTGCATGAATGAACTGGCACCCGTGGATTTGGTTATAAGGACAGGGGGGGAGCATCGCATTAGTAACTTTTTGCTGTGGCAAATTGCCTACGCCGAACTTTACTTTACGGATGTTCTTTGGCCAGATTTTGATGAACAAGACTTTGAAGGTGCGCTGCATGCCTTTGCCAATCGAGAGCGTCGTTTCGGCGGCACCGAGCCTGGTGGCGATAACGCCTGATGGGGGTAGCTTTTGCTGAAGTATCGCCTGATTTCCGCTTTTGTATTAATACCCGTCGTCATCGCAGCGCTGTTTTTACTGCCTCCGGTGGGATTCGCTATTGTTACGCTGGTGGTGTGTATGCTCGCCGCGTGGGAATGGGGGCAGCTTAGCGGCTTTACCTCGCGCACTCAGCGGGTATGGCTGGCGGTACTCTGTGGTTTTTTACTGGCCCTGATGCTGTATACCTTGCCTGAATATCATCACGATGTTCACCAGCCGCTGGTTGCCGGATCCTTATGGATATCGCTGGCCTGGTGGATTGCTGCGCTTGTTTTAGTGCTTTTCTATCCAGGCTCTGCGGCGATCTGGCGTAACTCTAAAGTGTTGCGCCTTATTTTTGGTCTGCTCACGATTGTTCCCTTTTTCTGGGGGATGGTTGCGCTGCGCGCCTGGCACTATGACGAAAACCACTACAGCGGCGCGATATGGCTGCTTTATGTGATGATTCTCGTCTGGGGGGCTGACTCCGGGGCCTATATGTTTGGTAAACTGTTCGGCAAACATAAACTGGCGCCAAAGGTTTCTCCGGGCAAAACCTGGCAAGGCTTCATTGGCGGCCTGTTTACGGCAGCAATTATCTCCTGGGGCTATGGGGTCTGGGCGAATCTTGAGGTTGCCCCCTCCACGCTGCTGGTATGTTCGATTTTCGCGGCGCTGGCATCGGTGCTGGGTGATTTAACCGAGAGTATGTTTAAGCGTGAAGCAGGGATTAAGGACAGTGGTCACCTGATTCCAGGACATGGCGGAATACTGGATCGCATTGACAGCCTTACCGCGGCTGTTCCTGTATTTGCTTGCCTGCTTTTACTGGTGTTTGGGACGATATAACGGAAGGTTTTATGCTGAGCATTCTCTGGAATCTGGCGGCGTTCATTGTTGCACTGGGTGTACTGATTACCGTGCATGAATTTGGCCATTTCTGGGTTGCCCGGCGCTGTGGTGTGCGGGTGGAGCGATTCTCGATTGGCTTTGGCAAATCGCTCTGGAAGCGTACCGATAAGCATGGCACCGAGTTTGTCATTGCTCTGATTCCCCTGGGCGGCTATGTCAAAATGCTCGACGAACGCGTTGAGCCTGTCGCCCCGGAACTTCGCCATCGCGCGTTTAACAATAAAACTGTTGGACAACGTGCTTCCATCATCGCTGCCGGCCCGGTAGCCAATTTCATCTTCGCTATCTTCGCCTACTGGCTGGTGTTTATCATCGGCGTGCCTGGCGTGCGCCCGGTCGTGGGCGAAATCACCACGGGTTCTATTGCGGCAACGGCGCAAATTACACCGGGAATGGAACTTAAAGCGATTGATGGTATCGAAACCCCTGATTGGGATGCCGTGAGGTTACAACTGGTTGCCAAAATCGGTGATGAGCAGACAACCGTCAGCGTATCGCCATTTGGTTCCGACCAGCGGCAGGAAAAAGTGCTGGATTTACGCCACTGGCGCTTTGAGCCAGACAAAGAGGACCCTGTCGCCGCACTCGGGATTCGACCGCGCGGCGCGCAGATCGAGCCGGTATTAGCCGAAGTACAGGCCAAATCGGCAGCGAGTAAAGCAGGTTTACAAGCGGGTGACAGGATCGTTAAAGTCGATGGTCAGCCATTAACACAATGGATGACCTTTGTTACTCTGGTGCGCGATAATCCAGGCAAGCCGCTCGCGCTGGAAGTGGAAAGGCAGGGGAGTTCGCTCTCACTGACTCTCACCCCGGATACCAAATCGGGCGGCGGTAAGGCGGAAGGGTTTGCCGGCGTTGTGCCGAAAGTGATCCCACTGCCAGATGAGTACAAGACAATACGCCAGTATGGGCCGTTTAGCGCCATCGTTGAGGCCACGGATAAAACATGGCAGCTGATGAAGCTTACGGTCAACATGTTGGGGAAATTGATAACCGGTGATGTGAAACTGAACAACCTCAGTGGGCCAATTTCGATTGCTCAGGGGGCTGGGATGTCAGCGGAGTTCGGGGTGATTTACTATCTCATGTTCCTTGCGCTGATTAGCGTGAACCTGGGGATAATCAACCTGTTCCCGCTTCCCGTACTAGATGGGGGCCATTTGCTGTTTTTAGCGATTGAAAAGCTAAAAGGCGGACCGGTATCCGAGCGAGTTCAAGACTTTAGTTATCGCATTGGCTCGATTTTGCTGGTGCTGTTAATGGGGCTTGCACTTTTCAATGATTTCTCTCGGTTGTAAGAGAGTTAGTTAGGAAGAACGCATAATAACGATGGCGATGAAAAAGTTGCTCATAGCGTCGCTGCTGTTTAGCAGCGCGACCGTATACGGTGCTGACGGGTTCGTAGTGAAAGATATTCATTTCGAAGGCCTTCAGCGTGTCGCCGTTGGTGCGGCCCTCCTCAGTATGCCTGTGCGCCCCGGCGATACGGTTAATGATGAAGATATCAGTAACACCATCCGTGCTCTGTTTGCCACTGGCAACTTTGAGGACGTCCGTGTCCTGCGCGATGGTGATACGCTGGTGGTTCAGGTAAAAGAACGTCCAACGATTGCCAGCATCACTTTCTCCGGCAACAAGTCGGTGAAAGATGACATGCTCAAGCAGAACCTTGAGGCATCGGGTGTTCGTGTGGGGGAATCTCTGGACCGCACAACCCTTGCAGACATTGAAAAAGGTCTGGAAGATTTCTATTACAGCGTCGGTAAATACAGCGCGAGCGTTAAAGCGGTTGTTACACCGCTGCCACGTAACCGTGTCGACCTGAAACTGGTCTTCCAGGAAGGTGTTTCTGCGAAGATCCAGCAGATCAACATCGTGGGTAACCACGCGTTCAGCACCGACGAACTGATCTCCAACTTCCAGCTGCGTGACGAAGTGCCGTGGTGGAACGTGGTGGGCGATCGTAAATACCAGAAACAGAAACTGGCGGGTGACCTTGAAACCCTGCGCAGCTACTATCTGGATCGCGGTTACGCCCGTTTCAACATCGATTCAACTCAGGTGAGTCTGACTCCGGACAAGAAAGGTATCTACATTACCGTTAACATCACTGAAGGCGATAAGTACACGCTTTCAGGTGTTGAAGTCAGCGGCAACCTGGCAGGACATTCAGCTGAAATTGAATCTCTGACCAAAATTCAGCCGGGCGATCTGTACAGCGGATCTAAAGTCACCAAAATGGAAGACAGCATTAAGAAGCTGCTCGGCCGTTATGGTTATGCGTATCCGCGTGTGCAAACGCAGCCGGAAATTAACGACACGGATAAAACCGTTAAGCTGCACGTTAACGTTGATGCGGGCAACCGTTTCTATGTGCGTAAGATCCGCTTCGAAGGTAACGATACCTCTAAAGACTCCGTTCTGCGCCGTGAAATGCGCCAGATGGAAGGGGCATGGCTGGGAAGCGATCTGGTAGACCAGGGTAAAGAGCGTCTGAACCGTCTGGGCTATTTCGAAACGGTCGATACCGATACTCAGCGTGTACCAGGTCGTCCGGATCAGGTTGATGTTGTTTATAAAGTTAAAGAACGTAATACCGGTAGCTTCAACTTTGGTATTGGTTACGGTACTGAAAGTGGCGTGAGCTTCCAGGTCGGTGTTCAGCAGGATAACTGGCTGGGTACGGGCTACTCTGTCGGTATCAACGGGACGAAAAACGACTACCAGACCTACTCTGAGTTCTCTGTTACCAACCCATACTTCACCGTTGACGGTGTAAGCCTGGGCGGTCGTATCTTCTATAACGACTTTAAAGCGGATGACGCGGACCTCTCCTCGTATACCAACAAGAGTTACGGTCTGGATGGTACGCTCGGCTTCCCGGTTAACGAATACAACACCCTGCGCGCAGGTTTAGGGTACGTGCATAACGACCTGTCCAACATGCAACCGCAGGTGGCGATGTGGCGTTACCTGGACTCCATCGGTCAGTCGGCGAGTACGTCCAGCGATGACAACGGTTTCGCCGCGGATGACTTCACCTTCAACTACGGTTGGACCTACAACCGTCTTGACCGTGGCTACTTCCCGACGGAAGGTTCACGTGTCAACCTGAACGGTAAAGTGACTATCCCGGGCTCGGATAACGAGTTCTACAAGGTCACGCTGGATACGGCGTCCTACTTCCCAATTGATGAAGATCACAAGTGGGTTGTTCTGGGTCGTACCCGTTGGGGTTATGGTGACGGTATTGGAAGCAAAGAACTGCCGTTCTATGAAAACTTCTACGCCGGTGGTTCAAGCACCGTGCGTGGCTTCCAGTCCAATAACATTGGTCCGAAAGCGGTTTATTACGGCGGTAATGACGAAGATAACTGCGCAAGCCGTGATCCTAAGCAAGTATGTAGCTCTGATGACGCAGTAGGTGGTAACGCTATGGCCGTGGCGAGCCTCGAGTTCATCACGCCTACGCCGTTTATCAGCGACAAGTACGCAAACTCTGTCCGCACCTCCTTCTTTATGGATGCAGGTACAGTGTGGGACACCAACTGGGAGAACACCGCCCAGATGCGTGCGGCGGGGGTCCCGGACTACAGCGATCCGAGCAACATTCGCATGTCCGCAGGTATCGCATTACAATGGATGTCACCGCTGGGGCCGTTGGTCTTCTCTTACGCCCAGCCGTTTAAGAAATACGATGGAGACAAAGCGGAGCAGTTCCAGTTTAACATTGGTAAAACCTGGTAATAATCCGCTGCAATGGAATGCGTTGGCAGTGTAGCGCTGACAACCGGCGATCGGTAAAACGATCGCCTTGCCACGCAAAGAACGGTACCCCTCGGGTGCCAATGGGATGGTAAGGAGTTAATTGTGAAAAAGTGGTTATTAGCTGCAGGTCTCGGTTTAGCGATGGCAACTTCTGCTCAGGCAGCGGATAAAATTGCAATCGTCAACATGGGTAATTTGTTCCAGCAGGTTGCACAGAAAACCGGTGTTTCTGCAACGCTGGAAAACGAATTCAAAGGCCGTGCGAGCGAACTGCAACGTATGGAAGGTGATCTTCAGTCCAAGATGCAGCGTCTTCAGCGTGATGGTTCTACCATGAAAGCGAGCGAGCGCAGCAAACTGGAAAAAGATGTCATGTCTCAGCGCCAGACCTTCTCTCAGAAAGCACAGGCTTTCGAGCAGGATCGTCAGCGTCGTTCTAACGAAGAGCGTGGCAAACTGGTGACGCGTATTCAGTCTGCCGTTAAAGCAGTCGCAGCCGATCAGAGCATCGATCTGGTTGTTGATTCGAACGCCGTTGCATTCAACAGCAGCGATGTTAAAGACATCACCGCTGATGTTCTGAAACAGGTTAAATAAGTAATGCCTTCAATTCGACTGGCTGATTTAGCTCAGCAGTTGGATGCAGAATTACACGGTGATGGCGATATCGTCATCACCGCTGTTGCGTCCATGCAATCTGCTAAAGCAGGCACTATTACCTTCATGGTAAGCCCTAAGTACCGTGAACACCTGGCCCAGTGCCAGGCGTCTGCCGTTGTTCTGACGCAGGACGATCTTCCGTTTGCCACTAGCGCTGCACTGGTAGTGAAAAATCCCTACCTGACCTATGCGCGCATGGCCCAAATTCTTGATACCACGCCGCAGCCGGCACAGAACATTGCAGCCAGTGCTGCGATTGATCCGACGGCTCAGCTGGGTAACAACGTATCAGTCGGCGCAAACGCCGTTATCGAATCCGGCGTCGTGCTGGGTGATAACGTGGTGATTGGCCCAGGCTGCTTTGTTGGAAAAAATACGAAAATTGGCGCAGGGACTCGTCTGTGGGCCAATGTCTCTGTCTACCATGAGGTTGAGGTTGGCGAGAATTGTCTCGTACAGTCCAGCACGGTGATTGGTTCTGACGGATTTGGTTACGCTAACGATCGGGGTAACTGGGTTAAGATCCCTCAGCTGGGTCGCGTGATTATCGGCGATCGTGTGGAGATCGGCGCTTGCACCACCATCGACCGCGGTGCGCTTGACGACACCATTATTGGTAACGGTGTTATCATAGACAACCAGTGCCAGATTGCACATAACGTTGTGATTGGCGACAATACCGCAGTGGCGGGTGGTGTTATCATGGCAGGCAGCCTGAAAATTGGCCGTTACTGCATGATTGGCGGTGCCAGCGTGATCAATGGCCATATGGAAATATGCGACAAAGTCACGGTGACGGGGATGGGCATGGTGATGCGTCCAATCACTGAGCCTGGCGTTTATTCCTCCGGTATTCCGCTGCAACCGAACAAGGTCTGGCGTAAAACAGCTGCACTGGTGATGAATATTGATGATATGAGCAAGCGACTCAAAGCGATTGAGCGCAAAATCGATCAACAAGACTAAGCGTTCATCCGTTTAACGCTAAATTTCCCGGCCTGTCGGCTTTGTTTATAAACCGGCAGGCCGTGTTATTATTGCTACTTAGTACATTTGACAGGAAGAGTATTTTGACTACTGACACTCATACTCTGCATATTGAAGAGATTTTAGAACTTCTGCCGCACCGCTATCCGTTTTTACTGGTAGACCGTGTGCTGGATTTTGAAGAAGGTCGTTTTCTGCGCGCAGTGAAAAATGTCTCCGTTAACGAGCCGTTCTTCCAGGGGCACTTCCCTGGTAAGCCTATCTTCCCGGGGGTATTGATCCTGGAAGCGATGGCACAGGCTACCGGTATTCTGGCGTTTAAAAGCGTAGGTAAACTGGAACCGGGTGAACTCTATTACTTCGCGGGTATCGATGAAGCGCGCTTCAAGCGTCCGGTCGTGCCTGGTGATCAAATGATCATGGAAGTCACTTTTGAAAAAACGCGTCGCGGCCTGACTCGCTTCAAAGGCGTAGCTATGGTTGACGGCAAAGTTGTTTGCGAAGCGACAATGATGTGTGCGCGTAGCCGGGAGGCCTGATACGTGATTGATAAATCCGCCTTTATTCATCCTACCGCCATTGTGGAAACGGGTGCCATCATTGGTGCCAATGTCCACATCGGCCCGTTTTGTATTGTTGGACCCCATGTCGAAATTGGTGAGGGTACAGTACTGAAATCTCACGTTGTCGTGAATGGTCATACCACCATTGGCTGCAACAATGAGATCTATCAGTTCGCCTCCATCGGCGAAGTTAACCAGGATCTCAAGTATGCTGGCGAACCGACCCGCGTGGAAATCGGCGATCGTAACCGCATTCGCGAAAGCGTCACCATTCATCGTGGTACAACGCAAGGCGGTGGATTGACGAAGGTGGGCAGCGACAACCTGTTTATGGTTAATGCGCACATTGCGCACGACTGTACCGTGGGGAGCCGCTGTATTCTCGCCAACAACGCAACGCTGGCGGGACACGTATCGGTCGATGATTTCGCCATTATTGGCGGCATGACCGCAGTCCATCAGTTCTGCATCATTGGTGCACACGTGATGGTCGGCGGATGCTCCGGTGTGGCGCAGGACGTCCCACCGTTTGTGATTGCGCAGGGCAACCATGCCACGCCGTTTGGCGTGAACATTGAAGGTCTCAAGCGTCGTGGCTTCAGCCGCGAAGCGATTACCGCGATCCGCAACGCGTACAAATTGCTGTACCGTAGCGGTAAAACGCTGGAAGAGGCTAAGCCGGAAATTGCCGAGCTGGCGAATAAGCACCCTGAAGTGAAAACGTTCATGGAATTCTTTGAACGTTCAACCCGTGGTCTGATTCGTTAATGGTCGACAGTCGTCCGCTTACCATCGCCCTGGTCGCCGGAGAAACCTCCGGCGATATTCTTGGTGCAGGTCTTATCCGCGCGCTTAAAGCCCGTGTACCCAATGCCCGCTTTGTGGGCGTGGCTGGGCCGCTAATGCAGGCCGAAGGCTGCGAAGCCTGGTATGAAATGGAAGAGCTGGCTGTGATGGGCATCGTCGAGGTGCTGGGCCGCTTGCGTCGCCTGCTGCATATCCGCGCCGACCTTACCCGCCGCTTTACCGACCTCAAGCCCGATGTATTTGTCGGCATTGATGCGCCTGATTTCAATATTACCCTTGAAGGGAACCTGAAAAAGCAGGGGATCAAAACGATCCATTACGTCAGCCCATCCGTGTGGGCGTGGCGACAGAAACGCGTTTTCAAAATCGGACGGTCCACCAATCTGGTGCTGGCTTTTCTGCCTTTCGAAAAAGCGTTTTACGACAGATTTAATGTCCCGTGCCGTTTTATCGGTCATACCATGGCGGATGCCATGCCACTGGATCCGGATAAAAACGCGGCGCGTGACGAACTGGGCATCCCGCATGATGTGCATTGTCTGGCGCTGCTGCCAGGAAGCCGGGGTGCGGAAGTTGAAATGCTCAGTGCCGATTTCCTGAAAACGGCGCAAATTCTTCGCAAGACTTACCCCGATCTTGAAGTGGTCGTGCCGCTGGTGAATGCCAAACGCCGGGAGCAGTTTGAGCGTATCAAAGCCGACGTCGCCCCGGATCTTCACGTCCGCTTGCTGGACGGAAAAGGGCGGCAAGCTATGTTTGCGAGCGATGCCGCACTGCTGGCTTCCGGCACGGCTGCGCTGGAGTGTATGCTGGCAAAATGCCCAATGGTGGTCGGTTATCGCATGAAGCCGTTTACCTTCTGGCTGGCAAAACGTCTGGTAAAAACAGATTACGTATCTCTGCCAAACCTGCTTGCGGGTCGCGAGCTGGTGAAAGAGCTCTTGCAGGATGAATGTCAGCCGCAGGCGCTGGCAGATGCGCTGCTGCCGCTGCTGGCCAACGGTAAAACCAGCCACCAGATGCATGATACCTTCCGTGAACTGCATCAACTGATCCGCTGTAATGCTGATGAGCAGGCGGCCGATGCGGTGCTGGAGTTAGCACAATGATGGAATTTATTTATCCCCATACCCACCTCGTTGCCGGTGTGGATGAAGTCGGTCGTGGCCCGTTAGTGGGTGCCGTTGTGACCGCGGCGGTGATCCTCGATCCAGCCCGCCCGATCGTTGGCCTGAACGACTCGAAAAAACTGAGCGAAAAGCGTCGTTTAGCGCTGTTCGATGAAATTAAAGAGAAAGCGCTGGCCTGGAGTCTCGGGCGCGCAGAACCGCATGAGATTGACGATCTAAACATTCTGCACGCTACCATGCTGGCGATGCAGCGTGCCGTTGCGGGCCTGAAGATTGTGCCTGAGTATGTACTGATCGACGGTAACCGTTGCCCGGCGCTGCCGATGCCTTCCATGGCTGTTGTTAAAGGCGATAGCCGCGTCGCAGAAATCAGTGCGGCGTCAATCATTGCCAAAGTGACGCGCGATGCTGAAATGGCCGCGCTGGACCTCACTTATCCCGCGTATGGTTTCGCCCAACACAAGGGATATCCAACGGCTTTCCATCTGGAAAAGCTGGCTGAACATGGCGCAACTGAACATCATCGGCGCAGCTTTGGCCCGGTGAAACGCGCGCTGGGACTGGTGTCCTGAATCAAGACGCAAGCAATTAAGTAACGCGGGATTTGAAGATGGCTGAACCACGTTTCGTACACCTGCGGGTGCATAGCGACTACTCCATGATCGATGGGCTGGCAAAGACCGGGCCGCTGGTAAAAAAGGCGGCCTCGCTTGGCATGCCTGCGCTGGCGATCACCGATTTTACCAACCTGTGTGGCCTGGTGAAGTTCTACGGAACGGCGCATGGCGCAGGATTAAAGCCCATCGTCGGTGCGGATTTTCATGTGCAGAGCGACCTGCTCGGCGATGAGATGACGCAAATTTCCGTGTTAGCCATGAATAACACGGGCTATCAGAACCTCACTCTGCTGATCTCAAAAGCCTACCAGCGCGGCTACGGCGCACTGGGCCCATGGATTGACCGCGACTGGCTGGCAGAGCTGAACGAAGGTTTGCTGCTGATCTCCGGTGGTCGTATGGGGGATGTCGGCAAATGTCTGCTGCGCGGTAACAACGCGCTGGTGGATCAGTGCGTCTCGTTCTACGAAGAGTATTTCCCGGATCGCTATTACCTGGAGCTGATCCGTACCGGGCGTGCGGACGAAGAGAGCTATCTGCATGCGGCCGTCGCCCTGGCGGAAGCGCGTGGCCTGCCTGTAGTGGCCACCAACGATGTGCGCTTCCTTGAGGCGGGCGATTTTGACGCGCATGAAATTCGCGTCGCTATCCACGACGGCTTCACCCTCGACGATCCGAAACGCCCGCGCAACTACTCATCGCAGCAGTACATGCGCAGCGAAGAGGAGATGTGTGAGCTTTTCTCGGACATCCCGGAAGCGCTGGAAAACAGCGTAGAGATTGCCAAGCGCTGTAACGTCACCGTGCGTCTCGGCGAATACTTCCTGCCGCAGTTCCCGACGGGCGACATGACCACCGAAGATTTCCTGGTCATGAAATCGAAAGAGGGTCTGGAAGAGCGTCTGGAATTCCTTTTCCCGGATGAAGCGGTCCGTAAAGAGAAGCGTCCTGAATATGACGAGCGCCTGGATATTGAACTCCAGGTGATCAACCAGATGGGGTTCCCTGGCTACTTCCTGATCGTGATGGAGTTCATCCAGTGGTCGAAGGATAACGGCGTGCCGGTAGGCCCGGGCCGTGGTTCCGGTGCCGGCTCGCTGGTGGCGTACGCACTGAAAATCACCGACCTCGATCCGCTGGAATTCGACCTGCTGTTCGAACGTTTCCTCAACCCGGAACGTGTCTCCATGCCCGACTTTGACGTCGACTTCTGCATGGAAAAACGCGACCAGGTGATTGAGCACGTGGCCGATATGTACGGTCGTGATGCGGTTTCACAGATCATTACCTTCGGGACGATGGCGGCGAAAGCGGTTATCCGCGACGTGGGCCGCGTTCTGGGCCACCCGTACGGTTTTGTCGATCGTATCTCTAAGCTGGTCCCGCCCGATCCGGGCATGACCCTGGCGAAAGCCTTTGAAGCCGAACCTCAGCTGCCGGAAATCTACGAAGCCGACGAAGAGGTGAAAGCGCTGATCGACATGGCGCGCAAGCTGGAAGGCGTCACGCGTAACGCCGGTAAGCATGCGGGGGGCGTGGTTATCGCCCCGACCAAAATCACCGACTTCGCGCCGCTGTACTGCGACGAAGCGGGCCAGCATCCGGTCACCCAGTTCGACAAGAACGACGTAGAATACGCCGGGCTGGTGAAGTTCGACTTCCTCGGCCTGCGTACGCTGACCATCATCAACTGGGCGCTGGAGATGATTAACGCCCGTCGCGAGAAGAACGGCGAACCGCCGCTGGATATCGCGGCTATCCCGCTTGATGACAAGAAAAGTTTCGACATGCTGCAACGCTCGGAGACGACAGCCGTCTTCCAGCTTGAATCCCGCGGCATGAAAGATTTGATTAAGCGTCTGCAACCCGACTGCTTCGAAGATATGATCGCGCTGGTGGCCCTGTTCCGTCCGGGGCCGTTGCAGTCGGGGATGGTGGATAACTTTATCGACCGTAAGCACGGGCGCGAAGAAATTTCCTACCCGGACGTTCAGTGGCAGCATGAAAGCCTGAAACCGGTACTGGAGCCAACCTATGGCATCATCCTGTATCAGGAACAGGTGATGCAGATCGCCCAGGTACTTTCGGGTTATACCCTTGGCGGCGCAGACATGCTGCGTCGTGCGATGGGTAAGAAAAAGCCGGAAGAGATGGCCAAGCAGCGCTCCATCTTTGAAGATGGAGCGAAGAAAAACGGCATCGATGGCGAACTGGCGATGAAAATCTTCGACCTGGTGGAGAAATTCGCCGGGTACGGATTTAACAAATCTCACTCCGCCGCCTATGCTTTGGTTTCGTATCAGACGCTGTGGCTGAAAGCTCACTATCCCGCTGAGTTTATGGCAGCGGTAATGACTGCCGATATGGACAACACCGAGAAGGTGGTTGGCCTGGTGGACGAGTGCTGGCGCATGGGGCTGAAGATCCTGCCGCCGGATATTAACTCGGGCCTGTATCATTTTCACGTTAACGATGACGGGGAAATCGTCTATGGGATCGGCGCGATCAAGGGCGTGGGTGAGGGTCCGATCGAGGCGATCATTGAAGCGCGTAACAACGGCGGCTACTTCCGTGAGCTGTTCGATCTGTGCGCCCGTACCGATACCAAAAAACTGAACCGCCGCGTGCTGGAAAAACTGATCATGTCCGGCGCGTTTGACCGTCTGGGGCCACACCGCGCCGCGCTGATGAACTCGCTCGGCGATGCGCTGAAGGCGGCCGATCAGCATGCGAAAGCGGAAGCCATTGGCCAGGCGGATATGTTCGGCGTGCTGGCGGAAGAGCCAGAGCAGATCGAGCAGTCCTATTCCAACTGCCAGCCGTGGCCAGAACAGGTAGTGCTGGATGGAGAGCGGGAAACGTTAGGTCTGTACCTGACGGGGCACCCGATCAACCAGTATCTTAAAGAAATTGAGCGCTATGTCGGCGGCCACAGGCTTAAAGACATGCATCCGACAGAACGTGGTAAAATCACCACGGCTGCGGGGCTCGTGATTGCTGCAAGGGTAATGGTCACCAAGCGCGGCAATCGTATCGGCATCTGTACCCTGGATGACCGTTCCGGGCGTCTGGAGGTGATGTTGTTCACCGACGCGCTGGATAAATACCAGCAATTGCTGGAAAAAGACCGCATACTTATCGTCAGCGGACAGGTCAGCTTTGATGACTTCAGCGGGGGGCTTAAAATGACCGCCCGCGAAGTGATGGACATTGACGAAGCCCGGGAAAAATATGCTCGCGGGCTTGCTATCTCGCTGACGGACAGGCAAATTGATGACCAGCTTTTAAACCGACTCCGTCAGTCTCTGGAACCCCACCGCTCGGGGACCATTCCAGTACATCTCTACTATCAGAGGGCGGATGCACGCGCGCGGTTGCGCTTTGGTGCAACGTGGCGTGTCTCTCCGAGCGATCGTTTACTGAACGATCTCCGTGGCCTCATTGGTTCGGAGCAGGTGGAACTGGAGTTTGACTAATACAGGAATACTATGAGTCTGAATTTCCTTGATTTCGAACAGCCGATTGCAGAGCTGGAAGCGAAAATCGATTCTCTGACAGCCGTGAGCCGTCAGGATGAAAAACTGGATATTAACATCGACGAAGAAGTGCATCGTCTGCGCGAAAAAAGCGTAGAACTGACGCGCAAAATCTTTGCCGATCTCGGCGCATGGCAGATCGCCCAGCTGGCGCGACATCCACAGCGTCCGTACACCCTGGATTATGTCCGCCTGGCGTTTGACGAATTTGACGAACTGGCAGGCGACCGCGCATACGCTGACGATAAAGCTATCGTCGGCGGTATCGCGCGTCTGGATGGACGTCCGGTGATGATCATTGGTCATCAGAAAGGCCGTGAAACCAAAGAGAAAATCCGTCGTAACTTCGGTATGCCAGCTCCAGAAGGCTACCGTAAGGCCCTGCGTCTGATGGAGATGGCTGAGCGTTTCAATATGCCAATCATCACCTTCATCGACACGCCGGGTGCTTACCCGGGGGTTGGCGCCGAAGAGCGTGGTCAGTCTGAAGCCATCGCACGCAACCTGCGTGAGATGTCTCGCCTGAAAGTGCCGGTCATCTGTACCGTTATCGGTGAAGGTGGGTCCGGCGGTGCGCTGGCAATTGGCGTGGGCGATAAAGTGAATATGCTACAGTACAGTACCTATTCCGTTATCTCTCCGGAAGGCTGTGCCTCCATCCTGTGGAAAAGTGCCGATAAAGCGCCGCTGGCTGCTGAAGCGATGGGCATCATTGCCCCACGTCTGAAAGAGCTGAAGCTGATCGACACCGTTATCCCTGAACCGCTGGGTGGCGCGCATCGTAAGCCGGAAGTGATGGCTGCTTCCCTGAAAGCGCAGCTGCTGGCAGACCTGGCGGACCTGGACGTGCTGAGCACAGAAGATCTGCTCAACCGTCGTTATCAGCGTCTGATGACCTACGGTTACGCGTAAGCCTCACAATTATCCTAAAAGCCGCACATTGTTGCGGCTTTTTTTATACCTGCCGTTTACCTTAACTATGCTTATCTGATGTTTTTCAAGGAGGTAAACCATGAACATCATTGCCATCATGGGGCCACACGGCGTCTTTTATAAAGACGAACCCATCAAGGAGCTGGAGCAAGCCCTTAAAGCACGCGGATACCAGCTGATCTGGCCGCAAAACAGCGCCGACCTGCTGAAATTTATCGAACACAATCCGCGCATCTGTGGCGTGATATTCGACTGGGACGAATACGACATGGAGTTGTGCAGCGATATCAATAAGCTCAACGAATATCTTCCGCTGTACGCGTTTATCAACACTCACTCGACCATGGACGTGAGTGCGCACGATATGCGTATGGCGCTGTGGTTCTTCGAATACTCACTCGGCGTTGCCGAGGACATTGCAACCCGCATTCAGCAGTACACCGGTGAATACCTCGATAACATCACACCGCCGTTTACGCGCGCATTGTTCACCTATGTGAAAGAAGGGAAGTACACCTTCTGTACGCCAGGCCATATGGCGGGAACGGCCTATCAAAAAAGCCCGGTGGGATGCCTGTTCTACGATTTCTTCGGCGGTAACACGCTGAAGGCGGACGTGTCGATTTCGGTCACCGAGTTAGGCTCTCTGCTGGATCATACCGGCCCGCATCTGGAAGCTGAAGAATACATCGCCCGGACCTTTGGCGCCGAGCAAAGCTACATGGTGACCAACGGTACCTCAACCTCGAACAAAATCGTCGGGATGTATGCCGCGCCTGCCGGCAGTACGCTGTTGATTGACCGAAACTGCCATAAATCACTGGCGCATTTGCTGATGATGAGCGATGTGGTGCCGCTCTGGCTGTCGCCTACGCGTAATGCGCTGGGTATTCTCGGCGGCATTCCTCGCCGTGAGTTCGCGCATGAAGCCATTGAGAATAAGATCGCGGCTATCCCCGAGGCAAGCTGGCCTGTGCATGCGGTGATCACCAACTCCACCTATGACGGGCTGCTTTACAACACGAACTGGATCAAGCAGACGCTGGACGTGCCGTCGATTCACTTTGACTCCGCGTGGGTGCCTTACACTAATTTCCACCCGATTTACTCGGGTAAAAGTGGGATGAGCGGCGAGCGGGTGCCGGGCAAGGTGTTCTTCGAAACGCAGTCGACGCACAAAATGCTGGCCGCGTTTTCCCAGGCGTCTCTCATTCACATCAAGGGTGAGTACGACGAGGACACCTTCAACGAAGCTTTCATGATGCACACGACCACGTCGCCAAGCTACCCGCTGGTGGCGTCCATCGAAACGGCGGCAGCGATGCTGCGCGGTAATCCGGGTAAACGCCTGATCAATCGTTCGGTGGAGCGGGCGTTGCATTTCCGAAAAGAGGTTCAGCGACTTAAAGATGAAGCGGACGGCTGGTTCTTTGATATCTGGCAGCCGGAAGAGATTGATGAGGCAGAATGCTGGCCCGTCGCGCCGGGGGAGAGCTGGCACGGTTTTCGGGATGCTGATGCGGACCACATGTTCCTCGATCCGGTTAAGGTGACAATCCTGACGCCGGGCATGGATGAGCAGGGTGTGATGGGTGAGGAAGGGATCCCGGCAGCGCTGGTGGCGAAGTTCCTTGATGAGCGCGGCGTGGTGGTGGAGAAAACCGGCCCCTATAATCTGCTGTTCCTGTTCAGCATCGGGATCGATAAAACCCGCGCGATGGGGCTGCTCAGGGGACTGATGGAGTTTAAGCGCGCATACGATCTGAACCTGCGGGTGAAGAACATGCTGCCGGATCTCTACGCGGAAGATCCTGACTTCTACCGCAATATGCGTATTCAGGATCTGGCCCAGGGGATTCACAGGCTGATCCGCCAGCACGATCTGCCGCGCCTGATGTTGCAAGCATTTGATGTTCTGCCTGAAATGAAGCTGACGCCGCACAGGGCGTGGCAGCGCCAGGTGAAAGGGGAGGTTGAAACCGTTGAACTGGAGAACCTGGTCGGGCGGGTATCGGCCAACATGATCCTGCCTTATCCGCCGGGCGTGCCGCTGCTGATGCCGGGTGAAATGATCACCGAGGAGAGCCGGGCGGTGCTCGATTTCCTGCTGATGCTCTGTTCGGTGGGGCGCCACTATCCTGGCTTTGAAACGGATATTCATGGCGCGAAACGCGATGATAACGGCGTGTACTGGGTGAGAGTCCTAAAATAAAAGGGGCCGCTTGCCAGGGGCGGGTTGTCGGTTGTAACGTTCAGGGCATCATAAAAAGGAGAAACTATGCTGGGTTTAAAAGCGGTTCATCATATTGCGATCATTGCCACCGATTATGCGAAAAGTAAGGCATTCTACTGCGACGTTCTCGGCTTTACGCTGTTGAGCGAGGCCTACCGTGAGGAGCGCGACTCCTGGAAAGGCGATCTGGCGTTAAACGGTCAATATGTGATTGAGCTGTTCTCTTTTCCTTTCCCGCCAGCGCGTCCTTCACGCCCGGAAGCCTGCGGCCTGCGCCACCTGGCCTTCAGTGTCGATGACCTGGACAGCGCGGTAAAACATCTGGAAGCCCACGGCGTGGCCTGCGAAGCGATTCGTGTCGATCCCTTTACCGATAAACGTTTCACTTTTTTCAACGATCCGGACGGCCTGCCGCTGGAGCTTTATCAGCAGTAATCGCCGTCATGTGTGATAATGCCCGTTCAGTTCGGGCATTTTTTATGTGTAATTTCCTATGACCTTACCCGCTATCGCGCACGCCGTTTCACCCTACCGCCAGCTGCTGGTGGGGTTCAGCGGTGGCCTGGATTCCACCGTTTTGCTGCACCGCCTTAAGCTCTGGCGCGACCGTGAGCCTGACGTCCAGCTGCGGGCGATGCATATCCATCACGGCTTAAGCCCCCATGCCGAAGACTGGGTGGCGCACTGCGAAGCGGTGTGCTCAGGGTGGGAGATCCCGCTGATCGTTGAACGCGTCACGCTTGAGGATGAGGGGCTGGGTATTGAGGCGCAGGCGCGGAAAGCCCGCTACGCCGCGTTTTCTGGCGCATTACAGCCTGGAGAAGCGTTGGTCACCGCGCAGCATCTGGACGACCAGTGCGAGACGTTTTTACTGGCGCTCAAGCGGGGCAGCGGGCCTGCGGGTTTATCCGCCATGCCTGAGCGCGCTGATTTTGCTGAAACAGAGCTCATCCGCCCGCTGCTGGGTGAGACGCGCGCATCACTGGAAGCCTGGGCGCAGCAGCATCATCTGTGCTGGATTGAAGACGACAGCAATCAGGACGACAGTTACGACCGTAACTTCCTGCGCCTGCGCGTCTTACCGCTGCTGAGTGAGCGCTGGGCGCATTTTTCCGAAGCGGCGGCCAGAAGCGCCATGCTGTGTGCTGAACAGGAAAGCTTGCTGGATGAGTTGCTGAGCGGGGAGCTGAATACACTGATTACCGCTGACGGTGCCCTGAACGTTGCGCCGTTGAAGGTGATGAGCCCCGTGCGTCGGGCTGCTCTGATTCGCCGCTGGCTGGCTTACCACCGTGCGGTTATGCCGTCCAGGGCGATGCTCAACCGTATCTGGGAGGAAGTTGCACAGGCGAGGGAAGATGCCGCACCGTGTATACACCTGAATGGTTATGACGTCAGGCGTTATAAAGGGCAACTCTGGTGGGTAAAATCTGTGCCGTCGCTGGCTGACGTTGTGCTCGACTGGCCGTCGCCGGAAAAAGCATTAACGCTACCGATGAATGCCGGTGTCGTTGCGTTAAGTCATTCGGGCAATGTGCGTCTACCTGAGCCGGACGAGAACGTTACCATACGCTTCAGGGCCAGCGGCATGCTGCATATCGTCGGTCGTAACGGCGGGCGTAAGCTGAAGAAAATCTGGCAGGAACAGAACGTTCCGCCCTGGCGACGTAATACCACGCCGCTTCTGTTTTACGGCGACACGCTCATCGCGGCGGCAGGGGTGTTCATCACTGAAGAGGGGTGGGCTGAAGCGGGTGTTAATTTTGAATGGAAAGCGTAACGGGCAGCCTGGCTGCCCGTTGGTTATCAGGATTCGCTCACCACGACGGTGCCGATTTCCGGATGGCTGAAACTGGCAATTTTGTCGAGGCGTAGCTCACGCGTTGCACCTGCATCTTCCACAACCAGGTATTCCACATTTTTACGGGAAACCAGATCGCTGGCCTTTGCCTTTAGCACTTCGCCATCTTTTAGCTCCAGCGTCAGTATTAAATGATGCTGGCAGGCGAGTTCGAGGTTGTCATAGTCATCACAATTGATGGGTTGATAAGTATCATTCATCGACATAATCGCTCACCAGTAAATTCGCCGCAGCATACGCTGCTTTTTCCCTGACCGATTCAGAAAGGCTCTCATCAGAGGCCACTTCATTTAGCACGTTCAATACACAGCCCAACGCATCCGGAATGTACCCCAGATCTCCGCTGGCGATCTCCGCATACCGTCTGCGAATCAACTCACAATAATTATTCACATCACCTCCTGCCAGCGTACTGACTTACTGTGAGATATCATTAAGCCTACGAAGTTAAACTCGGTTTAGCAAGGTGACTATACCATACTCATTTAAGCAATATCAGCGCCTTGATAAGAGTGAGCCACCACCTCGTAACAGCCTTTTGCCGCGGTTTTCGCTACAATGTACGCCTGATTCGAAAGGAGTTCTCTCATGGCGCTGAAAGCGACTATTTATAAAGCTGTGGTCAATGTGGCGGATCTTGACCGTAACCAGTTTCTGGATGCGTCATTGACGCTGGCGCGTCACCCTTCTGAAACCCAGGAGCGCATGATGCTGCGCCTGCTGGCGTGGATTAAGTATGCCGACGAGCGTCTGCAATTTACCCGTGGTTTAAGCGCGGAAGATGAACCGGAAGCCTGGCTGCGCAACGATCATCTGGGTATCGATTTATGGATTGAGCTTGGCCTGCCGGATGAACGCAGGATCAAAAAGGCCTGCACCCAGTCTGCTGAAGTGGCGTTGTTTGCCTACAACCAGCGCGCGGCGGAGATCTGGTGGCAACAAAATAAAAATAAATGTGCGCAGTTCAAAAATCTCACCGTCTGGTATCTGGATGATGAACAGCTTGCGCAGTTGAGTGCGTTCGCCAGCCGGACGATGGCGCTACAGGCAACAATTCAGGACGGTGCCATCTGGCTTTCCGATTCTCAGAATAATCTGGAAATTCATCTCACGGCCTGGCAGCCCGCATCATGATTGTATTGTCCCGAAATGTCAGCATCCCTGATAACGAGCTGGAGATCACCGCTATCCGGGCCCAGGGCGCAGGGGGGCAGCACGTTAACAAGGCCTCAACGGCTATCCATTTGCGCTTTGACATTCGGGCCTCCAGCCTGCCAGAGTATTATAAAGAAAGCCTGCTTGCCGCCAGCCATCACCTGATCACCAGCGAGGGTGTGATAGTGATTAAAGCGCAGGAGTATCGCAGCCAGGAGCTTAACCGGGAAGCGGCAATTGCCCGGCTGGTCGCGGTCATCAAAGAGCTGACGGCTGTACAAAAAAGTCGCCGGGCAACACGTCCAACGCGGGCATCGAAAGAACGTCGGTTGTCATCGAAGGCGCAGAAATCCACCGTAAAATCACTGCGTGGCAAAGTCCGTCACCCATAATGTGACGAAAGGGATACCCTTTTCATAAGGAAAGTATTGTGAAAAAAGCATTATTATCAGCGCTGGCCGTGACAAGCCTGTTTGCGCTTTTTGGCTGTAATAACCGTTCGGAAACGCAGGTACTACAGCCAACGCAAAATGAAGAATTAAAGCCGATGCAGCAAAGCTGGCGCGGCGTATTACCGTGTGCAGATTGCGAGGGCATCGAAACCTCTCTGTTCCTGCAAAAAGATGGCACCTGGGTCATGAACCAGCGTTACCAGGGGGCGAAAGAACCGTCTTCTTTTGCATCTTACGGAACATGGGCGCGTACGGCTGAGAAGCTGGTATTGACGGATACCACGGGCGATAAAACCTTCTTCCGCGCCAAAGGCGAGGGGATGGAGATGCTCGATCGCGAAGGCAATCCGATTGAATCCCAGTTCAACTACACGTTGGCCCCGGTGAAAGCGACCCTGCCAGCCACCCCAATGGCGATGCGAGGGATGTATTTCTACATGGCGGATGCGGCGATCTTCACTGACTGTGCAACCGGGAAGAAAGTCAGCGTGGCGAACAATGCCCAGCTGGAGCGAGACTATGCCGTTGCGCGCGGCAACGACAGTAAGCCAGTGTTGCTGACGGTTGAAGGGCATTTTACGCTGGAGTCAAACCCGGATAGCGGCGAGCTGGTGAAAACGCTGGTGGCAGATAAAGACGCGAAGTTTGCTGCGGGGAAAGACTGCGAAAGCAAATAAGATATAGCCATTAAAAAACCCCGCACTGGCGGGGTTTTTTGTTTCTTAACCTTTGATGGCTTTCACCAGGTAATCAAGAATATCGCCCGTCTTGATCATCTGTTTTTCGCCGTTGCGACGGTATTTGTATTCAATCTCGTCGCTGTCGAGGTTACGGTCGCCAATGACGATGGTATGTGGAATACCGATCAGTTCCATGTCAGCAAACATCACGCCAGGACGCTCTTTACGGTCATCCATCAGCACGTCGATACCTTTCGCGCTCAGCTCAGCGTAGAGTTTCTCAGCCAGCTCCTGCACGCGGTAAGACTTGTGCATGTTCATTGGCAGGATCGCTACCTGGAACGGCGCGATGTTATCCGGCCAGACGATTCCGCGTTCGTCATAGTTCTGCTCGATAGCGGCAGCAACAACGCGCGTTACGCCAATGCCGTAGCAGCCCATGGTCAGAACCTGGTTACGACCATCTTCGCCCTGAACGGCAGCGTTCATTGCGCGTGAGTACTTATCGCCCAGCTGGAAGATGTGGCCTACTTCGATACCGCGTTTGATCATCAGGGTACCCTTGCCGTCCGGGCTTGGATCGCCTGCGACCACGTTACGGATGTCAGCCACTTCCGGCGTCGCCACGTCCCGATCCCAGTTGATGCCGAAGTAGTGTTTACCGTCGATGTTTGCGCCCGCAGCGAAGTCGCTCATCGCCGCAACGGTGCGGTCAATGACCACCGGAACAGGCATGTTCACCGGGCCCAGAGAACCAGGACCTGCATTCACCACGGCGCGGATCTCCGCTTCCGTTGCGAAGGTCAGCGGGCTGGCAACCTGCGGCAGCTTCTCGGCTTTCACTTCGTTCAGCTCGTGATCGCCTCGTACCAGCAGGGCAACCAGTGGATAAGCGCTACCTTCAGCCGATTTCACCAGCAGGGTTTTCACGGTTTTTTCGATCGGCAGAGTAAACTGCTCAACCAGCTCGGCGATGGTTTTCGCGTTTGGCGTATCAACCAGCGTCATCTCTTGCGTTGCCGCGCCGCGTGGTTCTTTTGGTGCCAGCGCTTCTGCAAATTCGATGTTCGCGGCGTAATCAGAGGAGTCAGAGAAGATCACATCGTCTTCGCCGCTCTGCGCCAGAACCTGGAATTCATGGGAGGCGCTACCGCCGATTGAACCGGTATCAGCCTGTACAGCACGGAAATCCAGCCCCATGCGGGAGAAGATTTTACTGTAGGCCGCGTACATTTTGTCGTAGGTCTCTTGCAGCGATTCCTGAGAAGTATGGAAAGAGTAAGCATCTTTCATCAGGAACTCGCGAGAACGCATGACGCCAAAGCGTGGACGCACTTCGTCACGGAACTTGGTCTGGATCTGGAAGAAGTTCAGCGGCAGCTGTTTGTAAGAGCTCAGCTCGTTACGGATCAGATCGGTGATCACTTCTTCATGCGTTGGGCCGAGGACGAATGGACGATCGCCACGATCGGCAATACGCAGCAGTTCAGGACCGTACTGCTCCCAGCGACCGCTCTCCTGCCACAGTTCAGAGGGCTGAACGACCGGCATTAACACCTCGATAGCACCGGCGTTGTTCATCTCTTCACGCACGATGTTTTCGACTTTTTTCAGGACGCGCACGCCGGTCGGCAGCCAGGTGTATAACCCGGAGGCCAGCTTGCGGATCATCCCGGCGCGCAGCATCAGCTGGTGGCTGATCACCTCGGCGTCGGCAGGTGTCTCCTTCAGAGTGGAGAGCAGATATTGGCTAGTACGCATGTTGTTACGGTTCCATTTCGACGATTGGAACAGGCTGAAACACCAGCCTGACACAAAAAAAGTGGTTTAGTTTACCAGTGTGGCAAAGATGCCAAAAGAGAGGAGAACAAAATTACCTTGGTTCCAGGGCAAACACTTCAAAACCCGCCGCAGTCACGCGCCAGCGCACGTTAAAGTCCAGCAGCCAGACGGCGTACGTTTTCCCGGCCTTCTCTTCTTTGCGGTAGGCGGGACGGGGGTCCTGCGCCAGCACTTCAACGATAAAGTCACGCAGACGTGGATAACGCTTTTCCAGCTCGCTGATTTGCGTCGTTATTTCAGACGTGAAGTGAACCGGCATATCTGCCTGCGGTGCGTCCTGAGCATAGCTTGCCCGGGCATCCGGCAGCGCTTCGGCGAAGGGCAGGTAAGGCTTAATATCTATGACCGGTGTGCCATCAACCAGGTCAAGGCTACCTAACTCCAGGATCACCTGATCTCTCTGACAACGTATGCCTTTCAGCTCGACCAGCGACATTCCGATGGGGTTGGGACGAAAGGTTGAGCGGGTGGCAAAGACCCCCATTCTGGCATTTCCGCCCAGACGAGGAGGACGCACAGTGGGACGCCAGCCGCCTTCCATGGTCTGGTGAAACACAAAGACCACCCATAAATGGCTGAACGCCTCAAGCCCGCGCACTGCATCGGCCTGGTTATACGGCGCGACAAGATGAAGCTCGCCGCCGCCGTGAATGACCAGACCCGGCTGACGCGGTACGGCGAACTTTTCTTTATAAGGGGAGCGGATAACGCCTATCTGCTCGAACTGAAATGAACTCATTTCGCCGTAATGTTAAGCGCAGAACCGATACATACCGCCTGACGATAGCAACCTGGTGTGCCGCTGGTGACTTCACAGCTGTGCAGCAACACCGCGTTGGCTTTCATTTTCGACGCGTTGATTTGCATACGCTTGCGGGCTGTCGGAATATTGGGTGGAGAGTCCTGATTCGTTGCCTGGCAGGATTCGCCGCTCACTTCGCCCAGTTCACGGAATGGCTTACCGACCAGCTCGTCGGCTTTGGTAATAATACGTACCGGCGCAGCGCGAGGCGCTTTCGGTTTTGCTGGCTCCGCTTTTGGCGGGGTTGCAGTGCTTTGAACAGGTTCAACAGGAGATCTGCTTAGCATAGAACAGCCGCTCAGCATCAGTGCTAAAAGACAGATCGGTAAAGCACGCATAATAATTCCTCAGTGGATAATCAAAACGTCAGATATTGAAGCAGTTGACCGCACAAATGACAAGACGGGCAAATGCCCGTCTTGATGATATTACACTGCCGGGAGATTACCAGCCTTTAACCGCGCCGCCGTTAAACACCTTATTGGCTTCCTGGTACACTTCTTCAGACTGATATGCCTGTATGAATTTCTTCACATTCTCCGCGTCTTTGTTGTCTTCGCGAGTCACGATCAGGTTGACGTACGGGGAATCTTTATCTTCAACGAAGATGCCATCTTTCGCTGGGGTCAGGCCGATCTGGCTGGCGTAAGTGGTGTTGATCACGGCCAGGGCGATCTGCGCATCGTCCAGAGAACGTGGCAGCTGTGGTGCTTCCAGCTCAACAATTTTCAGATTTTTCGGGTTTTCGGTTACGTCCAGAACGGTCGGTAACAGGCCAACGCCTTCTTTCAGTTTAATCAGGCCCACTTTCTGTAGCAGAAGCAGGGAACGGCCAAGGTTGGTTGGGTCGTTAGGGACGGCAACCTGTGAACCCGGCTGGAGTTCATCCAGAGATTTAATTTTCTTGGAGTAGCCGGCAATCGGGTAAACGAAGGTGTTACCGACAGCAACCAGTTTGTAGCCGCGATCTTTGATCTGCTGATCCAGGTACGGTTTATGCTGGAAGGCGTTAGCGTCAATGTCGCCTTTGCTCAGCGCTTCGTTCGGCAGAACGTAATCGTTGAAGGTCACCAGTTCAACGTCCAGGCCATATTTCTCTTTAGCGATTTTCTGCGCGGCCTCAGCAACCTGCTGTTCTGCACCGACGATAACGCCTACTTTGATGTGGTTTGGATCTTTTTCGTCCTGACCGCAACCCACCAGTGCCAGCGAGCCAATCAGTGCGCCTACTGCTGCGAAGGTCTTAAATTTAAACGCCATGTTATATCCTTAACTCGTCGAGTTTGTGTTGTTTGTAACGTTATTTATGCGTAACAGCCCGGACGATACGATCGCCAGAGAATTGAATTAAGTAAACCAGCACAACCAGCAATACCAGAACGGTATTCATTACGGTAGCGTTATAGCCAATATAGCCGTACTGATATCCAATCTGGCCTAAACCGCCAGCACCTACGGCGCCGCCCATTGCGGAATAACCGACCAGGGTGATAAGCGTGATGGTTGCTGCGTTCACCAGCCCAGGCAGCGCCTCTGGCAGCAGTACTTTGCGAACGATCTGCATTGGTGTTGCACCCATCGCGCGGGAAGCTTCAATCAGGCCTGTTGGGATTTCCAGCAGGGCGTTTTCCACCATACGGGCGATAAACGGTGCCGCGCCTACTGTCAGCGGGACAATTGCCGCCTGCAAACCAATCGACGTCCCGACGATCACGCGAGTAAACGGAATCATCCACACCAGCAGAATAATGAACGGAATAGACCGGAAAATGTTCACCAGCGCAGAGAGCGTGCGATACAGCTTCGCGTTTTCAATAATTTGTCCCGGGCGCGTGACGTACAGCAACACGCCGACCGGCAGCCCAATCACAAAACCAAAGAAGCCCGATACGAAGGTCATTGCCAGCGTTTCCCAAACGCCGCGAACCAGTAGCCACATCATCGGCTCAGACATAACCCAGTACCTCTACTTTTACGTGATGTTCTTGCAGCCAGGCAATTGCCGCCTGGGTTTCTTCCTGTGTGCCGTGCATTTCCGTCAGCATAATGCCGAACTTCACGCCACCGGCGTAGTCCATCTGCGCGCTAATAATGTTGTTATTAACGTTAAAGCGACGCGCGGTTTCGGACAGCAGCGGTGCGTCAACGGACTGGCCCGTGAACTCCATGCGCAGCATCGGGACGCTGTCAGGCGTTGCGTCTGTTTTTAAACGTTCCAGATAATCTTCCGGAATATCAAGATGCAGTGTGGACTGAATGAACTGCTGAGCCAGCGGCGTTTTCGGGTGCGAGAAGACTTCGCTCACCGTGTCCTGCTCAATCAGCTCACCGTTGCTGATGACTGCTACACAGTCGCAGATACGTTTCACTACATCCATTTCATGCGTAATAAGGAGGATAGTCAGGCCCAGACGACGGTTAATGTCTTTTAACAGTTCCAGAATAGAGCGCGTGGTAGCCGGATCTAATGCGCTGGTGGCTTCATCGCACAGCAGCACTTTTGGGTTGCTTGCCAGCGCGCGAGCGATTGCTACTCGCTGTTTTTGCCCGCCGGACAGATTTGCCGGGTAGCTGTCATGTTTATCACCCAGACCAACCAGATCGAGCAGTTCGGTGACGCGACGCGTAATTTCTTCTTTTGGTGTGTTATCAAGCTCCAGGGGTAACGCAACGTTACCGAAAACGGTGCGTGAGGCCAGCAGGTTAAAGTGCTGGAAAATCATGCCAATCTGGCGACGCGCTTTGGTGAGTTCTTTTTCTGAGAGAGCGGTAAGCTCCTGGCCGCCAACTTCTACGCTGCCCTGGGTTGGGCGCTCAAGCAGGTTAACACAACGGATCAGCGTACTTTTACCTGCACCCGATGCGCCAATGACGCCATAAATCTGACCAGCAGGCACATGCAGGCTGACGTTGTTCAGCGCCTGAATGGTTCGGTTCCCCTGCTGGAACACTTTGGTGATATTGGAAAGTTTAATCATTAGATTATTTTTATCGTAAGTAAGTTAGCCGTGGCATTTTCTTCTGCCAGATACGGGGAATGACCGTAAACAAAATGGATGTTAAGGCATCCAGACGTCTAAATCAATGCACCTCTTTGCGATGAGCACTTTATTGCGCTGCGATTCATGAGATACTAACCGAACAAGCCTTTTTCAGGAGCAAACCGGTGGCAAAATCTGTACCCGCAATTTTTCTCGATCGTGACGGCACTATTAATGTGGATCACGGTTACGTCCATGAGATTGATGAGTTCGAATTTATCGAGGGCGTAATAGATGCCATGCGCCAGTTGAAAGAGATGGGCTATGCGCTGGTGGTGGTAACTAACCAGTCCGGTATCGCCCGAGGTAAATTTACCGAAGCGCAGTTCGAGACGCTGACGGAATGGATGGACTGGTCTCTGGCCGATCGCGGCGTCGATCTTGATGGCATCTATTATTGTCCGCATCACCCGCAGGGAAGTGTAGAGGCGTATCGTCAGACCTGCGATTGCCGTAAGCCACACCCGGGCATGTTTATCTCTGCAAAGGAATTCCTGCACATTGATATGGCCGCATCTTATATGGTGGGCGATAAACTGGAAGATATGCAGGCAGCAGCGGCGGCAGGTGTAGGTACCAAAGTATTAGTGCGTACCGGTAAACCGGTCACCCCAGAAGCAGAAAATGCAGCCGACTGGGTGATAACTAGTCTGGCAGAACTGCCAAAAGAGATTAAAAAGCACCAAAAATAGGCGTTTTGGCGAAAAGGTGAGCGGTTGAAATAAAAATGCATTTTTCCGCTTGTCATTCCTCGGCGGCTCCCTATAATGCGCCTCCATCGACACGGCGGATGTGAATCACTTCACAGATAACCCGGTCGGTTGAAGAGAAAAAATCCTGAAAATCAGGGTTGACTCTGAAAGAGGAAAGCGTAATATACGCCACCTCGCAACGGTGAGCGAAAGCCGCGTTGCACTGCTCTTTAACAATTTATCAGACAATCTGTGTGGTCACTCAAAGTGACATGGATTCTTAACGTCCTCGGACACTAAATGAATACCAAGTCTCAACGAGTGAACACGTAATTCATTACGAAGTTTAATTCATT
>NZ_JBMKJH010000002.1:327164-561206 GCF_049237785.1 Enterobacter cloacae complex sp. SHL022 | reverse complement strand
AGGGAGAGGGGGCCGTCTGTGCAGGCATTATTTTGTGGGGAACCCTCAGCCCCATAGGGGAGAGGGGACTGCTCGGTGCGGTTTTTTACCCTCTCCCCGGTGGGGAGAGGGCAGGGTGAGGGACAATCACGTCACCGGCGCCGGGTTAAACACCGCCAGCGAGTTATGCAATCCCCATTGATCGGAGAAGGTTTTCTTCCGCCCGCTTGCCACATCCAGAATGAAGTGGAACAGCTTCCAGCCCACCTCTTCAATACTCTCTTCCCCGGTGGCGATGGTGCCCGCGTTGATATCCATTAAGTCATACCAGCGGTTTGCCAGCTCGGTGCGGGTCGCCATTTTGATCACCGGTACCGCCATCAGGCCGTACGGCGTGCCGCGCCCGGTGGTAAAGACCTGTACCGTAATGCCGGAAGCCACCTGCTGGGTGCCGCAAACGAAATCACTGGCAGGCGTTGCCGCGTAAATCAGGCCGCGTTTGGTTGGTCGCTGGCCAGGGGAGAGCACTTCCACAATCGCGCTCTGGCCGGATTTGGCAATCGACCCGAGGGCCTTTTCCACCACGTTCGCGAGGCCGCCTTTCTTGTTACCCGGAGACGGGTTGGCGCTGCGGTCAGTTTTGCCCATGTCGAGATAGTTATCGTACCAGGCCATTTCCTCCAGCAGGCGTTTGCCCACCTCTTCGTTGACGGCGCGCGGCGTGAGCAGGTGGATAGCATCACGTACTTCGGTGACTTCGGAGAACATCACCGTGGCGCCGCAGCGCACGAACAGATCGGAGGCATAACCTACCGCCGGGTTAGCGGTGACGCCGGAAAACGCATCGCTGCCGCCACACTGTGTCCCAACGACCAGTTCAGAGGCCGGGCAGGTTTCACGCTGGCGTTTGTTCAACTTCTCCAGATGGCGCTCTGCCACCTGTAAAATGTCGTCGACCATCGATCTGAAGCCGACATGGTGTTCATCCTGAAGACGCACAACACTGGCATCGTCAACCGGAATGGCTTTCACATCCTCAGTACCCTGCAACAGGCGTTCTGGCTGCAATTTTTCACAGCCGAGACCAATCACCATTACCTCACCGCCAAAGTTTGGGTTAAGGGCGATATTGTGAATCGTACGGATCGGCACGACCGCTGCCGGCGCGTTGATCGCCACGCCGCAGCCGTACAGGTGGTTAAGACCCACCACGCCGTCAACGTTGGGGTATTTCGGCAACAGATCGCGCTCAATAATTTTCACAACGTAATCCACTACGCCCGCCACGCAATGCACGCTGGTGGTGATGCCAAGCAGGTTTTTGGTTCCCACGCTGCCATCCGCATTGCGGTAACCTTCGAAGGTATAACCCTCCAGCGGAGGCAACGGCTCAGGGACGCGGGTAGCCAGCGGCAACGTCTCCAGCGGCGGGGCGGTGGGCAGCTCAACCAGCGACTCCTCAATCCAGCTACCCTGCGGGATAGCGCGCACCGCATAGCCGATGACTTCGCCGTAGCGCACGATTTCACCGTGAGCCGGGATATCGACCAGTGCGACTTTATGCCCCTGCGGAATGTGCTCAATCAGCTCCAGGCCATCCGGAAAGCGGGTGCCAGCTTTTAAGCCATTGTCGTTGACAATAATCGCCACGTTATCAGTATCGTGCACTTTTATATAGAACGCCGTCGGCGACGCCTGTCGAATTTCAATATCGGCCATTGTTCACTCTTCTCCAGCAAAATATCTGATACTAAATATAGCCAGATGGTTAATCGTTTCTTATTGAGGAAATAAAGAATGTCAGGAGAGGAAAAGTGAGAATGTGATCGCGATCGCTCCCGAAACACTAATCGTTGATTCTGTGCATCAGCGCCCACTGCATTGGGCAAATGCTCAAAATAGCGTGTTACTCCCGCTGGATAATTGAGCATTGAGACAATGTGCTGCCGGGTGGTGACGATTATACTGAATGACGATTTTATAACGCCAAAATTCAGTCAGGAAAATAAATATAACGCTGACGCTGAGTCGGAATAAATAAGAAAAGTTACTGGCTAAAACTGCGGAATTAAAAAAGGTATAAGTAATGAGTAACGACATCTTCCCGAATAAATTTAAAGCGGCCCTCGCGGCGCACCAGATTCAGATTGGCTGCTGGTCTGCGCTGGCCAACCCCATCAGCACCGAAGTGCTGGGCCTGGCCGGGTTCGACTGGCTGGTGCTGGACGGCGAACATGCGCCAAACGATATCAACACGTTTATTCCGCAGCTGATGGCGCTGAAAGGCAGCCACAGCGCGCCGGTGGTGCGTGTGCCCACCAACGAGCCGGTGATCATCAAGCGTCTGCTGGATATCGGCTTCTACAACTTCCTGATCCCGTTTGTTGAAACGGAAGAAGAAGCGGTGCTGGCCGTGGCGGCGACCCGCTATCCACCGGAAGGGATCCGCGGCGTGTCCGTCTCGCACCGCGCCAACATGTTTGGCACCGTGCCGGACTATTTCGCCCAGTCCAACAAGAACATCACCATTCTGGTTCAGATCGAGAGCCAGCAGGGGGTCGATAACGTCGACGCTATTGCCGCGACGGAGGGGGTAGACGGCATTTTCGTCGGCCCGAGCGATCTGGCGGCCGCCTTTGGTCATCTGGGCAACGCCAGCCATCCGGACGTGCAGCGCGCAATTCAGCACATTTTTGCCCGTGCCAAAGCGCACGGTAAACCGTGCGGCATTCTGGCGCCAGTGGAAGCCGATGCCCGCCGCTACCTGGAGTGGGGCGCAACGTTTGTCGCCGTGGGCAGCGATCTCGGCGTATTCCGCGCCGCCACGCAGAAATTAGCGGACGCTTTTAAAAAATAACCATCATTGAGGAAACAGATTATGACGCTGAAAGTGGGTTTTATTGGCCTGGGTATCATGGGCAAACCAATGAGCAAAAACCTCATCAAAGCAGGTTACTCACTGGTGGTTTTAGATCGTAATTCAGACGCGGTGGCAGAGGTGATTGCGGCTGGTGCAGAAACGGCGACAACCGCAAAAGCGATTGCTGAGCAGTGCGACGTGATTATCACCATGCTGCCAAACTCCCCGCACGTGAAAGAGGTGGCGCTGGGTGAGAACGGCATTATCGACGGCGCGAAGCCGGGTCTGGTGGTGATCGACATGAGCTCTATCGCACCGCTGGCAAGCCGCGAAATCAGCGAGGCGCTGAAAGCGAAAGGTGTGGAGATGCTGGATGCGCCAGTCAGCGGCGGCGAACCGAAAGCCATCGACGGCACCTTGTCGGTGATGGTGGGGGGCGATAAAGCCGTGTTTGACAAATACTACGACCTGATGAAAGCCATGGCTGGCTCCGTGGTGCACACCGGTGAAATTGGCGCAGGCAACGTCACCAAGCTGGCAAACCAGGTGATTGTGGCGTTGAACATCGCGGCCATGTCCGAAGCGCTGACGCTGGCCACCAAAGCGGGCGTTAATCCGGATCTGGTCTATCAGGCCATTCGCGGTGGTCTGGCGGGCAGCACCGTGCTGGATGCCAAGGCGCCGATGGTGATGGATCGTAACTTCAGGCCGGGCTTCCGCATCGATCTGCACATTAAGGATCTGGCGAATGCGCTGGATACCTCCCACGGCGTGGGCGCGCAGTTGCCGCTGACTGCCGCCGTCATGGAGATGATGCAGGCGCTGCGTGCGGACGGTCTGGGCACCGCCGATCACAGCGCGTTAGCGTGCTATTACGAAAAACTGGCGAAGGTTGAAATTGCTCGCTAATGACGTCCCGCCCGGTGGCGTTACGCTTACCGGGCCTACGGCTCAGGCATACAACTATGAAAATCGTAATCGCGCCAGACTCTTATAAAGAAAGCCTGCCTGCCACCGAGGTGGCGCAGGCGATAGAAAAAGGATTTCGGGAAATTTTCCCCGACGCTCATTACGTGTCTGTTCCCGTTGCTGACGGCGGAGAAGGTACGGTTGAAGCGATGATCGCCGCGACGCAGGGCACCTGGCAGCAGGCTGTCGTCACCGGCCCGTTAGGGGAAAAGGTGAAGGCCAGTTGGGGGATCTCGGGCGACGGTACCACCGCGTTTATCGAGATGGCCGCCGCCAGCGGCCTGGTGCTTGTTCCTCCCGCGCAGCGTAACCCGCTGGTCACGACGTCGCGCGGGACGGGGGAGCTGATCCTCAGCGCGCTGGATAAAGGCGCGCGCAACATCATTATCGGTATCGGCGGGAGCGCAACCAACGATGGGGGCGCAGGCATGATGCAGGCGCTGGGCGCGAAGTTTACGGATGCGAACGGGACGGAGATCGGCTACGGCGGCGGCAGCCTGATGGCGCTTAACCGGATTGATATTTCGGATCTCGATCCGCGTCTTCAGGGGTGCGCAATCCGTGTCGCCTGTGACGTGACGAATCCGCTGGTCGGTGAAAGCGGCGCGTCGCGTATCTTTGGACCGCAAAAAGGCGCCACGGAGGAGATGATCCTCGAACTCGACGCCAGTCTTAGCCACTATGCCGAAGTGATCAAAAAAACGCTGCGCATTGACGTCAACCGGGTTCCGGGGGCAGGAGCGGCGGGCGGCATGGGCGCGGCGCTGATGGCCTTCCTGGGCGCAGAGCTGAAAAGCGGCATTGAGATTGTCACTCAGGCGCTCAATCTTGAAGAACATATTCACGACTGCACGTGGGTGCTGACGGGGGAAGGGCGCATCGACAGCCAGAGCATAAATGGCAAAGTGCCCGTCGGCGTGGCGAGCGTCGCCAAAAAATACCATAAGCCAGTTATAGGGATTGCCGGAAGTCTGACGCAGGATGTGGGTGTGGTGCATCAGTACGGCATCGATGCGGTGTTCAGCGTACTGACCCGCATCGGCTCACTGGAAGAGGCGTTCCAGGGCGCGTATGACAACATTTACCGCGCCTCGCGGAATATCGCGGCCACATTGCAGGTAGGCATGCGTAGCCAGGGGTGACAGCGACGCGCAAACCCTCTATACTGCGCGCCGAAGCTGACCAGACAGTCGCCGCTTCGTCGTCGTCCCTTTCGGGGGAGACGGGCGGAGGGGAGGAAAGTCCGGGCTCCACAGGGCAGGGTGCCAGGTAACGCCTGGGGGGGAAACCCACGACCAGTGCAACAGAGAGCAAACCGCCGATGGCCCGCGCAAGCGGGATCAGGTAAGGGTGAAAGGGTGCGGTAAGAGCGCACCGCGCGGCTGGTAACAGTCCGTGGCACGGTAAACTCCACCCGGAGCAAGGCCAAATAGGGGTTCACATGGTACGGCCCGTACTGAACCCGGGTAGGCTGCTTGAGCCAGTGAGCGATTGCTGGCCTAGATGAATGACTGTCCACGACAGAACCCGGCTTATCGGTCAGCTTCAACTTCTTACGAAACCCCGCTTCGGCGGGGTTTTTGCTTTCTGAAGGTTGCAGGTCGGGTAAGCGAAGCGCCAAACGACATCAATTCTCAATTTTGCGACGCTAAGCACGTTTCACTATTTGTTCGGCTGCGTGTTCCTCTCATCTGCTGCGCATGATCGTAATCACAAAATTTAACGCTATAAAATTAGAAAAATTTAGTGTTGAGCAGATGTTGTAAATGTTTAGTCAGTGATGCCGAATGTTATTCATTTGATAATTTAATATTGAATCTAAAAACATTCTTCTGGTGAATGTGTGATATATCCCACTCTTTAACCGGAAAGTGAATAAATACTCCTGGTAAAGTTGATAAACCACAAAAATGTTTTAAAGGAATAATGGTGTTTTATTAACCTTTAATTGCCTGAAAGATAGCCTTTATTAATATTTTTAAGGCAAAAAAATTCACGCTGGTTATTGCCATAAAATAAATTTATTACCGCGTTTTTTATTGATCAATGTCAGCGTAAATGCGTATTTTTATTGTGATAAATCTTTGATTTATAAAGATATAAATAGTTTTCTGGTGCGACTGAAAACAGAGCGTCCTGGCAAATTGTGAGTAACAGCACATACCCCCTAAAACAATATTGGGTAGAATCCGCTGCGTCATAGGGAAATAAGCGCAGAATATTATGAATACTATTATTCTACCGAAAACTCAGCACCTCGTGGTATTTCAGGAAGTCATCAAAAGTGGCTCCATAGGTTCTGCTGCAAGACAACTGGGGCTGACGCAACCTGCCGTCAGCAAAATCATCAGCGACATCGAATCTTACTTTGGGGTGGAAGTGATGGTGCGTAAAAACACCGGCGTAAAACTCACTGCTGCTGGTCAGGTGCTGCTGTCCTACGCTGAGTCGATCACCCGCGAAATGAAAAACATGGTAAGCGAGATCAACAGCCTCAGTTTCAGTACCGTCATGGACGTCTCCTTCGGCTATCCCTCGCTGATTGGCTTCACCTTCCTGTCCGGGATGATCAAAAAATTCAAGGAAGTGTTCCCGAAGGCACGCGTCTCAATGTATGAAGCGCAGCTCTCTTCATTCCTGCCCGCCATTCGCGATGGCCGGCTGGATTTCGCCATCGGTACGCTGAGCGACGGGATGCAGCTTCAGGATCTTCACGTTGAGCCACTGTTTGAATCCGAGTTTGTGCTGGTGGCGAGTAAATCACGAACGTGCACCGGCCCGACCAGACTGGCATCGCTCACGCACGAGCAGTGGGTGATGCCGCAAACCGATATGGGCTACTACAACGAACTTCTGACCACCCTGCAAGACAACCACATCAGCATTGAAAACATCGTCCAGACCGATTCCGTCGTCACCATCTATAACCTTGTCCTCAATGCCGATTACCTGACGGTGATCCCCCGTGACATGATTGCGCCATTCGGCTCGGACCAGTTCATTGTCCTGCCGGTGGAAGATGAATTACCCGTGGCGCGTTATGCCGCCGTGTGGTCAAAAAATTACAGTATTAAAAAATCGGCGTCAGTATTAGTGGAACTGGCAAAACAATATTCGTCGATGAATACCGAAAAACGACGATAGAAATAATGATGATTTAAAACACCCGGAGCGACGCTTTTTAACGCTCTGTTACCCTGACTTTGCCTGAAAACAATGAATTATTATAACGAGGATATTATGCACATTACTTACGATCTCCCGGTGACCATTGAAGATATTCAGGACGCCAGAAAAAGACTGGCGGGAAAGATCTATAAAACCGGTATGCCGCGCTCAAATTATCTGAGCGAACGGTGTAAGGGTGAGATATTCCTGAAATTTGAAAATATGCAGCGTACCGGTTCGTTTAAAATACGTGGGGCGTTTAATAAATTAAGCTCGCTGACCGATGCGGAAAAACGCAAGGGCGTGGTGGCCTGTTCCGCAGGGAACCACGCGCAGGGGGTCTCTCTCTCCTGCGCCATGCTCGGCATCGACGGCAAAGTAGTGATGCCGATGGGCGCGCCGAAATCCAAGGTTGCCGCCACGCGCGACTACTCTGCCGAAGTGGTGCTACACGGCGAGAACTTTAACGACACCATCGCCAAAGTGAGCGAAATAGTCGAGATGGAAGGGCGCATTTTTATCCCGCCTTACGACGATCCGAAAGTGATCGCCGGTCAGGGCACCATCGGCCTGGAGATCCTCGAAGATTTATATGACGTGGATAACGTGATTGTCCCCATCGGCGGCGGCGGTTTAATTGCCGGTATTGCGACAGCAATTAAATCCATCAACCCAACTATCAATATTATCGGCGTGCAGTCTGAAAACGTGCACGGAATGGCGGCATCGTATCAGGCCGGTGAAATAACGAACCACCGCATTACCGGCACATTAGCAGACGGTTGCGATGTGTCTCGCCCGGGTAATTTAACCTTCGAAATTGTTCGTGAATTAGTCGATGACATTGTGCTGGTCAGCGAAGACGAGATTCGCAACAGCATGATCGCGCTTATTCAGCGAAATAAAGTGGTCACGGAAGGTGCTGGCGCACTGGCGTGCGCGGCGTTATTAAGCGGCAAGCTGGACCACTATATCCAGGGCCGTAAAACCGTCTGCATTATTTCCGGCGGCAATATCGATCTCTCCCGTGTTTCCCAAATTACCGGCTTCGTTGACGCATAAAGGATGACTTATGAGCAACACAGAAAGCATTATCGTTGGCCAGACAAAAACGTCCTCCTGGCGTAAATCTGATACCACCTGGACGCTCGGCCTGTTTGGTACCGCCATTGGCGCAGGCGTGCTGTTCTTCCCTATCCGTGCAGGCTTTGGCGGCTTGATCCCCATCCTGCTGATGCTGGTACTCGCGTTCCCGATTGCCTTTTACTGCCACCGCGCGCTGGCGCGTCTGTGTTTGTCCGGCAGTAACGTCTCCGGCAACATCACCGAAACGGTGGAGGAGCATTTTGGTAAGACCGGCGGGGTGGTAATCACCTTCCTCTACTTCTTTGCCATTTGCCCGCTGCTGTGGATTTACGGCGTCACCATTACCAACACCTTTATGACCTTCTGGGAAAACCAGCTCCAGATGCCCGCCCTGAACCGCGGCGTGGTGGCGCTGTTCCTGCTGCTGCTGATGGCCTTTGTTATCTGGTTCGGTAAAGACCTGATGGTGAAAGTGATGAGCTACCTGGTGTTCCCGTTCATCGCCAGCCTGGTGTTGATTTCTCTCTCGCTGATCCCGTACTGGAACTCGGCGGTGATCGACCAGGTTAACCTGAGCGATATCGCCTTCACCGGTCATGACGGCATTCTGGTCACGGTGTGGCTGGGGATCTCCATCATGGTCTTCTCCTTCAACTTCTCGCCTATCGTCTCCTCGTTTGTGGTCTCCAAGCGCGAAGAGTACGAACCGGAGTTCGGGAAAGAGTTTACCGAGCAGAAATGTTCCAAAATCATCGGTCGCGCCAGCCTGCTGATGGTGGCGGTGGTGATGTTCTTCGCCTTTAGCTGCCTGTTTACACTCTCTCCGCAGAACATGGCGGACGCCAAAGCGCAGAACATTCCGGTGCTCTCTTACCTGGCGAACCACTTTGCCTCGATGTCAGGCAGTAAATCCACGTTCGCCACCGTGCTGGAGTACGGCGCGTCCATCATCGCGCTGGTCGCTATCTTTAAATCCTTCTTCGGCCACTATCTGGGCACGCTGGAGGGGCTGAACGGCCTGATCATCAAGTTCGGCTACAAGGGCGACAAGAAGAACGTCTCCGTCGGCAAGCTGAACACCATCAGCATGGTCTTCATCATGGGATCCACCTGGATTGTGGCCTACGCCAACCCGAACATTCTGGACCTCATTGAAGCCATGGGCGCGCCAATTATCGCCTCTCTGCTGTGCCTGCTGCCGATGTACGCCATCCGCAAGGCACCGGCGCTGGCGAAATACAAAGGCCGGACCGAGAACATCTTCGTAACCGTGGTCGGTCTGCTGACCATTCTGAACATCGTGTACAAACTGTTTTAAACCAAAGCTCAGGAAGAGCGGAGCCATACCATGATTGAGTTTCCGGTAGTACTGGTCATTAACTGCGGATCGTCCTCTGTTAAGTTCTCGGTGCTGGACGCCGCAAGCTGCGATGCCCTGATGACGGGCATTGCGGACGGCATCAACACAGAAAAAGCCTTTATTTCCGTGAATGGGGGTGAGCCGGTCAGACTGGCTCACCAGGACTACGAAGGGGCGCTGGCCGCCATCGCCCTTGAGCTGGAGAAACGCAACCTGATGGGCAGCGTGGCTTTGATTGGCCATCGCATTGCCCACGGCGGTGACCTCTTCAGCGAGTCGACCCTGATCACGGAAGAGGTGATGGCGCAGATCCGCCAGGTCTCCCCGCTGGCGCCGCTGCATAACTACGCCAACCTGAGCGGCGTGGAAGCCGCCGAGCGCCTGTTCCCCGGCGTGCAGCAGGTGGCGGTATTTGATACCAGCTTCCACCAGACCATGCCGCCGCAGGCGTATCTGTACGGCTTGCCGTACCGCTATTTTGAAGAGCTGGGCGTGCGCCGCTACGGTTTCCATGGCACCTCTCACCGCTATGTGTCGGCGCAGGCGCACGCGCTTTTCGGGCTCTCTCCCGATGACAGCGGCCTGGTAATTGCCCATCTCGGCAACGGGGCGTCCATCTGCGCGGTGCGTAACGGCGTAAGCGTGGACACGTCCATGGGGATGACGCCGCTTGAAGGACTGGTGATGGGCACGCGCTGCGGAGACGTGGATTTTGGCGCGATGGCGTGGATTGCCCGGCAGACCGGCCAGTCGTTCGAGGATCTGGAGCGCGTGGTCAACAAAGAGTCCGGGCTGCTGGGGATCTCCGGTATCTCCTCCGATTTGCGCGCGCTGGAGAAAGCCTGGCATGACGGCAACGAGCGGGCGCGGCTGGCAATAAAGACCTTTGTCCACCGGATTGCGCGGCATATCGCCGGTCATGCCGCGTCCCTGCACCGTCTGGATGGCGTGGTGTTTACCGGCGGGATCGGTGAGAACTCCGTGCTTATCCGCGCGCTGGTGGCGGAGCATCTGAAGGTGTTTGGCATCATCCTCGACGAGTCCAAAAATGCCCTGCCGGGCAGCGCGGGCGAGCGCGTGATCTCCACCGAGTCGTCCCGCGCGGCCTGCGCGGTGATCCCTACCAATGAAGAAAAAATGATCGCGCTGGACGCCCTCCGTCTTGGGAAGGTTACTCCGGCTGCGGCTTACGCCTGATAAAGCGAGAATCTGATGAAAGTAACAATCGATACGGGCGTCGCGCCCTACAGCGACGCATGGGCCGGGTTTCGTGGTGAAGAATGGAAAAACGCCATCAACGTGCGCGATTTTATTCAGCATAACTACACCCCTTATGAAGGCGATGAAGCTTTCCTCGCGCAGGCGACGCCAGCAACGACGGCGCTGTGGCAGAAGGTGATGGTCGGCATTCGTCAGGAGAATGCCACCCACGCTCCGGTGGATTTCGACACCAACATCGCCACTACCATTACCGCGCACGGGCCGGGCTATATTGATCAGGAGCTGGAGACGATCGTCGGCCTGCAAACCGACAAGCCGCTCAAGCGCGCCCTGCATCCGTACGGCGGGATCAACATGATCCGCAGCTCGTTCGAAGCCTACGGTCGCGAGATGGATCCGCAGTTTGAATATCTCTTCACAGACCTGCGCAAAACCCACAACCAGGGCGTGTTTGACGTTTACTCCCCGGAGATGATGCGCTGCCGCAAATCGGGGGTACTGACCGGTCTGCCGGACGGCTACGGGCGCGGACGCATCATCGGCGACTACCGCCGCGTGGCGCTGTACGGCATCAGCTATCTGGTGCGCGAGCGTGAACTTCAGTTCGCCGATCTCCAGGGGAAACTGGAGCGCGGAGAAGAACTGGAGGCCACGATCCGCCTGCGCGAGGAGCTGGCGGAGCATAAACGTGCGCTGCTGCAGATCCAGCAGATGGCGACGAACTATGGCTTTGATATTTCACGTCCGGCGATGAATGCGCAGGAAGCGGTGCAGTGGGTCTACTTTGCCTACCTTGCCGCAGTGAAATCCCAGAACGGCGGGGCGATGTCGCTGGGGCGCACGGCCTCGTTCCTCGATATCTACATTGAACGCGACATGCAGGCAGGAAGGCTGAATGAGGTGCAGGCCCAGGAGCTGATCGACCACTTCATCATGAAGATCCGCATGGTGCGCTTCCTGCGCACGCCGGAGTTCGACACGCTCTTCTCCGGCGATCCGATCTGGGCCACGGAAGTGATTGGCGGCATGGGGCTGGACGGGCGCACGCTGGTGACTAAAAACAGCTTCCGCTACCTGCATACCCTGCACACCATGGGGCCTGCGCCGGAGCCAAACCTGACGATCCTCTGGTCCGAAAAACTGCCGATCGCGTTCAAGAAATACGCCGCACAGGTGTCGATCGTCACCTCCTCGCTGCAATACGAGAACGACGATCTGATGCGCACCGACTTCAACAGCGACGACTACGCCATTGCCTGCTGCGTCAGCCCGATGGTGATCGGCAAGCAGATGCAGTTCTTCGGCGCACGCGCCAACCTTGCGAAAACGCTGCTGTACGCAATCAACGGCGGGGTGGATGAGAAGCTGAAGATCCAGGTCGGTCCGAAAACCGAGCCGCTGCTGGATGAGGTACTGGATTACGACACCGTAATGGCGAGCCTCGATCACTTCATGGACTGGCTGGCGGTGCAGTACATCAGCGCGCTGAATCTCATTCACTACATGCATGATAAGTACAGCTACGAAGCGTCGCTGATGGCGCTGCACGATCGTGACGTCTATCGCACCATGGCCTGCGGCATTGCCGGGCTGTCGGTGGCGGCGGATTCCCTGTCGGCGATTAAATACGCCACGGTGAAACCAGTGCGCGACCACACCGGCCTGGCGGTGGACTTCGTCATAGAAGGGGACTATCCGCAGTACGGCAATAATGACGATCGCGTGGACAGCATCGCCTGCGACCTGGTGGAGCGATTTATGAAGAAGATCCAGGCGCTGCCGACGTATCGCAACGCGGTGCCGACTCAGTCGATCCTGACTATTACCTCCAACGTGGTTTACGGCCAGAAGACCGGCAACACGCCGGACGGACGTCGCGGCGGCACGCCGTTTGCGCCTGGCGCCAACCCGATGCACGGGCGCGACAGAAAAGGGGCGGTGGCGTCGTTAACCTCGGTCGCCAAGCTGCCGTTCACCTATGCCAAAGACGGGATTTCCTACACCTTCTCCATCGTGCCGCAGGCACTGGGCAAGGACGAGCCGGTGCGCAAAACCAACCTTGTCGGGCTGCTGGACGGATACTTCCACCACGAAGCGACCATTGAGGGCGGTCAGCACCTGAACGTCAACGTGATGAACAGGGAGATGCTGCTGGATGCCATCGCCCATCCGGAGAACTATCCGAACCTGACGATCCGCGTTTCAGGCTATGCGGTGCGGTTTAATGCTCTGACGCGCGAGCAGCAGCAGGATGTGATTTCGAGGACGTTTACGCAGGCGATGTAATGCATGCTCCATCTTCAGCCTCCTCTAATGAGGAGGCTTTTAATTTTGTGAACTCGGTCGATTTTAGAAAACTCACTCTCTTTTCTACTGTTCAGAAGTAATATTTTCCTCGCGCCTTATGAAATCCCTATAAAACTTGTGACTTTTTTCTCCAGCTCTCCGGATATGATCTCCCCATATCAATAACTCACACCTGCACCTTCTGACTCGCAATCGCTGGCGATCGGAATCTTATAAAAACAACCAGTTACCCTACAAAATAAGCGAGTGCCCAATGAATATGGCAACAAACAGCAGTGTGATTGTGAGTGATTCCCCTGCGGCAAGGCGGGCGGGAATGAGCGAAAGCGAATGGCGAGAGGCGATCAAATTTGACAGCACCGATACGGGCTGGGTCATCATGAGTATCGGGATGGCTATCGGCGCGGGCATCGTTTTTCTTCCGGTGCAGGTCGGGTTAATGGGGCTGTGGGTGTTTTTACTCTCGTCGATAATTGGTTATCCGGCTATGTACCTGTTCCAGCGCCTGTTTATTAATACGCTGGCGGAATCACCGGAATGCAAAGATTACCCGAGCGTCATTAGCGGTTATTTAGGTAAAAACTGGGGCATCTTATTGGGTGCGCTTTATTTCGTGATGCTGGTGATCTGGATGTTTGTCTATTCCACGGCTATCACCAACGACAGCGCCTCCTATTTGCACACCTTCGGCGTAACCGACGGTTTGCTGTCGGAAAATCCGTTCTACGGCTTATTCCTGATCTGCATTCTGGTCGCCATCTCGTCGCGCGGAGAAAAACTGCTGTTTAAAGTCTCCAGCCTGATGGTGCTGACCAAATTATTTGTAGTGGCGGCGCTGGGTCTTTCGATGATTGGCCTCTGGCATTTAGCCAACGTCGGTATGCTGCCGCCGATGGGGCTGCTGATTAAAAACGCCATTATTACGCTGCCTTTCACCTTAACCTCCATTCTGTTTATTCAGACTTTAAGCCCGATGGTGATTTCCTATCGTTCACGGGAAAAATCCGTAGAGGTGGCGCGTCATAAAGCGCTGCGGGCAATGAATATCGCCTTTGGCGTGCTGTTTGTGACGGTCTTTTTCTACGCGGTCTCCTTCACGCTGGCGATGGGGCACGACGAGGCGGTAAAAGCCTACGAGCAGAATATTTCCGCCCTGGCAATCGCAGCACAGTTCATCAGCGGTGACGGTGCGGGCTGGGTCAAAATCGTCAGCGTGATCCTCAACATTTTCGCCGTGATGACCGCGTTCTTTGGCGTCTATCTCGGCTTTCGTGAGGCGACGCAGGGCATCGTGATGAACATCCTGCGCCGCAAAATGCCGGCGGAAAAAATCAATGAAAATGCCGTCCAGCGCGGAATTATGCTGTTCGCCATCCTACTGGCCTGGAGCGCGATTGTATTAAACGCGCCGGTGCTGAGCTTCACCTCCATCTGTAGCCCTATTTTCGGGATGGTGGGCTGCTTAATTCCGGCGTGGCTGGTCTACAAAGTGCCCGCACTTCATAAATATAAAGGCGTATCGCTGGTAATTATCGTAATTACCGGGCTGCTGCTTTGTGTTTCTCCTTTCCTCGCCTTCTCATGAGGTTAAATAAGGTCGTAACGATGTCTGAGCAAATTAATCCTTTATGGAACCATTTTATTCGCGCCGTGCAGGAAGAGGTAAAGCCTGCGCTGGGCTGTACCGAACCCGTCTCGCTGGCGCTGGCGTGTGCGATGGCTGCCGGACAGCTTTCCGGTGAGGTAACGCGTATCGAGGCGTGGGTATCGCCGAACCTGATGAAAAACGGGCTTGGCGTAACGGTGCCCGGCACCGGTATGGTCGGTTTACCCATCGCGGCCGCGCTGGGGGCGACAGGCGGTAATGCACACGCCGGGCTGGAGGTGTTGAAAGACGCGTCGGCCGAGGCGCTAACGCGCGCCAAAGCACTGCTGAACGCGGGTCTGGTGCAGGTAAAATTGCAGGAGCCGTGCGATGAGATCCTTTATTCACGCGCCTGCGTTTACGCCGGTGAATCCTCGGCGATGGTGACCATCGCTGGCGGGCATACTCGCGTGGTGGAGGTAGTTTGTCAGGGCGAAACGTGCTTCAGGCTTGACGATCGTCAGAGCCAGAACAACGACGATCCGCTGGCGGTGCTCTCGACCACCACGCTGTCACAGATCCTTGAGTTTGTGGAGCAGGTGCCGTTCGACGCGATCCGCTTTATCCTCGATGCGGGGCGGCTGAACGATGCGCTCTCCCGCGAAGGTTTGCGTGGCAACTGGGGGCTGCATATTGGCGCGACGCTCAATAAACAGCGCGCACGCGGCTGGATGGCGCAGGATCTGGGTTCAGACATTATTATCCGCACCAGCGCAGCCTCGGATGCCCGCATGGGAGGCGCGACGCTGCCAGCGATGAGCAACTCGGGTTCCGGGAATCAGGGCATCACCGCCACCATGCCGGTAGTGGTGGTGGCTGAGCACGTTCAGGCTGATGACGAACGGCTGGCGCGGGCGCTGATGCTCTCGCATCTGTCGGCTATCTATATCCATTACCAGCTTCCGCGCTTGTCCGCGTTGTGCGCGGCGACAACCGCCGGAATGGGGGCAGCGGCGGGGATGGCGTGGCTGATGGGCGGATCTTACCAGACCATTGCCATGGCGATCGGCAGTATGATCGGCGACGTGAGCGGGATGATCTGCGATGGGGCTTCTAACAGCTGTGCAATGAAGGTCTCGACCAGCGTCACCAGCGCCTGGAAAGCCGTGATGATGGCGCTGGATGATACTGCCGTGACGGGTAACGAGGGGATTGTGGCGCACGACGTGGAACAGTCGATCTCTAACCTGTGCGCCCTGGCGTGCCGCTCAATGCAGGCGACGGACCGGCAGATCATTGAGATTATGGCGAGTAAGGTGTTGTGATTTAATCCAACCCGTTACCCCTCACCCTAACCCTCTCCCATAGGGAGAGGGAACCGATCGAGCGAGGGGCGTGTTGATCTTAAACCGGCAAATCAATCAACAGCGCGCGCAGCGGCGTATCGGCAACCAGAGTGATATTCGCTTCGTCACGAATAAACGCCCCGTCACCGCAGGTGAGCGCTTCTTTCTCTTCCGTATGCGTGACCGCATGCACCGTTCCGTGAATGGACTGCAAATAGGCACGCGGGCCATGAAGCTGGAAGCTCGCCTGTTCACCTTTTTTCAGTTCGATATGATGCAGCCACACCTGCTGGCGCAACTGCAAGCTGCCTTTGCTGCCGTCTGGCGAGGCAATCAGCTGCTGTTGATCGCCCTTCAGATCGATCTTTTGCACCAGCGGATTTTCCCGCTCCGGACAGGCATCCAGCCACAGCTGCATGCGGGTCAGCGTTTTATCTTTGCTGAGGTTATGCTCACTGTAGCTAATACCTGGCTGAGTAGAAATTAACAGCGCCTCGCCAGCCTTCGCCTGGACATGATTGCCCTCGCTATCGCGGTATTCTGCCTCGCCTTCCAGGATCAGGTTCAGGATATCGACTTTCGGGTACGTGCGCGGCTGGAAGGACGCGCCCGGGGCGAGCACTTCCTGATTCAATACACGCAGTGAAGCGTAACCGAGGAGTTTAGGGTCAAAGTAGTGTCCAAAGGAAAAGGTGTAGCGGGCCTGCAACCAACCGAAATCGGCTTGTCCGCACTGTTTCGCTGTTCTTGTCGTAATCATAAACTTGACCTCTCTTTACACTAAATCAATGGTAAAGGTATGGACGCTGCATTGTTAGCCAGATATTCTGCCTGGTATGTTCAAATTTCCTGAATGAGAACGAGATGGCTAAAGAGAGAGCATTGACGCTTGAGGCGCTTCGCGTCATGGACGCGATTGACAGGCGCGGCAGTTTTGCCGCGGCGGCAGATGAACTGGGGCGCGTTCCGTCTGCGCTGAGCTACACCATGCAAAAGCTGGAAGAGGAGCTGGATGTTGTGCTCTTCGATCGCTCCGGTCATCGAACAAAATTCACCAACGTTGGGCGGATGCTGCTGGAGCGCGGCCGCGTATTGCTGGAAGCAGCGGATAAGCTGACGACCGATGCCGAAGCGCTGGCCCGCGGCTGGGAAACCCATCTGACGTTAGTGACCGAAGCGCTGGTGCCCACCGAAGCGCTGTTTCCGCTGGTGGACAGACTGGCCGCGAAAGCCAATACCCAGCTGTCGATCATCACCGAGGTGCTGGCCGGGGCGTGGGAGCGTCTTGAGACGGGCAGGGCGGATATCGTGATTGCGCCAGACATGCATTTCCGCTCATCGTCAGAAATCAATTCGCGCAAGCTCTACAGCGTGATGAACGTCTACGTCGCCGCGCCGGATCACCCTATCCATCAGGAGCCGGAGCCGCTCTCTGAGGTCACGCGCGTGAAATACCGCGGCGTGGCGGTCGCGGATACCGCCCGAGAACGCCCGGTGTTAACGGTACAGTTGCTGGATAAACAGCCGCGACTGACGGTAACGTCGCTGGAAGATAAGCGACAGGCGCTCCTGGCGGGGCTGGGCGTGGCGACTATGCCGTACCCGTTTGTCGAAAAGGACATTGCAGAAGGGCGGTTGCGCGTCGTCAGCCCGGAATACACCAGCGAAGTGGATATTATTATGGCGTGGCGTCGCGACAGCATGGGCGAAGCCAAATCGTGGTGTTTGCGTGAAATTCCCAAGCTCTTTGCCCACCACAACAAATAAGCGTAGGCCCGGTAAGCGTAAGCGCCACCGGGCAGAATTTACGCGCTTGCCTTAGGATCCGGACCAAAGCGGTTTTCGCCCGGCGTTCCGCTCTGACAGTTGAAAATCAAAATCACGATCCAGCCGATAAGCGGGATCAACAGCAACAGCAGCCACCACGCCGAACGATCGGTGTCGTGGAGACGACGAAACAGTACGGCCCATGAAGGCAGCAGAACTAACACACCATAAATGGTGGTGAGAATGCCTTCACCCCCCTCGCGTTCCCAGCCGAGGATCTTGTCCACAATGCCCAGCACCATAATCAAGACGAAGTTCACCAGAACGAACATCCAGTACTCTTTACGGCGGGCACGGCCACCAAAACCAAAATAGTTGCGCAGTACCTTTAAATACCAGTCCATTTTTCCTTGCCTCTTAATCAGTCAATCACTTGTTTTCTAAGCGATCGAGGTAAGGATAGATGTATGCTGTGAATTAAAAAAGGGAATCAATTGATTCCCTAAATAATTATCCGAAACGCACGTCGCGCCCGTGCGGTTCATCCAGGTCCTGCCACGGGCCAATGGAGATAATGCCCGTTGGGTTGATGGTCTTATGACTGCGGAAATAATGGGTGCGAATATGGTCAAAATTGACCGTCTCCGCAATCCCCGGCATCTGATAGATGTCGCGCAGGAAACCGTGCAGGTTCAGATAATCGCTGATGCGATGCTTGTCGCACTTGAAGTGGGTGACATACACCGGATCGAAGCGGATCAGCGTCGTCCACAGGCGGATGTCTGCTTCGGTGAGGCGATCGCCCGTTAAATAACGATGCTGGCCGAGGATCTGCTCCAGGCGCTCCAGGGATCCAAACACGTTGCCGACCGCTTCGTCGTACGCTTCCTGACTGGTGGCAAAGCCCGCTTTATAGACGCCGTTGTTGACGTTGTCGTAGATCCAGCCGTTCAGCTCGTCAATTTTCTCGCGCAGCTCAACCGGGTAGTAATCCCCGGCGCGGGCGCCGTGCGCGTCAAACGCGGTATTGAACATGCGAATGATTTCAGCGGATTCATTGCTGACGATCGTCTGGTTTTTCTTGTCCCACAGCACCGGCACCGTTACGCGTCCGGTGTAGTGCGGATCGGCGCGCAGATAGAGCTGATACAGGAAATCGTGATGATAAAGCTCATCACCCGTCGCGGCAGGGAAGTCACTGTCGAACGTCCAGCCGTTTTCCAGCATCAGCGGGTTGACCACCGAAACCGGAATTAACGATTCGAGGCCTTTAAGCTTGCGCACAATCAGCGTGCGGTGCGCCCACGGACAGGCGAGAGAAACGTACAGATGATAACGATCTTTCTCCGCCGCGAAGCCGCCTTCGCCGCTCGGGCCGGGTGCGCCGTCGGCGGTCAGCCAGTTACGGAAGGCCGAAACAGAGCGCTTAAAGCGTCCACCGGTGGATTTGGTGTCATACCAGACATCCTGCCAGACGCCGTCTACGAGTTGTCCCATTTTTTTCTCCTCCGTCAGATAGCAAAAGCGAGGAGATGTCTCCTCGCTTTGAATGTAATCAGTATAGCGTGCTTACCACTTCTTATTCAGAAGACGGTCGATGCTGTAGGCGCCCGGGCCCGTGATAGCCAGCAGCAGGAAGCCACCCGCGATGGTCAGGTTTTTCATGAACATCAGGGAGTTCACGCCTTCCGCAAAGTTGCTGTGGAAGATGAACGCGGTCAGCAGGGTAAAGCCTGCGGTGAACAGCGCCGTGGTGCGTGTCAGGAAACCGAACAGCACTGCCAGGCCGCCGCCGAACTCAAGCAGAATGGTCAGTGGCAGCAGGAACCCCGGCACGCCCATCGCTTCCATATACTGCTGAGTGCCCGCATAGCCGGTAATTTTGCCCCAGCCTGCGGTGATGAACAGAATTGGCATCAGAATACGCGCTACCAGTACACCAACATCTTCTAATTTTTTCATTTTACTCTCCAGGAAACCACATCAGCGGCTAAACGTTATTTGCGTGCAAATTCGGGTAGATACCGCGTCTTTGCTGTCGATGGAGAGGAGTGTAAACGGGGCGGATGGCAATTGTTAGCAAGGAAAACTGTTAATCTTCTTCAAAGATATTGAGTAAGGGAGCGTGCGGGCTGGTGCCCTCACCCCATCCCTCTCCCACAGGGAGAGGGGGCAAAAACAAAAAACGGTAACCAGGGTTACCGTTTTGCTTTTTTCACCGCAACTGCTGCTGTCGCAGCGTGGTTTTCACCAGACGCCAGGCGCTCCAGGCGCCAAAGCCGCGACGTGCCCAGCGGATCAGCATGTTAGGATGCCGAACCGACCAGATCGCCATCACGCTGCTGCCGACCAGCGCCCATGAACGCAGGCTCAGGACCGTGTTCCAGCCGCGGTCAAACCGATGCGTGGCTTCAACCCAGTCGCGACGGCTGGCAGACAGATCCAGTCGCTGCTGCTGGATTTGGCTCAACAGATACGCTTTCCGCTTTTGACGTTCGGCTTTGTCGCTCACGACTTATCATCCTCCAGCAGGGCGCGGTCGTTGGCCAGCTCCTGGCGCGTATGACGCAGGAAGGTCGACGTGCGCGCTTTATGCAGGGTCCAGATACCGCCTATCAGCGCCGCCACCAGCAGAACCACGGTAGTCGCAATCATCGCGTTCAGACGATACTGTGGATCGATAGCCCAGATGATTAACACCATCAGGCTCATCAGACCAAACGCGGCAAAGAGCATCGTAAGCCCAAGCATGAGCAGCATCTGGAAGAGGTTGGCTTTCTCCTCTTCCAGCTCCACTACCGCAAGCCGGACGCGCGTTTCGGCAATCCCGACCAGCGTCGTAAGAATACGCTGGCCAATGCCGAGGACGTTTTTAGCAGGCCCTTGTGCGTGACGTGGATCTTCCATAATCAACGACGCGTCAGCAGGACACCCAGCACCACACCCACTGCGGCGCCAATACCCACACCCGTCCATGGATTATCACGTACATATTCGTCTGCGCGCGCAGCCGCTTCGCGGGTCTGTTTCGCCAGCGCATCACCGGTTTCACCCAGACGGTAACGGCTCTCTTTCAGTGCCTGCTCCGCTTTGCTGCGCAGTTTGCTGACTTCTTCTTTCGATTTATCGGCAGAAGAGTTCAGCACCTCTTCCAGGGTGTCCGCCAGGGATTTCAGTTCAGCGCGCAGATTTTCTGAAGTTGTATCTTTTGACATGATTCTCTCCTGTTGAGATTTCCGTTAACTCAATAATCGCGAGCTTCCAGCGCTTTCAGTTCGTCCTGCGCCTCTTGCAACTTCCTCTCGCGCTTGGCAATTTTTTCCGCATCACCTTTCTCTTTCGCTTCTTGCAGGTCTTGACGGCGCTCGGCTATCTCGTCCTTCTGTTCAGCGATTTTTTCCTGATGATCGGCACGCAGCTTGCTGTCCGTACAGTTGTCTTTCACTTCGCTCAACGCTTTTTTCAGTCCGTCGATCCGGTGCTGATTGTTATGCTTTTCGGCATAACTGATTTCGCGTTGGATATCCTGTTCTTTCTCCTGACAAAGAGACATAGCGAAGGAAGCTGTGCTTAAAGAAAAAAGGGCCAGAGCCAGGGTGATGCGGTATTTCATTATAGAAACCTTCCATTGTGTTACGGCGTAAGCCGTGTTCCAGAACTAAGCGGAGAACATTTGAGGGGTGCTCCGCGTACTTAAGCATAGTAAGTAAACGGGAGTTTCACCAAAGTAGGTGAAAATATTCGGAATATTAGTCGTTAACCAAATCGATGCGACGTGTCGCGTAACCGTGACATCCAGGAGGCGACGTGGCTGTCATCATCCTGTTGCGCAATGATGTAACCCTGCGGCAGCGTGCGGTCCAGCACGGCTTTCGCCGCGGCGCTTTGCGCACTGGAGTCAAATTTTATCAGCAGCACATCGTCTTGCGGCGTGATGCTCTTAAAGCGGATCCCGTTTGCGTCGAGATGATGCCAGATGGAAAAACCATCCGGCACGCTGGTTCCCTGGCTCACAGGACGGATAGCCAGCGTCGACTCCTGATGCTGTAGCGCAGACCACAGCAGGATAAGAGCGCTGAACATCATCAGCGCGACGATGGCGTAAGAGAAGCGGCGCAGCGCGAGCGGGGAGATAACCATCGTTAACCCCTGGCCCCGTATTTCTTCTTCCACAGTACGACCAGGGACCCGACCAGGCCAAACACCAGCAGAACGACGGGCAGCAGCATCAGGCAAGACATCAGTTGGTCTTCGTATTTCATAAAGACCGGCGTTTTACCCAGCGCGTAGCCGAGCGTGGTCAGGATCAGCACCCACAGCAAGCCGCTCATCCAGTTAAAGAACTGGAAGCGCGTGCTGCTCAGGCCGGACAGGCCCGCAATGGTGGGCAGTAGGGTGCGTACGAATGCGATAAAGCGGCCAATCAGCAAGGCGGAAAGCCCATGCTTATGGAAAAGGTGGTGCGCTCGCTGGTGGTAATGGGCCGGAAGGTGCGAAAGCCAGTTCTGAACGATTCGCGTGTTACCCAGCCATCGCCCCTGAATGTAACTCACCCAGCAGCCCAGGCTGGCGGCAATGGTTAAAAGCAGGACCGTTTGCGGGAAAGCCATCGCCCCTTTTGCACAAAGCACCCCGACCAGCACCAGCAGGCTGTCGCCCGGTAAAAAGGCAGCAGGCAGCAGACCGTTCTCAAGGAACAGGATCATAAATAATACAAAGTAGAGCATGCCAATCATGGACGGGTTGGCCAGCGTTTCGAAATCCTGAGCCCAGAGGGCGTTCAGTAGTTGGGTCAAAAGTTCCATTCAGTGTTCCTGGAAATCGGTTAACGTCACGCCTGTAATTCGGGAAATACAGCACGGCGACATTGTTATGATTTCATTATGGTCGCTCGCGGACACATTGATGTGTGGCCAACACTGTTCCCTGTTAATTGGCTGGTTAGCAAGCACTAACTTACAAAATAACGAAGTGAATCCAATTGTAACAAAGCCCGACGTTCTGCGTCACAGAATTTGAGGGGAAACACGATTTTGGCGTAAGCCACGGAGGGGAGCGAGAAATTTTACAAAGGCTGACACTATAGAGGTTTTCTTACCCTGTCTGGCCGGAAGGCGCGGCGGTGCGCCTGCCAGCAGTTCGGGGCGTTATTTTGCGAGATTGGTCGCGGTATCGAGGTGAACGACCGGATTATCGGCAAAAAGATAGCGGTCAGCGTTAAATTCAAAGTCATCACTTGTTTCATTAAACAGCATCTGTTTGGTGTTCTCCAGATGCTGCCACATTGCCAGTTTCGCCGCATGCGGATCTTTACGAATCAGGGCCTTAAGAATCTGGTCATGATCGTCACACCAGTTATCTACCGTGCGGGAATCAATATGATCGTGCAATTTCTTCCAGTACGGGTTGTGAACGCGCTGAGTCCACATTTTTTCAACGATTGCCGCCAGCGCCGTGTTCTGAGTCGCAAGGGCGACCTGGACGTGGAATTGCAGGTCCCATTCAGAATCGCGGAAACATTTTTCTTTACGCGCGTGATCCTGGATTTCCATCAGCTTCATGATGTCCTGCTTGGTCACCTGCGTCGCAGCAAATTCCGCAATGTTGCTTTCAATCAGCTGGCGAGCCTGGAGAAGCTCAAACGGACCGTAGCTGGCAAACTCCAGACTTTCGTCCGGGGTGGGGGAGTGTTTCGCCTGGCTGGAAATCACATGAATGCCGGAACCTTTGCGTACCTCAACATACCCTTCCACTTCCAGCATGATGATGGCTTCGCGGACCACCGTGCGGCTGACGCTTTTTTCATCCGCAATGAAACGCTCAGCGGGAAGTTTATCACCGACAAGATAGACCCCTTGCTCGATGCGATCTTTCAGCTCGGCGGCAAGTTGTTGATATAAACGACGTGATTCGGTGATTTCCATATGCGCTCCAGGCAGGGTACGGCGAATGATTTGTTATACCACTTTTGCGTGCCAGTCTCCAGATTTCGCCATCAAAAAAGCCGCCCGGAGGCGGCTTTTGCGTCGTTCTTGCCGGGTGGCGCTACGCTTACCCGACCTACTATTTTATTGGATTTTGTAGGCCGGGTAAGGCGGAGCCGCCACCCGGCACAACAACGCTAACTCTGCGTCGCCGGTCCCCCGAGGGACTCTTTCGCAAGTTCATCTGCGGATTTGCTTTTCAGCACCGTCCAGATAACCACCGCACCCAACAGGTCGAAGACAGCCAGTACCGCGAACAGTGGGCTGAAACCAATCGTATCCGCCAGCGCGCCGACCACCAGCGCAAACAGTGTACTTGCGGTCCAGGCGGCCATCCCGGTCAGGCCGTTGGCGGTGGCGACTTCGTTACGACCAAACACGTCGGACGAGAGCGTAATCAGCGCACCGGACAGAGACTGGTGAGCAAAGCCCCCGATACACAGCAGGGCGATAGCCACGTAAGGGCTGGTGAACAGGCCGATCATACCCGGGCCGATCATCAGCAGGGCGCCCATGGTGACCACCATCTTACGGGACACAATCAGGTTCACGCCAAACCAGCGCTGGAACAGCGGTGGCAGGTAGCCGCCGACGATACAGCCCAGGTCTGCAAACAGCATTGGCATCCAGGCGAACATCGCGATCTCTTTCAGGTTAAAGCCGTAAACTTTAAACATGAACAGTGGGATCCAGGCGTTAAACGTACCCCAGGCCGGTTCTGCCAGGAAGCGTGGCAGGGCGATACCCCAGAACTGACGGGTGCCCAGGATCTGCCAGACGGACATCTTTTTGCCGTTGTCGGTCTGATGCTGGGATTCCTGACCATTAATAATGTAGTCACGTTCTTCGTCAGACAGCTTTTTCTGGTCGCGCGGGTGTTTATAGAAAATCAGCCACGCCATGGCCCAGGCAAAGCTCAGCACACCGGAGATGATGAACGCCATCTGCCAGCTGTGCATCACAATCGCCCACACCACCAGTGGCGGAGCAATCATCGCCCCGATGGAGGAGCCCACGTTGAAGTAACCGACAGCGATAGAACGCTCTTTTGCCGGGAACCATTCAGAGCTGGCTTTCAGACCCGCGGGGATCATCGCCGCTTCGGCAGCACCTACCGCACCACGCGCCAGCGCCAGTCCGCCCCAGCTGCCGGCCAGCGCGGTCGCCCCACAGAAGACGGCCCAGGCTACAGCGAAGAAGGCATAACCAATTTTTGTACCCAGAATATCAAGAACATAACCTGCAACAGGCTGCATTACGGTGTAAGCGGCAGAGTAAGCCGCAATGATGTAAGAGTATTGCTGCGTGGAGATATGTAACTCTTCCATCAACGTTGGCGCCGCTGCTGCCACGGTGTTACGTGTCAGGTAGCCCAGCACGGTGCCGAGCGTCACCAGTGCGATCATGTACCAACGTAACCCTTTAATTTTACGCATGTAAAACCTCATCGTTATGTTATTTCCGTGTCGGGACACGGCAACAACTCAACCGTTGCCGGGAGCTGTTCTGTAACGGGAGGGGCGTAACCGGGAACCTGTCCCGGAACGGCCCGAACCTTGCCATTAGTAATCGTGCTAAGTCGGCTTCCGTACCGTTAAATCCGATGTATCAAACACCGGTAATGCATTCCGTCGGCTTATAGTTTGCGACGGCGAAAAGATAACTTGTCATACAACTTTAAAAGGTGAGTGACATCACAAAAGTGTGAATCTTTGTAGGGACATTATGCGGCACGCGCAAAGCCAGAACTGGCGCGGCCTGAGAGAGGGTTTACCCCTTTGAGGGTAATTTATTTGTCGACGTTTATTGATCTAACTCACGAAAAAAACGTCGGACTCTGGAAATTGGTGTGATAACTTTGCAGCATCTGAACATAAGCTTTCTGACGCTCCCGTAATGAGGAAGACGATAATGACACCGTTTATGACCGACGATTTTCTGTTAGATACCGAATTTGCTCGCCGCCTGTACCACGACTACGCAAAAGACCAGCCGATTTTCGACTACCACTGCCATTTACCGCCGCAGCAGGTTGCCGAAAATTACCGTTTCAAAAACCTGTATGATATCTGGCTGAAGGGTGACCACTATAAGTGGCGCGCAATGCGCACCAACGGCGTGGCCGAGCGCCTGTGTACCGGCGACGCGACCGATCGCGAGAAGTTTGACGCCTGGGCCGCTACTGTTCCCCACACCATCGGTAACCCGTTATACCACTGGACTCACCTTGAACTGCGTCGTCCGTTTGGTATCACCGGCAAGCTGCTCTCTCCCGCCACGGCGGATGAAATCTGGGATCAGTGCAACGACCTGCTGGCGCAGGATAGCTTCTCGGCGCGCGGCATCATGAAGCAGATGAACGTGAAGATGGTGGGCACCACCGACGATCCTGTCGACTCTCTGGAGCACCACGCGGTTGTCGCGAAGGACAGCACGTTTGACATCAAAGTGCTGCCAAGCTGGCGCCCGGATAAAGCCTTCAACATCGAGCTGCCGACCTTTAACGACTACATGGCGAAGCTGGCGGAAGTGTCTGACACCGATATCCGTCGCTTTGGCGATCTGCAAACCGCGCTGACCAAACGTCTGGATCACTTTGCCGCACACGGCTGTAAAGTGTCTGACCACGCGCTGGACGTAGTGCTGTTCGCGGAATCCAGCGAAGCTGAGCTGGACAGCATTCTGGCGCGTCGTCTCTCCGGCGAAGCCCTGAGTGAGCACGAAGTGGCGCAGTTTAAAACGGCGGTACTGGTATTCCTCGGTGCGGAATATGCCCGCCGCGGCTGGGTTCAGCAGTATCACATCGGCGCGCTGCGTAATAACAACCAGCGTCAGTTCAAACTGCTGGGCGCGGACGTGGGCTTTGACTCCATCAACGACCGTCCGATGGCGGAAGAGCTGTCAAAACTGCTGAGCAAACAGAACGAGCAAAACCTGCTGCCAAAAACCATCCTTTACTGCCTGAACCCACGCGATAACGAAGTGCTGGGCACCATGATCGGCAACTTCCAGGGCGAAGGGATGCCGGGCAAGATGCAGTTCGGTTCCGGCTGGTGGTTTAACGATCAGAAAGACGGCATGGAGCGTCAGATGACGCAGCTGGCGCAGCTCGGCCTGTTGAGCCGCTTCGTTGGCATGCTGACCGACAGCCGCAGTTTCCTCTCCTATACCCGCCATGAATATTTCCGCCGCATTCTGTGCCAGATGATTGGCCGCTGGGTGCACGCGGGCGAAGCGCCAGCGGATATCCAGCTGCTGGGCGAAATGGTGAGAAACATCTGCTTTAACAATGCGCGTGACTACTTCGCCATTGAACTGAACTAAGGCCGTTTGAGGTTGATATGCAATACATCAAAATCCATTCGCTGGATAACGTTGCCGTCGCGCTGGCCGATTTAGCCGAAGGGACGGAAGTGACCTTCGACAACCAGTCGGTGACGTTACGCCAGGCCATTGGACGTGGACATAAGTTTGCCCTGATCCCCATCGCGAAAGGGGAGAACGTGGTGAAGTACGGTTTGCCCATCGGTCATGCGCTGGCGGATATTGCGCCGGGTGAATACATTCATTCCCACAATACCCGCACCAATCTCAGCGATCTGGACGAGTACAGCTATCAACCTGACTTCCAGGCAGAAGAAGGACAGGCGGCCGATCGTGAGGTGCAGATCTACCGCCGCGCCAGCGGCGAGGTGGGGATCCGCAATGAACTGTGGATCCTCCCGACCGTCGGCTGCGTGAACGGGATCGCGCGTCAAATTCAGACGCGTTTCCTGAAAGAGACTAACAATGCTGAAGGCACCGACGGCGTGCATCTGTTCAGCCACACCTATGGTTGTTCCCAGCTGGGCGACGACCACATCAATACCCGCACCATGCTGCAAAATATGGTGCGCCACCCGAACGCGGGGGCGGTGCTGGTGATTGGCCTCGGCTGTGAAAACAATCAGGTTGACGCCTTCCGCGATACGCTGGGCGAGTTCGATCCTGAGCGCGTGCACTTTATGGTGTGTCAGCACCAGGACGACGAAGTGGAAGCGGGCGTTGAACAACTGCACCAGCTGTACGAGGTGATGCGTCACGACAAGCGCGAGCCGGGCAAGCTGAGCGAACTGAAGTTTGGCCTGGAGTGCGGCGGGTCTGACGGGCTTTCCGGCATTACCGCTAACCCGATGCTGGGCCGCTTCTCGGATTACGTGATTGCCAACGGCGGCACCACGGTGCTGACCGAAGTGCCGGAGATGTTCGGCGCAGAGCGCATTCTGATGAGCCACTGTCGCGACGAAGAGACGTTTGAGAAGACCGTCACCATGGTGAACGACTTCAAACAGTACTTCATTGCCCACAATCAGCCGATTTACGAGAACCCGTCGCCGGGGAACAAGGCGGGCGGAATCACCACGCTGGAGGAGAAATCCCTCGGCTGCACCCAGAAAGCGGGCGCGAGCCAGGTGGTTGACGTTCTGCGCTACGGCGAGCGCCTGAAAACGCACGGTCTGAACCTGCTGAGCGCGCCCGGTAACGATGCGGTCGCCACCAGCGCGCTGGCGGGAGCCGGCTGCCATATGGTGCTGTTCAGTACCGGACGCGGTACGCCGTACGGCGGATTTGTGCCAACGGTGAAAATCGCCACTAACAGCGAACTGGCGGCGAAGAAAAAGCACTGGATCGACTTTGACGCGGGCCAGCTGATCCACGGCAAAGCGATGCCACAGCTGCTGACGGAGTTCGTGGATACTATCGTGGAGTTTGCTAACGGCAGGCAGACCTGTAACGAGAAGAACGACTTCCGCGAGCTGGCGATCTTTAAGAGTGGTGTGACGCTTTAAGTCGGGTGCGGGCTGGTGCCCTCACCCCGGCCCTCTCCCACAGGGAGAGGGTGCAAACACTAAAAACGGCAACACATGTTGCCGTTTTGCATTTACCTTGTAGGCCCGGTAAGGCGTAGCCGCCACCGGGCTTTTCTTTTTAACTGCGCAGGGCGTTCTTCGCTAAACGCGCATCTTCCGCCTGACAGGCTGCGGCGGTAAACAGCACGTCGGTAGAGGAGTTCAGCGCAGTCTCGCAGGAATCCTGCAATACGCCGATAATGAAGCCGACCGCGACAACCTGCATGGCAATCTCGTTCGGGATACCGAACATGTTACAGGCCAGCGGGATCAGCAGCAGCGATCCGCCCGCCACGCCGGATGCGCCACAGGCACACAGTGATGCAACGACGCTCAGCAGCAGCGCGGTTGGCAGATCCACCGGAATACCCAGCGTATGCACCGCCGCCAGCGTCAGCACGGTGATGGTGATCGCCGCACCCGCCATGTTCACGGTCGCACCCAGCGGGATCGACACGGAATAGGTATCGCGATCCAGGTTCAGCTTCTCCGCCAGCGCCATGTTGACCGGAATGTTCGCCGCCGAGCTGCGGGTAAAGAAGGCATACACGCCGCTCTCGCGCAGGCAAGTCAGCACCAGCGGATACGGGTTGCGGCGGATCTGCCAGAACACCAGCAGCGGGTTGATCACCAGCGCCACCAGCAGCATACAGCCGACCAGGACGACCAGCAGCTGCGCGTAGCCCCACAGTGCGTCGAAACCGGTAGTGGCCAGCGTCGAAGAAACCAGACCAAAGATACCGACTGGTGCAAAGCGAATCACCAGCTTCACCATGAAGGTCACGGCATTGGACAAATCGTTGACCAGGTTTTTCGTGGTCTCGTTGCCATGACGCAGCGCGAAGCCCAGACCAATCGCCCAGACCAGGATGCCAATGTAGTTTCCGCTCATCAGTGCGGTGATGGGGTTAGAGACCATGCTCATCAGCAGGCCGCGAAGGACTTCCACAATCCCGGACGGCGGGGTGATATCACCGGCCGCGCTGGTCAGGTGCAGCGTAGACGGGAACAGGAAGCTAAACACAACGGCCGTTAAGGCAGCAGAGAAGGTTCCCAGCAGATACAGGAACAGAATAGGGCGAATGTTGGTTTTTTGTCCGTGCTGGTGGTTGGCAATCGACGCCATCACCAGCATCAGCACCAGTACCGGGGCGACGGCCTTCAGGGCGCCCACAAACAGCGTCCCGAGCAGTCCCGTGGCCTCCGCGGCAGGTTTCGACACCATGGCCAGCAGAATACCCAGTACCAACCCGACCAGAATTTGTTTTACAAGACTGCCCTGCGCCAGGCGCGCGAACAGACCGCGTGATTGTGTGCTCATACGTTATTCCTGAGTGAAATTGCGTTCCATCCTGGATGTGCTCTAAGTCACATTTATTTCCGGATGTAAGTAAATGTTTGCCTGGTCGAGTATAGGGAATACGTGAAAGGAGGGAAGCGTAAAATGCTGGATTTTACGTGTTGCGTCATGTTTTTTAACTATTGGTTAACGAAAGCGCCGGGTGGCGCTACGCTTACCCGGCCTGCATTGCATTTCCCCCTCTCCCTGTGGGAGAGGGGTGGGGTGAGGGCATCAGCCCGCACCGAACGTTGCACTAAACCTGCTGCTTCTTATCGTGCTGGCGGTTAACCCAGGTATTGATAATCAGCGTCACCAGCAGAATGCCAAACACCACGCCGAGCGAAATGGCGATCGGGATATGGTAGAAATCGACGATCAGCATCTTGATACCGATAAACACCAGAATCACCGACAGGCCGTACTTCAGCATTGAGAAGCGCTCTGCCGCGCCTGCCAGCAGGAAGTACATCGCACGCAGGCCGAGGATGGCGAACAGGTTCGAGGTCAGAACGATGAACGGGTCGGTGGTAACTGCGAAGATAGCCGGGATACTGTCCACCGCGAAAATCACGTCGCTCAGCTCGACCAGAATCAGCACCAGCAGCAGCGGGGTGGCGAACAGCAGGCCGTTCTTACGCACGAAGAAATGCTCGCTCTCGATCTTGTCCGTCATGCGCAGATGACCCCGGAACCACTTCACCAACGGCTTATCACCGATACCGGTATCGTCTTCTTTCGCCAGCGCCATTTTGACCCCGGTGAACAGCAGGAACGCACCAAATACATACAACAGCCATTCGAACTGGGTAATCAGCCAGCTACCGGCGAAGATCATGATGGTACGCAGGACAATAGCGCCCAGAACGCCGTACACCAGCACGCGGCGTTGCAGAGCCGCAGGCACGGCGAAGTAACTGAACAGCATCAGCCAGACGAAGACGTTATCAACCGCCAGTGCTTTTTCAATCAGATAGCCGGTGAGGAAGGCGAGTGCCTGAGGATCGGCCACCGCGCGGCCTTCGGTTGAGGCCAGATACCACCAGAAGGCGGCGCAGAAAAGAAGTGAGAGGGTAACCCATACCAGCGACCAGACGGCGGCTTGCTTGACGCTCATGCCGTGTTCGCCGCGACGACCCTGCAAAAAGAGGTCGATCGCCAGCATGATGAGCACGACAACCGCGAATCCGCCCCACAGCATTGGAGTGCCGACAGAATGCATACTATTTTCCTTACACATAAAAAACAAAAACGGCTATGGTCAGAAGACGATAGCCGTTAGCTTTTTATGCATAGACCTCGCCTTCCGGCAAGGTCTCACTTACAACCTCGAAGGTTGCCCGGCGACCGGATGCGGTTTTGCACGCATCGTAATGACGATCCACCGGCGAAGAAGTTACTCCCCTTTGCAGGTAACAAATTATGTCAGACCATCGGTTTCGTCAATGGTCTGCACGATTTCATTACACAGCTTTACGCGACGGCTTCCACATTCACGCCGTCTGCGGGGAAAATCACGCCAGTCTGTCGGCGGATCTCCGTTTGCAGCTTCGCCGTGGTGCGGCTGATTGCCAGCCCCGGGTGGTTCACTTCGTTGTCTTCTACCAGACGGGCGAAGACCTCTGCCTCATAGAGCATAGTGTTAATATGCTGAGGCTGCGTCAGCTCCTGCGCTTTGCCGCCGCGGGGAACGATGCTTAGCTTCTGGCATTCGGAGATTTTTTCGATCACCAGCGAGCCGTCTTCGCCCTGAATTTCGCTTGGCAGTACGGAGTCACTGACCTTCGAGTGCTGCAACGTCACGCTGAAATCACCGTAGTCCAGCACCACAACGCCATGTGCATCCACGCCGCTCTCCAGCAGGCTGGCGGTGGCCGTTACGCCGTGCGGTTCACCCCACAGGGCGACCGCAGAGGCCAGGCAGTAAAAACCGATATCCATAATCGAGCCATTCGAGAAGGCCGGGTTAAAGGTGTTCGGGTTTTCGCCGTCCAGGTAGCGCTGGTAGCGCGAGGAATACTGGCAGTAGTTGATAAAGGCTTTACGCACTTTGCCAATTTTCGGCAGGGACTGCTGCAACAGCAGGAAGTTCGGCAGGCTGGCGGTTTTGAACGCTTCAAACAGCACCACCTGGTTTTCCCGGGCAAGCGCAATGGCGGCTTCCACTTCCTCAATATTCGAGGCCAGCGGCTTCTCGCAAATCACGTGTTTTTTGTGGCTGAGGAACAGCTTCGTTTGCGGGAAATGCAGAGAATTCGGGCTGGCAATATAGACCGCGTCAATGGCGTCGCTTTGCGCCATCTCATCGAGCGAGGTGAACAGATGTTCAACCAGGTAGTCATTCGCAAAACTCTGCGCCTGCTCAAGGCTGCGGGAATAGACTGCGGTGAGCTTATATTTGCCGGTTTCGTGGGCGGCGTCGACGAACTGGCGCGTGATCCAGTTCGTACCGATGACTGCGAAACGTATCATAAACGTTTACGTACTCCGTAGCAGGGAACTTAAAACCACTGTAGCACGTCATCATGACATTTCGCGTGCGCTACTGCGCATTACTCTTTAACGATAAATGCGTCAGCCACAGCCGGGTATCAAACTCCAGCTGGTGGTACTGTGGCTCCATGTGGCAGCACAGGGAATAGAAGGCTTTGTCGTGCTCTTTCTCTTTCAGGTGCGCCAGCTCGTGCACCACGATCATCCGCAGAAAGGCTTCCGGCGCGTTACGGAAAACGGTCGCGACGCGGATCTCCGCTTTAGCCTTCAGCTTGCCGCCCTGCACGCGGGAGATGGCGGTGTGCAGGCCGAGCGCGTTTTTCAGCACATGGATCTTATTGTCGTACATCACCTTGTTGATCGGCGGGGCGCTCTTAAGATACTGGTTTTTCAGATCCTGCGTATACTGCCAGAGGGCTTTGTCAGTCGCGAAATCATGCGTGCCCGGGTAGCGTTTTTCCAGCACCGCACCGAGCTTTCCCGCGGCAATCAGGTCACGAACCTGGGAAAGTAAATGCTCCGGATAGCCCTGGAGATAAGTCAGCTGGTTCATCAAAACCCCAAAATAGTGTGAAAACGGGTATACTCACGCACCCTTTTCAGGGATACGCCAAATTTTACCATTCAGGAGGGCCGATGAGCCACTTAGACAACGGTTTCCGTTCACTCAACCTTAAACGTTTCCCGGAAACGGACGACGTGAACCCGCTTCAGGCGTGGGAAGCGGCGGATGAATATCTGCTGCAACAGTTGGATGAGACTGAAATCAGCGGCCCGGTTCTGATCCTGAATGACGCGTTTGGCGCGCTGGCCTGCGCGCTGGCGGAACATGCGCCTTACAGTATCGGCGATTCTTACTTAAGCGAACTGGCGACGCGTGAAAACCTGCGCCATAACGACATCGAAGAGTCCAGCGTGAAGTTCCTCGACAGCACCGCGGACTACCCGCAGGCGCCGGGCGTGGTGCTGATTAAGGTGCCAAAAACCATGGCGCTGCTGGAGCAGCAACTGCGCGCGCTGCGTAAAGTCGTCACGCCAGAAACCCGCATTATCGCGGGTGCCAAAGCACGTGATATTCACACCTCGACGCTGGAGCTGTTCGAGAAGGTCCTCGGCCCGACCACCACGACGCTTGCCTGGAAAAAAGCACGCCTGATCAACTGCACCTTCAGCGCACCGGCGCTGGCCGACGCGCCAGAAACGCTGAGCTGGAAACTGGAAGGTACCGACTGGACCATCCACAACCACGCGAACGTCTTTTCCCGTACCGGTCTGGATATCGGGGCGCGTTTCTTTATGGAACATCTGCCGGAAAATCTTGAGGGTGAGATTGTCGACCTGGGCTGCGGCAATGGCGTGATTGGCCTGACGCTGCTGGCGAAGAACCCGGAGGCCAGCGTGGTGTTCAGCGACGAATCGCCAATGGCGGTGGCCTCCAGCCGTCTGAACGTGGAAACTAACCTGCCTGAAGCGCTGGATCGCTGCGAGTTTATGATCAATAACGCGCTGTCGGGCGTAGAGCCTTTCCGCTTCAACGCGGTATTCTGTAACCCGCCGTTCCACCAGAAGCACGCCCTGACGGATAACGTCGCGTGGGAGATGTTCCACCACGCGCGCCGCTGCCTGAAAATCAACGGCGAGCTGTATATCGTGGCGAACCGCCACCTGGAATACTTCCACAAGCTGAAGAAGATTTTCGGCAACTGCGTCACCATTGCCACCAATAACAAATTCGTGGTGCTGAAATCGGTGAAGCTGGGGCGTCGTCGCTAAATAACCAGTGCAAGCTGGGTGCCCTGCGCAATCGCCCGCCGCGCATCCAGCTCCATCGCCACGTCGCACCCGCCGATCAAATGCACCGTTTTACCCGCTTCGCGCAGCGGATCGGCCAGATCGCGCTTTGGCTCCTGTCCGGCGCACAAAATCACATGATCCACGCGCAGCAGCTGCGGTTCACCACCGATCAGCACATGCAGCCCGTCGTCGTCGATCTTCTGGTAGCTCACCGCCGGGATCATCTTCACCCCGCGCGAGAGGAGGGTGGCGCGGTGGATCCAGCCAGTAGTTTTGCCCAGCCCTTCACCCGGCTTGCTGGCCTTACGCTGGAGCATCACGATCTGGCGCGGGCTTTTTGGCAGCTGCGGCCCTTCCGGCCGTAATCCGCCGGACTGGCTCAGGCTGGTATCAATGCCCCATTCTACGCAAAACTCGGCGATGTTCTGGCTGGTGGCCTCGCCCGGCTGGCTTAAATACATCGCGGTATCAAAACCGATCCCGCCGCAGCCGATAATCGCCACCTTCTCGCCAACCGGTGCTTTGTCGCGTAGCACGTCCAGATAGCTCAATACCTTCGGATGATCGATACCCTCGATCGCAGGGGTGCGCGGGGCGATCCCACTCGCGAGGATCACCTCGTCGAAACCGATCAGATCCGCCGCGCTGACAAACTGGTTAAGCCGCAGATCGACACCCGTCACCTCGATCATCCGGCGGTAATAGCGCAGCGTTTCGTAGAACTCCTCTTTGCCGGGGATCTGTCTGGCGATAGTAAATTGCCCGCCGATCTCCGCCAGCGCATCAAACAGCGTCACGCTGTGCCCGCGCGAGGCGGCATTGACCGCAAACGCCAGCCCAGCGGGGCCAGCGCCCACCACGGCCAGGCGTTTTTTATTGACCGCCGGAACGATCGGCATTTTGGTTTCATGGCAGGCGCGGGGGTTAACGAGGCAGGAGGTGACTTTGCCGACGAAGATCTGGTCCAGACACGCCTGGTTACAGCCGATGCAGGTGTTGATCTCATCCGCACGACCGCTTTGCGCTTTGGAGAGCAGTTCGGCATCCGCGAGGAACGGACGCGCCATCGAGACCATATCGGCGTCGCCGCGGGAGATCACATCGTCCGCCACCTGCGGGTCGTTAATGCGGTTCGTTGTTACCAGCGGAACGGAGACTTTGCCTTTCAGCTTGCGCGTTACCCAGCTGAACGCCGCACGCGGCACCGGCGTGGCGATGGTGGGGATGCGCGCTTCGTGCCAGCCAATCCCGGTGTTGATAATGGTGGCACCGGCGGCTTCAATTGCCTGCGCCAGCTGCACGGTTTCGTCGAAGGTGCCGCCGCCTTCCACCAGGTCGAGCATCGACAGGCGGAAGATGATAATAAAATCCGCACCCGCACGTTCACGCACCGCGCGCACCACCTCCACGGCAAAACGCATGCGGCGGGCATAGTCGCCACCCCATTCGTCGTCGCGCTGGTTGGTGCGTGCGGCGAGAAATTCGTTAATCAGATAGCCTTCAGAGCCCATCACCTCCACGCCGTCGTAGCCTGCTTCCCTTGCCAGCGCGGCGCAGCGGGCAAAATCGTCGATCAGCGCCAGGATCTCGTCGTGGCTAAGGGCGTGAGGAGTAAAGCGGTTAATCGGCGCCTGAATAGCCGAGGGGGCAACCAGGTTCGGTTGATAGCTGTAGCGCCCGGTATGCAGAATTTGCAGGGCGATTTTGCCGCCCTCGCGGTGGACCGCGTCGGTCACAATGCGGTGGTGCGACAGTTGTGACGCATCATTCAACACCGCGCCGCCCTCCATCGTCACCCCGGAAGGGGAAGGGGCTACGCCGCCGGTGACAATCAGCGCCACCCCGTGGCGCGCGCGTTCGGCATAGAAGGCTGCCAGACGTTCAGCCCCGTCCGGACGCTCCTCCAGCCCGGTGTGCATTGAGCCCATCAGCACGCGGTTTTTGAGGGTGGTGAACCCCAGATCGAGAGGGGCGAATAACGACGGGTAGCGGCTCATAGTCTCTTCCAGTGTAAAATTATTGTTATGTGGTCGGATGAGTTACTAATTTAGCCAGCGGGGAGTAAAAGGGAAAAGGGGAATGCGGTGAATGTGATGGGATTCAAATATTGGTGTGGCCTGATCCCCTCTCCCTAAGGGAGAGGGGACTTAATCTCCCTCTCCCTTAGGGAGAGGGCCGGGGTGAGGGGGATGCCCGCACCAGCCCCGGTGCCTGCCACATCGACGTGGTCAGCCCGCTGTCCACCAGCCCGAGCTGGTCGGCGTACACCGCCTGCCATTTCTGCATCATGCCGTCGTACAGTTCCCGGTGCTGCGGGTTTGGCGTGAACTCGCGGCTCCACTTCACCAGCCGCTCGCCCGTCGAAGCCATATCCGCAAACAGCCCCGCGCCAGCTCCTGCGGCAATGGCACAGCCGAGCGCCGTTGCCTCTTTAACTTCCGGCACGCGCACCGGCAGGCCGGTAACGTCGCTTAAAATCTGACTCCACAGGGCGCCTTTGGCCCCGCCGCCCGCAAACACCAGACTCTCAAACGTCACGCCGGAGAAGCGCGAAATCTGCGCCAGGTTGCAGGCCGAGACGATCGCCGCGTTCTCTTCCAGGGCGCGGAACAGCGTCGCTTTGTTGCACTTTTCCGGGTCGATGGAGAGGTTAATAAACGACGGCGCGGCGTGATACCACTGCTTAAAATGCATCGCGTCGGAGAAGATTGGCATTACGCCGTGGGAGCCCGCCGGGACGCGGCTCGCCATCTCTTCCAGCAGGGAATAGGTGTCCATCCCCATCCGCTCGGCAATCAGCTTTTCCTCGGCGCAAAAGGCGTCGCGGAACCAGCGCATGGTTAGCCCGGTAAAGAAGCTGATCGACTCCGCCTGTGCCATGCCGGGGATGACGTGCGGGTTTACGCGGATGTTCATCTCAGGATCGGTGCGCACCTGCGGCAGGTTAACCACCTGCTGCCAGAAGGTGCCGCCCAGCACCGCCGTTTGTCCGGCGCGGACCACGCCCAGCCCCAGACAGCCCAGCTGCACGTCGCCGCCGCCCATCACCACCGGCGTGCCTTCACGCAGGCCGCACTGCTGCGCGGCTTCTTTCGTGACGGCCCCCAGCACGGTGCCGGTCTCTTTCACCGGGGAAAGGATATCGGCGCGCAGCCCGGCCATGTCGAGCAGCGCCGGACGCCAGTCGCGGGAGAAGAGATCCAGCATACCGGTGGTGCCCGCATTGGACGGGTCCACCGCCAGCTCGCCGGAGAGCTTCGCCGCCAGCCAGTCGCTGATCATGGTGATAGTCGCAGCCTTGCGGTAAATATCCGGACGGTGGTGCGCCAGCCACAGCAGGCGCGGCATGGCGCTCAGCGCCAGCGTCTGGCCGGAGACCTCATACACTTCGGATTCAAACCGGTAGTCGTGGATCTCTTTGAGTTCAGCCACCTCGCGGCTGGCGCGGGCGTCGACGTTGGCGCAGGCCCAGATAGCCTCGCCGTTGCGGTCGTACAGCACAATCCCTTCGCGCATCGAGCAGCAGGCGACGGACTGAATATCCGCCGCGCTAAGCCGTGCGCGCTCCAGCGCCTGCTGAATACACCGGCAGGCCAGCCGCCAGTTGGTGTCGAGGTCGAACTCCATCGAGCCCGGCACGTTCTCCACGCTCAGGTGCTTCCACTCGGCCTGGCCAACGGCAATCTGGTTGCCCTGTAAATCGAAAATCACGGCGCGAACGCTGCCTGTCCCTGCATCTAACGCTAAAAGGTAACTCATGAGCTTGCCTCGCTGTTAGCGCAGGGCTGCTCTTATCCGGCCAGAGCCAGCACCGCGCGGGCTGTCGTCTCTTCCGTCACCAGGCCATTAATACGGCGACCTTTCAGTGCGGCATAAATCGCATCGGCTTTCTCTTCCCCTCCGGCCACGCCGACGATGGTGGGCAGCTGCGCCAGTTCATCGAGCGTGACGCCCAGTAATTCTTTGTGGATCTCCAGCTCCTCGACGCATTCCCCTTCGGCATTGAGGAAATAGCCGAGGATATCGCCCACCGCGCCTTTGCGGGCGTACATCAGCTGTTCACCTTCGCTGATATAGCCGGAGCGCAGGATCGTTGCGTCGCGGCGCTGGTTTACCGAGCCAATCCCGACCACCGCCACGTCAGCCGCGGTGGCGGCGAGGATCACGTCCCGCACGCTGGTTTCGCGCTTTAAGATCCCGGCGACTTCAGCGGATGACACGCGAAGCGGGGCGGGGATCATGCTGACGCTACAGGCCGCATCCAGCTGGCCGATACCGGTCATATACGGCCCGACGCCGCCGGAGAGCGTCACCAGGCGGATCTGCTGCGAGCTGATAAAGCCGCTTAAGTGTTGCAGACTGCTCATGGTGGTTTCACCGAACCCCACCGCTAACAGCTGGCCGGGCTCCAGTACGCCCATCAGCGACTGCGCCGCGCCAATGCCCAGCCGCACGTTCATCGGCGGGGTATTCAGGGCAGGCATCACGCGCACCAGCTTCAGGCCAAAGCGCTGCTGTAGCTCGGTTTCCAGCGCCAGGCAGCCCTCGTAGCGGGAGTTGATCTGCACGCGGATCACCCCGGACTGACGGCCCTTCTCCAGCAGGCGGGAGATCTTCAGGCGCGGCAGCCCGAGCCGTTCGCCGATGTCGTTCTGGGTCAGCCCGTCGTGGTAGTAGCACCAGGCCACGCGCGCCACCAGCTCCTCTTCCGCCAGTGCCAGCCCGGCAAACCGTCCTTCTTCCGCAGTGCGTTTATCGCTCATAATTGAACTCTTATAAAAATTTAGATCATATGTTCGTGATGGCGCGACGTGAAAATGTGAGCCACGCGACAAAACGGATCATTTCGATCGATTCCGGTTTATCTAAATCTCAATCGATAAAATTGTGATCCCTGCACGGTTGTAAATATAGTTCACCGTCTACGCTTTTGAACATTATTAAATCTAAAAATCATTTGTTCAATAGCGGAGCGATGATGACACCACTTCTCGACGCGCGTGATATCAGCAAGCAGTTTTCAGGCGTGCCGGTCTTAAAAGGCATTGATTTCACGCTGCTTGCGGGGCAGGTGCATGCGCTGATGGGCGGTAACGGCGCGGGAAAATCGACGCTGATGAAGATCATCGCCGGGGTAGAAACCCCGGATTGCGGTGAACTTTCGGTGGCGGGTGAGTCTTTTACACGGCTTACCCCGGCTCAGGCGCACAGGTTAGGCATTTATCTGGTGCCGCAGGAGCCGCTGCTGTTTCCCAACCTGACGGTGCGGGAAAACATCCTGTTTCGTCTGCCGCGAGAGCGCGATCGGGAAAAACGTCTGGCGGAAAAACTCCGGCAATTGCAATGCCAGCTTAACCTCGACGCCACCGCCAGCACCCTCGAGGTGGCTGACCAGCAGATGGTGGAGATCCTGCGCGGGCTGATGCGCAACGCCAGAATTCTGATCCTCGATGAACCCACGGCCTCGCTGACGCCAGGTGAAACCGAACGGCTGTTTCGCCAGATCCGCGCCTTGCAGGATCTTGGCGTCGGGATTGTTTTTATCTCGCATAAGCTGCCGGAGATTCGGCAGCTGGCGAGTCACGTCTCGGTGATGCGCGACGGCGCCGTGGTGCTCAGCGGCGAAACCGCGCAGTTTGACGATAACGCCCTGATCGCCGCCATGACGCCGGTAAGCCGGGAGACCTCCCTGAGCGATACGCAAAAGCTGTGGCTGGCGCTGCCGGGCAACCGCCGCACCCAGGCGCAGGATTTTCCCGTGCTGCGGGTGGAGGATCTTACCGGGGAAGGGTTTATCGATCTCAGCCTTGAGATCTACGCCGGGGAGATCGTCGGCCTGGCCGGGCTGGTAGGCTCCGGGCGCACCGAGTTTGCCGAAACGCTCTACGGCCTGCGTCCGGTTCGCGGGGGGCGCGTCTGGCTGGAGAACCAGGAGATCACCACCGAACCGGTGGGTTCACGTCTGGAAAAAGGGCTGGTCTATCTGCCGGAAGACAGGCAGGTGTCCGGCCTGTTTCTCGACGCGCCGATCCGCTGGAACACCGTGGCGCTGAACGAGCCGTCGCTCTGGCAGCAGCGAAAGCGGGAGTCTGCGGTAGTGGAACGCTATCACCGGGCGCTGGGGATCAAGCTCAACCATGCGGATCAAACCGTGCGCACGCTCTCCGGTGGTAATCAGCAGAAGGTGCTGCTGGCGCGCTGTCTGGAGGCCAACCCGCTGCTGCTGATCGTCGATGAACCGACGCGCGGCGTGGACGTCTCGGCGCGCGCCGATATTTATCAGCTGCTGAAAAGCGTGGCGGCGCAGAACGTGGCGGTGCTGATGATCTCAAGCGATCTCGATGAGTTTCCCGGCCTCGCGGATCGGGTGCTGGTAATGCATCAGGGCGTGCTCAGCGGCGAGCTGCCGCGCCACGCCGTCAGCCTCGACCGGATGATGGCGCTGGCGTTTGGAGGGCAATCATGAAGATCTTACTGAAAAATCGCGAGCTGAGCGCGTTTCTCGCCATTCTGGCGCTGTTCGCCGTGCTGGTGGCGCTGAACCCGTCGTACCTGAGCTTACAGACGCTGGGGATGATCTTCGCCAGCTCGCAGATCCTGATCCTGCTGGCTATCGGCGCGGCGCTGGTGATGCTGACCCGCAATATTGACGTCTCCGTCGGCTCCACGGTCGGGTTGTCCGCCATTGCCGTCGGCGTGGCGCTTAACAGCGGCTACAGCCTGCCCGTTTCCATTCTCTTCGCGCTGTCGATCGGCGCGCTGGCCGGGGCGTTCAACGGTTTTCTGGTGGTGGGCCTGCGCATTCCGGCGATTGTCGCCACCCTCGGCACGCTGGGGCTTTATCGCGGGGCGATGCTGCTCTGGACCGGCGGGAAGTGGATAGAAGGGCTGCCGCCGGGGCTGAAATCCCTCTCTGAGCCTGCCGCCGTCGGCATTTCGCCGCTCGGCATGCTGGTGTTGATTATCGCGGCCACCGGCGCGTGGACGCTGTCGCGCACCGCCTTTGGGCGGGATTTTTACGCCGTGGGGGATAACCTCGCCGCCGCGCGCCAGCTGGGCGTGGCGGTGAACCGCACCCGCATGATCGCCTTTACCCTCAACGGCATGCTGGCGGCCTGCGCCGGGATTGTGTTTGCCGCGCAGATAGGCTTTGTGCCCAACCAGACCGGCAGCGGGCTGGAGATGAAAGCCATCGCTGCCTGCGTGCTGGGGGGCATCTCGCTGCTGGGCGGCACCGGCACGCTGGTCGGTGCGTTCCTCGGCGCGTTCTTCCTCACCCAAATCGATACCGTGCTGGTGCTGTTCAGGCTCCCGGCGTGGTGGAACGACTTTATCGCCGGGCTGGTGCTGCTGGGCGTGCTGGTGCTCGACGGGCGTCTGCGTCAGGCACTGGCGCGGCATCAGCGGGCGCTGAAATACAGCCGTTTCCAGCCCGGTAACAAAGGGGGAAAGCACGTTACCCCGTTTCCCAAACGCAAAAAAGAGGTGGCGTAAATGAGGCTTAACTGGGAAAGCGCGCTGCTGATTTTACTGGTGCTGGAGATCCTGCTCTTCGGCGCCATCAACCCGCGCATGCTTGATATCAACATGCTGCTGTTCAGCACCAGCGATTTCATCTGTATTGGCATCGTGGCGCTGCCGCTTACGCTGGTGATCATCAGCGGCGGGATCGACATCTCCCTCGGCTCAACCATCGGCCTGTGCGCGATTGCGCTGGGGGTGATGATGCAGGCGGGGTGGCCCATGACGATCGCCGTTCCGCTGACGCTGCTGCTTGGCCTGCTGTGTGGGCTGGTGAATGCGGCGCTGATCCACTACACCGGCATTAGCCCTTTAGTCATTACCCTCGGCACGCTCTACCTCTACGGCGGCGGCGCGCTGCTGCTCTCCGGCATGGCGGGGGCGACGGGCTACGAGGGCATCGGCGGCTTCCCGGACAGCTTTACCGCCTTCGCTAACCTCACGGTGCTGGGGCTGCCGATCCCGCTGGTGCTGTTCGCGGTGATTACCGCCTTCTTCTGGCTGATTACCCATCGCGGGCGCTTTGGCCGCCATCTGTTTTTAATCGGCCAGAATCCGCGCGCGGCGCGCTATGCGGCGCTGTCGGTGAACGGCATGCCCTACGCGCTGTACGGTCTGGTCGGCGTGGCGTCGGCGGTGGCCGCGCTGGTGATGGTCTCCTATTTCGGCTCTGCGCGTTCGGATCTGGGGCGCGATTTGCTGATGCCCGCGCTCACCGCCGCCGTACTCGGCGGGGCAAATATCTACGGCGGGTCAGGTTCTGTTGTCGGTACGGCGCTGGCGGCGCTGCTGGTGGGGTATCTCCAGCAGGGATTACAGATGGTCGGCATCCCCAACCAGGTGTCGAGCGCGCTGTCGGGGGCGCTACTGGTTGTGGTGGTAATGGGGCGTTCGCTGAGTCTGCACCGCGAATGGGTGCGATCTCTCTTCAGAAAACTATCCGGAGCGTAAGATGAAAACAAAACTGCTCGTCCTGGCAATGGCCCTCAGCTTCGCTTCGGCGCAGGCGGCGGACCGCATTGCCTTTATCCCGAAACTGGTAGGCGTGGGATTCTTCACCAGCGGCGGCAACGGCGCGAAAGAGGCGGGGAAAGATCTTGGCGTGGACGTGACCTACGACGGCCCGACCGAGCCGAGCGTCTCCGGTCAGGTGCAGCTCATCAATAACTTCGTCAACCAGGGCTATAACGCCATCATCGTCTCTGCCGTGTCACCGGACGGTCTCTGCCCGGCGCTGAAGCGCGCGATGCAGCGCGGCGTCAAGGTCCTGACCTGGGATTCCGACACCAAACCGGAGTGCCGCAGCATCTACATCAATCAGGGGACGCCGGAACAGCTGGGCGGCCTGCTGGTGGAGATGGCGGGCAAGCAGGTCACCAAACCGAACGCGAAAGTGGCGTTCTTCTACTCCAGCCCGACCGTCACCGACCAGAACCAGTGGGTGAAAGAGGCGAAGGCCAAAATCGAGAAAGATCATCCTCAGTGGCAGGTCGTCACCACGCAGTTTGGCTATAACGACGCCACCAAATCGTTGCAAACCGCCGAAGGGATCTTAAAGGCCTATCCGGATCTGGATGCGATCATCGCCCCGGACGCCAACGCCCTGCCAGCCGCGGCACAGGCGGCGGAAAACCTAAAACGGGAAGGGGTGGCGATTGTCGGCTTCAGCACGCCAAACGTGATGCGTCCGTACGTTGAGCGCGGCACGGTGAAAGCCTTCGGCCTGTGGGATGTGGTGCAACAGGGCAAAATTGCGGTCAATGTCGCCGATCGTTTGCTGAAAAAAGGCGATCTTAACGTCGGCGACAGCGTAGACGTGAAAAATATCGGGACGCTGAAGGTCGAGCCGAACAGCGTGCAGGGCTACCAGTATGAGGCGAAGGGCAACGGCATCGTGCTGCTGCCGGAGCGCGTGGTGTTCACCAAAGAGAACATCAGCAAATACGATTTCTGACGGGGGAGCAAATGGCTGATTTAGACGACATCAAAGACGGCAAGGATTTTGGCATCGGTACGCCGCAGCAGAATGTGCCGTACACCCTGAAGGGCTGCGGCTCGCTGGACTGGGGCATGCAGTCGAGGCTTTCGCGCATTTTCAACCCGCAGAGCAACCGCACGGTGATGCTGGCCTTTGACCACGGCTACTTTCAGGGACCGACCACCGGCCTTGAGCGTATCGATCTCACCATCGCGCCGCTGTTTGGCGAAACCGACGTGCTGATGTGCACCCGCGGCATCCTCAGGAGCCAGGTACCTGCCGCGACGAATAAACCGGTGGTGCTGCGCGCCTCCGGCGGTAACTCGATTCTGGGCGAGCTGTCTAACGAGTGCGTGGCGGTGGCGATGGAAGACGCGCTGCGCCTGAACGTCTGCGCGGTGGCGGCGCAGGTGTACATCGGAAGCGAGTTTGAGCATCAGTCGATCAACAATATCATCAAGCTGGTCGATGCAGGGGCGCGCTACGGCATGCCGACGCTGGCGGTGACGGGCGTGGGGAAAGAGATGGCGCGTGACGCTCGGTATTTTTCGCTGGCAAGCCGCATCGCCGCCGAAATGGGGGCGCAGTTCGTCAAAACCTATTACGTGGATGAGGGTTTTGAAAAAGTGACCGCCAGCTGCCCGGTGCCGATCGTTATCGCAGGGGGCAAAAAGCTGCCGGAGCACGAGGCGCTGGAGATGTGCTGGCGCGCGATAGACCAGGGCGCGTCCGGCGTGGACATGGGGCGCAACATCTTCCAGTCCAGCGCGCCGCTCGCCATGCTGAAGGCGGTGAAGAAAGTGGTTCATGAGAACATGAGCGCCCGGGAGGCGTTCCAGTTCTGGCAGGAAGAGAAACAGGGAGAAGCAAAATGAACGTGACGCTGGTGGAGATCAACATTAAGCCCGAGCGGGTGGACGAGTTTCTGGAGGTATTTCGCGCCAACCACGAGGGGGCGATCAAGGAGCCGGGCAACCTGCGCTTCGACGTATTGCAGGACCCGCGGGTGAAAACCCGGTTCTTTATCTACGAAGCCTATAAAGACGAAGAGGCGGTGCTGGCGCATAAGCAAACCCCGCACTATCTCGCGTGCGTGGATAAGCTGGAGGAGCTGATGTCGGAGCCGCGCAAAAAACGCAGCTTTGTCGGATTGTTGCCGGAGTAGCGGTTTTGCCTGGTGGCGCTGCGCTTACCGGGCCTACGGGTACGGGGGGTGTTGATTTTGTAGGCCGGGTAAGCGCAGCGCCACCCGGCGTTGTTCACGCCAGCTCCAGCAACTGAATACGCGCCGTCGCGCCCGGCATCAGCTTTTGCAGATTGCTCACCAGCTCATCGCCAGCTTCCTGTAATGCCGCCAGCGGCATCGACGGCAGGCTTTCGAGAATAAACCACATGGACTGCGCCTGGCTGTCCAGACGCGTGCGTATCCCCTGTCGCCAGTTCCAGCGGCGGCAGGTGATGCCAAGATCGTCACGCCAGATAACTTCGCCTGGCTCCGGATTTTCGACTACCGGCTCACCCTCTTTGACGGTATCAAACGGCTCGCTGCCGTCGGCCAGCGTCAGGCGCGGCGCTCCCGAGTAAGCCGCCAGATTTTCTCCCCCTACCGGAATAGCGTAGCGGATACTGATGGCATTATAGATATCCACCACCGGGTCGAGCGGTGGCAGCGAACCGTCTCTCATCACGCGCTTGCGCAGGGCCGAGGCCGAGCAGGGCGTACGTTTGGGTTTTGCACCAAAGGCTTTAAACACCTCATCCCAGGCGGCGAGATGATTTTCTGCCCAGGGCACATCATCATTGAGCATCTGCTGGCAGGCCTGCGCCAGCGCAGCGGGCGTAACCTCCGGTTGGGTAATCGGGGCAGCTTCAACCAGAATGCTCAGCGCCCGAAAGCCGGGCGCGATCCCGACAAGTCGCGAATCTATTGACGGTGTTACAAGAGACATAAATAATCCTGTATTGACTGTTTTATATCATGGTAGTGACCAATGACTGATAAAGTCAATATAATGACCGATGCGGGTGCCGATGTTGCCCAGGTAAGCCTGGCCGTCGCGAACCGTATCCGCAGCTGGCGGAAAGAGAAAAAACTGTCGCTGGACGAGCTTTCTCGCCGCGCCAGCGTCAGCAAAGGCATGCTGGTAGAGATCGAAAAAGGGGCTGCCAACCCCAGCATTGCCATTCTGTGTAAACTGGCCGCCGCGCTTGGCGTCTCGGTGGCAGATATCGTTAACGTCTCCAGCGAGCCGCAGATACACATTATTCAGGAAGAGGCGATCCCGGTTCTGTGGCAGGGCGCACAGGGCGGTTACGCCAGATTGCTGGCAGGCACCGCAGGCCCGGATATGATTGAGCTGTGGCAGTGGGAGATGCATCCGGGAGAAACGTTCACCTCTCCGGGACATCCGGCGGGAACGTTTGAGCTGTTGCACGTGAACGAAGGCATGTTAACCCTGACGGTGGACGAGACGGTAACGCAGGTAGCTGCCGGGGCGTCGGCGGTGGCGAAAACGGAAGCGGCGCACGGCTATGCCAATGAAAGCGATACCGTGCTTCGCTTCACCATGACGGTGGCAGAGTTTCACCGATAAAAAGCAGCCCGGTGGCGCTACGTTTACCGGGCTTGCATATGCAGTATGTTGTAGGCCGGGAAAGCGTAGCGCCACCCGGCTTTTTTTACGCCTCTTCCACACTCACCCGCAGCGCCGCCAGCGCCTTACGCGCCGCCTTCAGCACCTGCTCACACTGCTCAATGGTGAGCGTCAACGGTGGTTCAATGCGGATGGTTTTGGAGTTGTTAAGCGTTCCCGCCACCAGTACCCGCTGGCGGAACATCTCGCTTGCGAAGCTATAACCGGTTTCGTTATCAACGAACTCAATCGCCATCAGCATCCCTTTCCCGCGCGCATCCTGTACCAGATCCGGGTATTCCCGGCCCAGCTGGCGGAAGCCGTCCAGCAGCATGTCGCCTTTCTGCTCCGCCTGCGCAGGCAGGTTTTGCTCCAGCAGCACGTTGATGGTCGCCAGCGCGGCCGCGCAGGCCAGCGGGTTACCGCCAAAGGTGGTGGTATGCAGGAATGGATTGTCGAACAGCACCGAGAACACCTCTTCAGTGGCGACCGTTGCGCCAATCGGCATCACGCCGCCGCCGAGCGCTTTTGCCAGGCACAGAATATCCGGCTGAACGTTCTCATGCTCACAGGCGAACATCTTGCCGGTGCGCCCCATCCCGGTCTGCACTTCGTCGAGGATCAGCAGCGCGCCAAACTCATCGCACAGCTGACGCACGGCGGGCAGATAGCCCTGCGGCGGGAGGATGACGCCGCCTTCACCCTGAATCGGCTCCAGGATCACCGCCGCCACGTCGTCGCCGGTTTTACGGCATTCGCCGAGCATGGTGCGCATGGCGTTGATGTCGCCGAACGGTACGTGGCGGAAGCCCGGCAGCAGCGGCATAAACGGTTTACGGAAAGTGGATTTAGCGGTCGCCGACAGCGCGCCCAGAGATTTCCCGTGGAACGCGCCGCTGGTGGCGATAAAGGTAAATTTCCCGCGTGGCGACTGGTACGCTTTGGCGAGTTTAATCGCCGCTTCGACCGATTCGGTGCCGCTGTTGCTGAAGAAGCTGTATTTCAGTTTGCCGGGCGTTAAGGCTGCCAGCGTTTTCGCGAGCATGGCGCGAAGCGGATCGAGCAGTTCCTGGCTATGGAGAGGTTGTTTCGCAAGTTGATTCTGTACGGCGGAAACCACAACTGGATTACGGTGCCCCACGTTGAAAATACCAAAACCACCCAGGCAATCGATAAACTCCTGTCCCTGGGTGTCGACAAGCGTATTCAGACTGCCCGCTTGCCACTCTACGGCTCCGTAATCCCCGCCGGCGGTAACAGATTTGCGATACTCCAGAAAACCAGGATTTACATGCTCTTTAAAGTAATCAATGACCTCACGGTTAAGTTGTTTCATCTCCTCATGATCAAGCGTTCGCTTTTCAATGAGATTCAGTGCGTGCGCGGTACAGGCAAGAGCCGAGGCGCTGGAAGGTAACCTGTTCAAAATATGCTCCCGGGGATCGCGTATCACATGATACTGAGTTAATTATTGCAGGGATTACGCCACCTCAGATGCCTTAACAAAAATCGGGATAAACGCCAGGTGAAATCAAATTTGCACAATATTTAATCATGCCATTGCGCGCCGCACGGGATAAGGGATAACGAGCCGGGGATGGGGTGTCGTCAATTGCACTACCCCAGGGCAGGAAATGCGCCTTAAGTGTGCGCCGGGGGATCATGCTTTGTAGGTAGTTTCGTCTCGAAAGTATTTTAAATCAATTAATTAGAAAAACGCACGAAAAGTGCGGTTTAACCGAGATTTGCGATCTCAATCATATTTAACAACTAAAGATAAATTTTTTATCGCCGAAAAAACATAAGCCACAAAATTAACATTCAAATAACCTGCAAGGGATGCTCACTATGTCCTCTCCTGACTATGTCACCCAGAATGAATATCCGCTGGACGATGACACCACGCTTATGTCGACCACCGACCTCCACAGCTACATGACCCACACTAACGACACCTTTGTGCAAGTGAGCGGCTTTACGCTCCAGGAGCTGCTCGGGCAACCGCACAACATTGTGCGCCATCCGGATATGCCGAAAGCGGCTTTTGCCGACATGTGGTACACGCTGCAAAAGGGCGAACCCTGGAGCGGGATTGTCAAAAACCGACGTAAAAATGGCGATCACTATTGGGTACGCGCCAATGCGGTACCGATGGTGCGTAACGGCCAGATGACGGGCTATATGTCCATTCGTACCCGCGCCACCGAGGACGAGGTCGCCGCAGTGGAGCCGCTTTATAAGGCGCTCAACGAAGGACGTAGCAAAAAACGCATTCATAAAGGGCTGGTGGTGCGCAAAGGCTGGCTCGGCAAATTACCGGCGATGCCGCTGCGCTGGCGCGTGCGCAGCGTAATGGCGGTACTTTTTGCGGTGATGGCCGCAACGCTGGTTGCCAGTGCCGCGGGCTGGGCTTCGCTGGTGGCGGCAGCCGTGGTGATGCTGCTTGGCACCCTGGTGTTTGAACAACAGATTGTCCGCCCGGTGGAAAACGTCGCACGGCAGGCGCTCAGGGTCGCTACCGGAGAGCGTAACAGCGTGCAGCATCTTAACCGCAGCGATGAACTGGGGCTGACGCTGCGGGCCGTCGGACAGCTGGGGCTGATGTGCCGCTGGCTGATCAACGACGTCTCCAGCCAGGTGGTGAGCGTGCGCGACGGCAGCGACAGGCTGGCGCAGGGCAATGAAGATCTCAACGACCGCACGCGCCAGACCGTGGCTAACGTGCAGCAGACCGTGGCAACAATGAACCAGATGGCGGCGTCGGTGCAGAGTAACTCTGAGACCGCAGCCGAAGTCGACAAGCTGTCGATGGCCGCCAGCAGCGCGGCCACGCAGGGGGGCACCGTGATGCAGACCGTGGTGAAAACCATGGATGACATTGCCGACAGTACCCAGCGCATTGGCTCTATTACCTCGCTTATCAATGACATTGCCTTCCAGACCAATATTCTGGCGCTGAACGCCGCGGTTGAGGCGGCACGCGCGGGCGAGCAGGGGAAAGGCTTTGCGGTGGTGGCGGGCGAAGTGCGTCATCTTGCCAGCCGCAGCGCGAATGCAGCTAACGATATTCGTAAGCTGATCGACGCCAGCGCCAGCAAAGTGCAGTCGGGCGCCGATCAGGTCCACGCCGCGGGACGTACCATGGATGATATTGTCGAGCAGGTGAAAAACGTCACGCAGCTTATCGCGCAGATCAGCCACGCCACCTCCGAGCAGGCGACAGGCCTGACAGAGCTGACCCGTGCCGTGGCAGAACTGGACAGCATTACGCAGAAAAATGCTGACCTGGTCGAAGAGAGCGCGCAGATTTCCGCGATGGTTAAGCACCGGGCCGGACGTCTTGAAGATGCGGTTACCGTGCTGCATTAAGAAATGCATGCTTCGATAAAGCCGTTTATTCCTCCGGGGTAAACGGCTTTTTTGTTTTTCAGAATAAGTTATGTTGTTAATGAAATATTAAGTAACTAAAAAAAGCACCCGATTTTTAATTGCTACGCCCCGGATTTATTGAAAGTGTGAAATAAAAAAACGATCAAAGTCATAAAGTTAGAGAGTTTCCTGTCGATAACAGCGATCGTCTGAGAAATAATCACATCGATGGGGTAAATATGTTCATACATGACGTAAAGATCGGCACGAAATTATTTCTGGCGTTTGGATTATTTATTGTCCTGATGGTCGTCAGCGCAAGTTTGTCTCTGATGAGCCTGAATCGGGCAAACAATGGAATGCAAACCATCCTTACCAGCGATTATCCAACGACGGTAAAAGCGAACCAGTTAATCGACAACTTCCAGGAATTTATCAGCACGCAGCAGCTCATGCTGCTGGACGAACAGGGGACGTACACGGCGCAATCAGAGCAGCGTCTGAAGGCGATCAGCGAGCGCATCGCCGCAATCCTGAGCGAGCTGGACAACGCTCTCAAGGATAAAAAATCCCAACAGGTGCTGGCCGATATCCACGGCGTGCGCCAGCAATATCTTGACTCGCGCTACCGCATTTTGCAGGCCGTGCAGAATAACGACCGTGCGGGCGCGATAAACGAAATGATGACCAACACCCTGAACCTGCAACAGTCCTATAAAGCGAAAGTGCAGGCGTTGATTGCGATCCAGGACCATGAAATGCAGAGTGCGGGCGAGCAGGTGGAAGGTGATTTCCGCACCAATCGTCTCCTGCTGATCCTGATTACGCTTTTTAGCGTCGCGGCAGCCAGCCTGACTGGCTGGTTCATTGTGCGATCCATTACCCGCCCGCTGAACGACGCGGTGAATTTTGCGGAGGCCATTGCCGATGGCGATCTCACCGGCAGCATTACCTCGCACGGTAAAGATGAAACCGGACTGCTACTCACCGCACTGATGGAGATGAAAACGCGCCTGCTGGAGATTGTGCAGCAGGTGCAAACCGGATCGGAAAACATCTCCAGCGCCGCCGCGCAGATTGTCGCGGGCAACCAGGATCTGGCTGCCCGCACGGAGGAGCAGGCCAGTTCCGTTGAACAGACGGCCGCGTCGATGGAGCAGATCACCGCCACGGTGAAGAACACCGCGTCTCACACCGGAGAAGCGACGAACCTGTCTGCCGATGCGGCTGCCGTAGTCAAAAACAACGGCGAGATGATGAAGCAGGTCACCAGTAAAATGCGCCTGATTAACGAAACATCGAACAGGATGTCCGACATTATCGACCTGATCGACGCCATTGCCTTCCAGACCAACATTCTGGCGCTGAACGCGGCGGTCGAAGCAGCGCGCGCGGGTGAGCATGGTCGCGGCTTTGCGGTGGTGGCGGGCGAGGTACGCCAGCTCGCGCAGAAAAGTGCAACATCCGCGAGTGAGATCCGCCAGCTGATTGAAAGCTCCACAAGCCAGACGCAGGACGGCATGAACCTTGTGGAGAAAGCCAGCGGGCTTATCAACGGCATGGTCGGCAACGTGGAGGAGATGGACGTCATCCTGCGTGAGATTCGCCAGGCCAGCCACGAACAGACGGAAGGCATCTCGCAGATCAACAGCGCGATTGGCCTGATAGACGCCACCACCCAGCAGAACTCCGCGCTGGTGGAGGAGTCCGTTGCGGCGGCGGCATCCCTTAACGAACAGGCCATGCACCTGAAAGAGCTGGTCCGCGTGTTCCGCGTGAGCGACGGCGTGCTGGCTTAATCCAGCTGGGAGATCTCCAGTGCCGCGCGGTCAATCACGCCGATAATCTGTTTTAACTGCGCGTCGCTGAGCTCTCCCTGATTAACCTTCAGATCCAGAACCGCTTTGAAGTTATCCAGCGCCCGCTTCATCTGCGGGTTTTTGCGCAGCTGGAAACCGACGGAGCGCGCCTTGATACGCGTCTGGATCTGCTCCAGCTGTTCCCGGTTATCTTCCAGCCACTGTTCTCCGGCGGCGTTAATCGCAATCCGCTTACGGCCGTTCTCTTCTTCGGTAATGGTGATAAGCGCCTGATCCTGCAAGTAATCCAGCGTCGGATAGATCACGCCAGGGCTTGGCGTGTAATGTCCCTGCGTCAGGTTCTCGATCTCTTTGATCAGCTCATAACCATGGCTCGCGTTGCGGGTCAGGATATCCAGGATCACCAGCCGCAGATCGCCATGACCAAAAAATCGTGGCCGGCGTCCGCCGCCGTCGTGTTCGTGTCGCATGTTTCTTCCTCAATTTGATATATCTAAACTATATCTAAGATATATTCAGATGCAATCTAAAAAATCTTGATTTCTGAGTTAATAGCAATCATTATCATTAAAAATTCATTCCGATATATCGTATTCACCTGAGAAGGGCATCAACATGGCATCTACCCGTTACCCTCAACGTGTCCGCAATGACCTGCGTTTTCGTGAGCTGAACGTGATGCGCACTGAGCGAGTCAGTGCAGGATTTCAGCGCATTGTGCTAGGCGGCGAGGCGCTGGAGGGCTTTAGCTCTCGCGGCTTTGACGACCATACCAAAGTCTTTTTCCCGGCACCGGGCACCACTTTCGTGCCGCCTGTGGTGACTGATGAAGGCATCGACTGGGGCGACGGCGTGCGTCCGCAAGCGCGTGACTATACCCCGCTGTACGATGACGAAAAACATGAGCTGGCGCTCGATTTCTTCGTTCATGATGGTGGCATTGCCAGCAACTGGGCGGTAGAGGCGAAGGTGGGCGACAAGCTGACCATCGGCGGTCCGCGTGGTTCGCTGGTGGTGCCGGAAGATTACGCCTGGCAGCTGTACGTGTGCGACGAGTCGGGCATGCCCGCGCTGCGCCGCCGTTTAGAAAGCATCGCAAAACTGCCTGTTCGCCCGGCGATCCACGCCATCGTCACCGTGGGCGATGCGACGTACCAGGACTATCTGGCGCACCTGAGCGGGTTCAACATCACCTGGGTTATTGGCCACAACGAGCAGGCGGTAGCCGACCATCTTGCAGCGCTGGCCGTGCCGGAAGAGGATTACTTTATCTGGCTGACCGGGGAGGGGAAGGGGGTGAAACGCCTGAGCCGTCAGTTTGAAACCGACGCAATTGACCCACAGCTGGTGCGTGCCAGCGCGTACTGGCACGCCAAATAATCAGGCAGCGGGATCCAGCTGCGCTTCGCTCACCTGATGTTCGAGCGAGGCGCATACCTCTTTCAGCGCTTTCTCCTGCTGGGCAAAGTAGGCTTCCATATTGCTGAGCGACGAGACGAGCAGCCAGGACTCTTCTTTCTCCAGCTCTGCCAGCTCGTTCACCAGGGTGTCGATTTGCTCACGCACCTGCGCCATCTTTTTACGAATACGTTCCAGGTCGTTCAGCCTGTCGCTCGCCATCATCGGTTCAAACCCTTGTTGCAGACGGGCGACCAGCAAGCGAATGGCCTTCACGTCGCCGCGCTGTTTGGCCTGGTTGAGTTGCACCATCATCCTGTTGGCTTCTTCTTTTAAATCATCGGCAACCAGATCCGGGTGGCATAACTTGCTCGCCTGACGCCAGAGCCGCTTCAGCTCGTTCCGATCCTCTTCAGAGAGATCCTTGCCTTTACGCAGGCGCACTTCGGCATCATGATGCTGTTCGCGATACTTCTTGTACTCTTCGTTGGCCTCATCGCGCGCCTGACGTGCTGGCTCTTCTTCACGCGTTAAACCGGTCTCCAGCTCCATCGCTTCGGCCAGCAGGTTGGCAATCAGATTACTTTGCTGCTGAAGATGCTTGCGCGCCTCTGCCGCCTGAACGGAATCCGCAGGCAGATCTCGCCAGCGCCGGGTGAGCGTTGTCAGAACCTCTACGGCCTGCGCCATATAGCTCTGGCAGCGGCGGTAATCCTCTTCCCGGCGACGCGTCTCCGCCTGCTGACGACGCAGGTTAAGCTCCGCCAGCGTTTTACGCAGGGCGAGGATCTGCTGCATCAACGGCCCGAGGCGGGAGAAATAGAGATCGTTGAATTCGTCAAGCTGCTGTACCCGGGCGTTACGACGATCAATCAGATCGCGCAGACGCTCTTCCAGGGCTTTTAGCTCCAGCTTGCTGGCCGCCAGTTGCGGGTCACGCCACGGGGTAACGGCGCGCTGGCTTTGCAGCCAGGTGGTGATAGCGCGAAGGGCTGCGGTGTAGTTTTTCTGCTCAAGCGCCGCGACGATGGACAGGAGTTCATCGTCAAAGGCTTCCTCTTTGAGACGTTTCAACTGGCTCCGGATGATGTCGTCATCTTCCAGCTCAATGGCATTTTTAATGATTTCTAGCCGTTTGATCGGTGTGCTCATGATGCCTTTCGCTCTGGCGCTTAAGTATTTGAGTTAAGGTTAGTTGTTGTAAAAGCTACAGGAAATAATACACACGGATGATGATCGGCGCGATGGGGGATTTCTTTAGTTTTTAGGGTTTGTGAGGGGAAGCGGCAGGCCGGGCTACGTGTGGTGGATTACTTACAAAAAAGCCACTCAATCGAGTGGCTTAACTGGATGATTCTAAAGCTAAAATTTGGTGGCCCCTGCTGGACTTGAACCAGCGACCAAGCGATTATGAGTCGCCTGCTCTAACCACTGAGCTAAGGGGCCGTGGCGGTGAATTATAAAGTAACTCCCCTCAGCAATCCAGCCATTCACACCTGCCTGCTGTTTTTATAAACAACGCATAATCAATCCTTTATACTTTTCTTAAGATGCATAGACAGGAGTAGAGATGATCAACGATATTCTGGCCCCTGGCCTGCGGGTGGTGTTCTGCGGTATTAATCCGGGCAAGTCATCGGCGCACACCGGTTTTCACTTTGCTCATCCGGGAAATCGCTTCTGGAAGGTGATCCACCAGGCCGGATTTACCGACAAACAGCTTAAGCCGGAAGAAGAGCAGCAGCTGCTGGATACGCGCTGTGGCATCACCATGCTGGTCGAGCGACCCACGGTGCAGGCGAGCGAAGTGAATCTGCATGAGCTGCGCGCTGGCGGGCGTGAGCTGATCGCGAAAATTGAAGACTATCAGCCCGCGGCGCTGGCGATCCTCGGCAAGCAGGCCTACGAGCAGGCGTTCAGCCAGCGCGGTGTGAAGTGGGGTAAGCAGAACATTACCATTGGCGTAACGCAGGTTTGGGTGTTGCCGAACCCCAGCGGGCTGAACAGGGCGACGCTGGACAAGCTGGTGGAGGCGTATCGGGAACTTGATGAGGCGCTTGTGGTGAGGGGGCTTTAGCTCCTCTGCGGCCTGATGCCCTCACCCTGATCCTCTCCCACAGGGAGAGGGAATAAACAAAAAAAAGCTCCCGATTGGGAGCTTTTTCATTTCAGGACCGATTAATCGTCCAGGAAGCTACGCAGCACTTCAGAGCGGCTCGGATGGCGCAGTTTACGCAGCGCCTTCGCTTCGATCTGACGGATACGTTCGCGGGTCACGTCAAACTGTTTACCCACTTCTTCCAGCGTGTGGTCGGTGTTCATGTCGATACCGAAACGCATACGCAGCACTTTGGCTTCACGGGCGGTCAGGCCAGCCAGCACGTCGTGCGTAGCGGCACGCAGGCTCTCGGTGGTGGCAGAGTCCAGCGGCAGCTCGAGGGTGGTATCCTCGATGAAATCACCCAGATGCGAATCTTCATCATCACCGATTGGCGTTTCCATGGAGATTGGCTCTTTAGCGATTTTCAGCACTTTACGGATCTTGTCTTCCGGCATCAGCATGCGTTCAGCCAGCTCTTCCGGCGTCGGCTCGCGGCCCATCTCCTGCAACATCTGGCGAGAGATACGGTTGAGTTTGTTGATGGTCTCAATCATATGCACCGGAATACGGATGGTGCGCGCCTGGTCTGCGATAGAGCGGGTGATCGCCTGACGGATCCACCAGGTAGCATAGGTGGAGAACTTGTAACCACGACGGTATTCAAACTTATCTACCGCTTTCATCAGACCGATGTTGCCTTCCTGAATCAGATCCAGGAATTGCAGGCCACGGTTGGTGTATTTCTTGGCGATAGAGATAACCAGACGTAAGTTCGCTTCAACCATCTCTTTCTTCGCACGGCGGGCTTTCGCTTCACCGATGGACATACGACGGTTGATGTCTTTCACCTGCTCGATGGTCAGGCCGGTCTCTTCTTCAATCTGATGCAGTTTTTGCAGGCCGCGCTGTACGTCTTCTTTCACGTCGTGCAGCTTTTCAGACCACGGCTTGTTCATCGCGATAGCGGCGTTGAACCAGGTTTCGCTGGTTTCGTTGCCGGTGAAGAGGGTGATGAAGTTCTTCTTCGGCATTTTGCACTGTTCAACGCACAGCTTCATGATGATACGTTCCTGGGTACGTACGCGATCCATCATCACGCGCATGCTGTTCACCAGGTAGTCGAACTGTTTTGGCACCAGGCGGAACTGTTTGAACACTTCAGACAGCTTCAGGATCTCTTCCTGAGCGGCGGCATGGCTGCGGCCTTTCGCTTTGATGGTGTCACGCGTCACTTCGTACTGGGTACGCAGCTCGGCAAATTTCTCACGCGCCAGTTCAGGGTCGATGCTGTTGTCGTCATCGCTGCTGTCGTCGTCTTCTTCTTCATCTTCGTCTTCGTCGTCATCCATCTCTTCCTGAGACAGCTCAGAACCGACGTGAGTGGCGGTTGGCGCCATATCTTCTTCAGCGTTCGGGTCGACAAAGCCAGTGATCAGATCGGACAGACGCGCTTCTTCTGCTTCAACGCGATCGTACTGCTCCAGCAGATAGGTGATCGCTTCCGGGTATTCGGCAACAGAGCACTGAACCTGGTTGATCCCGTCTTCGATGCGTTTTGCGATGTCAATTTCGCCTTCGCGGGTCAACAGTTCAACGGTACCCATTTCGCGCATGTACATGCGGACCGGGTCAGTGGTACGCCCGATTTCAGATTCCACGCTGGACAGGACCTGTGCAGCAGCTTCTTCCGCATCTTCGTCAGTGTTGTTGGAGGTTTCAGCCAGCAACAGATCATCGGCATCCGGTGCTTCTTCCATCACCTGAATGCCCATGTCATTGATCATTTGGATGATATCTTCGATCTGATCTGAATCGACGATATCTTCCGGCAGATGGTCATTGACCTCGGCATAGGTCAGATAGCCTTGCTCCTTACCGCGTTGGACAAGAAGTTTCAGCTGTGACTGCGGGTTTTGCTCCATAAGACGGTATCCACACTTAATTCGTTTGATTGGTGTCGGCGATGGGCTGCCAACCTTTAAAGCGAGGGCGTACTTATATTTTTGCCGCTGCCTCTCAGTGCGGCTGCCGGGGGCTTCCCGATCGATATTCGGCACTTAAGCCGTTAAATTTTTTATTTCTTCGCCAGTTCCTGGTTAATCATCCAGAGCTCCCGGCGTTCTTCGCTGCTTAGGCCATGGGTGCGCTCGCGAGCTATCAACTCTTCCTGGCGCAACTCAAGCATCGAATCAAACATATGGTTGAGTGAGTCGGTGAACGTTTTTTCTGCGATATCCTTATCTGCTATATCGTCCCACATCGACAGTTTTTCAAGGGTAGCGGCCTCTTTTGTGCCGCGATAATGCTCTAAAAGTTGTCCGGTGGTCAGACCTGGCTGAGACAAACAAGTGTTGACCAATTCTGAAAATAAGCCAAGCCCGGGCAATTTTTCGTGGTTCAAACCCGCCAGCGACGGCACTTGCGGAGCAAGTTCGGGGTTTTGTACCAGCAACCCTATCAGTATACGCATGGTTGTGCGTTTTAGCTGAGGCGCGGGGCGTACCGTGCCGTTTTCAGCCTGTTTCGGCATTAAACGTTCAAGCTGGCTGTCATCCAGAATGCCGAGCTTGTTGCCTAACTCCTGACGCAGATAGATGCGCAGCGTTTCGCCGGGCACCTGGCTGATTAACGGCAGCGCCAGCGTGCTGAGCTGCGCGCGCCCGTCAGGGGTACTCAAATCAACCTGCGGCATCAGGCTGTTAAACAGAAACGTGGAGAGCGGCTGAGCCTGCTCCATCCGCGCTTCAAACGCCGCTTTGCCCTCTTTACGCACCAGCGTATCCGGGTCTTCACCGTCGGGCAGGAACATAAAGCGTAACTGACGCCCGTCGGTCATATACGGCAACGCGGTTTCCAGCGCTCGCCAGGCGGCGTCGCGTCCTGCGCGGTCACCGTCGTAACAGCAAATCACGTTGTTGGTGACGCGGAACAGCAGCTGGATATGGTCCGCCGTGGTGGACGTTCCCAGCGACGCAACGGCATAGTTAATGTCGTACTGCGCCAGCGCAACAACATCCATATAGCCTTCGACGACCAGAAGACGCGGAGGTTCCGCATTATCCTGCTGTGCCTCATAAAGACCGTAAAGCTGGCGGCCCTTATGGAAAATATCGGTTTCCGGGGAGTTAAGGTATTTCGGCAGGGCATCACCCAGCACGCGACCACCAAAACCTATCACCCGGCCACGCTTGTCGCGGATCGGGAACATCACCCGTTCACGGAAGCGGTCGTAGCTTCGTCCCTGGTCGTTGGTGACCAGCATGCCTGCGTCGATGAGGGATTTACGATCTTCGCTATTGCCGCCAAAACGCTTTAACACGTTGTCCCAGCCGGGCGGGGCGTAACCAATAGCGAAACGCGCAATCACATCGTCACTCAGTCCGCGCTTGTTCAGATACTGACGCGCAGGCTCAGCCGCAGAGTGCTTAAGAGACTGTTGGTAAAACGAATTCAGGCCATCCATCAGTTGGTACAGCGTTTGCCGCTGATGGCGCTCGATCTGACTTGGCCCACTGCCCGCTTCATACGGCACTTCAAGGTTATGCATCGCCGCCAGCTCTTCGACGGTTTCAACGAACTCGAGCTTGTCGTAGTTCATCAAAAAATCAACGGCATTACCGTGTGCGCCACAGCCGAAGCAATGGTAGAACTGCTTTTCACCGTTTACGGTGAAAGAGGGGGTTTTTTCGTTATGGAACGGACAGCACGCATGGTAGTTCTTGCCCTGCTTTTTTAGCTTCACCCGCGCGTCGATGAGATCGACGATGTCGGTTCTGGCAAGCAGGTCATTGATGAAAACGCGTGGGATTCTTCCGGCCATATGCCCCAAAAATTTAAGCGACTTATAAACGAAAACAAGCCGCGCATTCCTTCCGGAAGCACGGCCTTACGACTACAACTCTGTCTGTCAATTGAGGGCTGTGGCCCTCAACAGATTAGTACAGACGAGTACGGCGTGCGTTTTCGCGAGCCAGTTTCTTCGCGTGACGTTTCACAGCGGAAGCTTTAGCGCGCTTACGTTCGGTCGTTGGTTTTTCATAAAACTCACGACGACGAACTTCAGCCAGAACACCTGCTTTCTCGCATGAACGTTTGAAGCGACGCAGTGCTACGTCGAACGGCTCGTTTTCACGTACTTTAATTACCGGCATGTAACTCTCACCTTTAATAAATTCGGTTTGCCGCTGGCATCAACGCCAGCTTATTTCAAAATGGTGCGGAATTTTACTGCAAATGCTGCTGCTTTGTAAAGCACCGATGCGATTTTGAAAGGGACTTTAATAAGGGTGAGGAGTATACACGAGGCTTCTTCCTGGGGCGAACAAAGTTTTACAACAATCCGCCCAGGCTCTACACTGCGCGGTATTGAAACGAGGTAAAACAAGTCATGCGTGTACTGGGTATTGAAACATCCTGCGATGAAACCGGCATCGCGATTTACGACGACGAAAAAGGGCTTCTGGCCAACCAACTGTATAGTCAGGTGAAATTGCACGCTGACTACGGCGGCGTCGTGCCTGAACTGGCCTCTCGTGACCACGTGCGTAAAACGGTTCCCCTGATCCAGGCGGCGCTGAAAGAGGCCGGGTTGAGTGCAAAAGATATTGATGCCGTGGCCTATACCGCAGGACCGGGCCTGGTCGGCGCGCTGCTAGTCGGCGCAACGGTAGGGCGTTCACTGGCCTTCGCGTGGGATGTTCCGGCCATTCCGGTTCACCATATGGAAGGGCACCTTCTGGCGCCGATGCTGGAAGACAATCCGCCAGCGTTCCCGTTTGTGGCGCTGCTGGTTTCCGGTGGTCATACCCAACTGATCAGCGTAACGGGTATTGGCAAGTATGAGCTGCTGGGCGAGTCAATTGACGATGCAGCCGGTGAAGCCTTCGACAAAACCGCCAAGCTGCTGGGGCTGGATTACCCGGGCGGCCCGATGCTCTCGAAAATGGCCGCACAGGGCACGGAAGGGCGCTTTGTCTTCCCACGGCCGATGACTGATCGTCCGGGGCTGGATTTCAGCTTCTCCGGTTTGAAAACCTTCGCGGCGAACACCATCCGCAATAACGACGACAGCGAGCAGACGCGTGCCGACATCGCTCGTGCGTTCGAAGATGCGGTGGTGGATACGCTGATGATCAAGTGCAAACGCGCGCTGGATCAGACCGGCTTTAAGCGCCTGGTGATGGCAGGCGGCGTGAGCGCCAACCGTACGCTGCGCGCGAAGCTTGCAGAGATGATGCAAAAGCGTCGTGGGGAAGTGTTCTACGCGCGTCCTGAATTTTGTACCGATAACGGGGCGATGATCGCCTACGCCGGGATGGTGCGCCTGAACGCTGGCGCAACGGCTGACCTGAGCGTGTCCGTGCGTCCGCGCTGGCCGCTGGCGGAGCTGCCGGAGGCGTGAGTTTTTTTGCCCGGTGGCGCTGCGCTTACCGGGCCTACAAAACCGTAGGCCGGGTCAGGCGAAGCCGCCACCCGGCAATAACCCGCACTACACCCGCAGCATCCCTTTCTCTTCCAGAAACGCAATGATCGTCGCCAGCCCGTCACCCGCTTTCAGGTTGGTAAAGGTCCACGGACGCTCGCCGCGCATGCGGTTAGTGTCGCGTTCCATTACCTCCAGCGACGCCCCCACGTACGGCGCGAGGTCGGTTTTATTGATCACCAGAAAATCGGATTTGGTGATCCCCGGCCCGCCCTTGCGCGGGATTTTTTCCCCTTCGGCCACGTCGATGACGTAGATGGTGAGGTCCGCCAGCTCCGGGCTGAAGGTCGCGCTCAGGTTATCCCCGCCGCTTTCGACGAAGATCAGATCCAGATTGCCGAACTTCTCGCTGAGTGCTTCCACCGCCGCCAGGTTCATTGAAGCATCTTCGCGGATGGCGGTGTGCGGACAGCCGCCCGTTTCCACGCCCACGATGCGCTCTGGCTCCAGCGCACCCGCCTCGGTCAGGATGCGCTGATCCTCTTTGGTGTAGATATCGTTAGTCACCACCGCCAGGTGATAGGTATCGCGCATCGCCTTGCAGAGCGCTTCCAGCAGGGCGGTTTTGCCCGACCCTACCGGGCCGCCCACGCCAACGCGCAGGGGATGTTTGTAATCAGCCATATTGACTCCTCAGGAACGGAATAGTCGTGAATATTGGGTTTCGTGGCGCGCGGAGGCGATGGCGGACAGCGGCGTAGCGGCCCCCAGCGCGTCGTCGCCACGTAAAAATGCCTGTTCAAACCCGGCGGCAAAATGGTCGCTCAGGTCGATAATCAGCTGTTGTGCGGCCTGCTGCCCAAACGGCACCAGCTTGACGCCCGCCATCACCGCGCTCTCAATCCAGCTGTAGCCCAGGCTCAGCGCCAGCTCACGCGTGCTAATGCCCCAGCGCACGCCGAGCCACGCCATGCCGCAGAGCTGGCTCTGCGTCAACAGCGGCAACCATTCTGGCGGGCAGGCGGGTTCCCAGCTTTTAATCAGGCGCGTAAAGGCCGCGCCACGGTTGCGTTCTTCATCGCGCAGCTCGCGCGTTTCCCGGCAGGCGAGCAGGTATGCCGTCCAGCGTTTTGCTGTCGCGACGTCCTGCTTCTCGCAGGCACGATAAAGGCGGATAAACAGCGGCAGGTCGACGCAGAAAAAGCTCTGCTCCATCTGCTGGATCTGCCAGCGCCTGAAGGCCTCAGCGTCCGTGACCCACCCGGCCTCGACAGCCCACTCCAGCCCCTGCGACCAGGTAAACGATCCGACCGGCAGGCTACTGCTGGAGAGCTGCATCAGGCGCAGCCGCTGGCGGGCGTGCTCCATCAGCTCATCAGCGCCAGCAGGGCAGAGACGATCAGCCCGCCACCGAAGGTTTTACGCAGGCCGTCGTGACGGCGCAGCAGCAGCCCTGCCGCGAAGCTGGCGCACAGCACCGTGGCGCTGGCTAACATAAACCCGCTGGTGAAGAGCCAGAAGCTGTGGCCGGACATCTCCACGCCGTGCGCCCAGCCGTGGAACATCGCCAGGGCTGGCACCGCCAGCAGCAGGCGATTTTCAGTCTTGAACATCATTACGCCGCAGACCGCCAGCGAGGCGATAATCAGCATTTCCATGCCGCTAAAACCGCCGAGCAGGCTGCCCGCAACGGCGCCAGCAAGCATCATGCCGAGCGTTGCTAACGGCAGCAGCAGCTTGCGGCCGCTCAGGGCGGACAGCACGCCAGCCCCCGTCAGCATCAGCAGGTGATCCAGCCCGGTCAGCGGATGGAGAAATCCGGCCTGGAAGCTGTCGGTCCCGTGGCCCGGATGGGCAAGCGCCGGAACGGAAAATGCCAGCAGAAACAGCGGTAAATACTTGCGCATGATGAGTCCTTAATGTGAATGAGAGTGGGAGTGGCCATGGCTGTGGGCATCGCTGGTGTAAGCCCCCGCTTCCGGTTCAAACGGCAGGCTAGCGAAGGTCACCTCCAGCCCGAACTGACGCAGCATGTCGTCAAGAACGTGGTCGTGGTGGTAGCGCAGCTCGCCGGGCATAATTTGCAGCGGCACGTGACGGTTGCCCAGGTGGTAACAGGCGCGGGCGAGCAGGAACGGATCGGCGCAGCGCACCACGGAAACCGACTCCGGGGCCGCGATCACTTCGATCACCTCGCTGCCGTCGTCGGTGGTCAGCAGATCGCCGCCGCGCAGCAGCAAACCGCGCGGCAGCATCAGCCCGGCTTCGCGACCGTCGTTCAGGGCCACGCGGGCGCGGCTTTTCACCCGCACGTCAATCGGCAGCGTGACGCTGGCGGTAGTCGGGTGTGCGTGGTCCAGGCGTTGGGTCAGATAAATCATCATCACTCCTCAAAACAGGAAATAGCGTTGTGCCATCGGCAGAACGTCAGCCGGTTCGCTGGTAATCAGTTCGCCGTCGACGCGCACCTCGTAGGTTTGCGAGTCGACGGTGATGTTCGGTTGCAGAGCGTTGTGGATCATGTCCGCCTTTTTCACCGTCCGGCAGCCTTTCACCACCGCCGTGGCGCTCTGCAAGTTGAGCTGCTGCGGGATGCCGTTCGCACTGGCGGCCTGCGAGACAAACGTCAGCCGCGTGGCGTGGCGCGCGGCGCCCAGCGATCCAAACATCGGGCGGTAATGCACCGGCTGCGGCGTGGGGATCGAGGCGTTGATATCGCCCATCGGTGCGCAGGCGATCATCCCACCTTTGACGATGGTGGCGGGCTTGACGCCGAAGAACGCCGGGGACCAGACCACCAGGTCCGCCAGCTTGCCCGCCTCAATCGAGCCCACTTCATGGGCGATGCCGTGGGTCAGCGCCGGGTTAATGGTGTATTTGGCGACATAGCGCTTCACCCGGAAGTTGTCGTTATCGCCGGTCTCTTCCGGCAGCGCGCCGCGCTGAACCTTCATGCGGTGCGCGACCTGCCAGGTGCGGATAATCACTTCCCCCACGCGGCCCATTGCCTGTGAATCTGACGAGGTGAGTGAGAACGCGCCGATATCGTGCAGCACGTCTTCGGCGGCGATGGTCTCCCGGCGAATGCGGGATTCGGCAAACGCCACGTCCTCGGCGATATCCGGGTCGAGGTGATGGCAAACCATCAGCATGTCCAGGTGCTCGTCGATGGTGTTGACCGTGTAGGGCAGCGTCGGGTTGGTGGAGGAGGGCAGAATATTCGGGTGCGCACAGGCGGTGATGATATCTGGCGCATGGCCGCCGCCCGCCCCTTCGGTGTGGAAGGTGTGGATGGTGCGCCCGGCGATGGCGGCCAGCGTATCTTCGACAAAACCGGACTCGTTCAGCGTGTCGCTGTGCAGCGCCACCTGGATATCCATCTCTTCAGCGACCTCCAGCGAGCAGTTGATGGCCGCAGGCGTCGCACCCCAGTCTTCGTGGATCTTAAGCCCGATGGCACCTGCCGCGATCTGCTCGCGCAGCGCGTCCGGGTTTGAACCGTTCCCTTTGCCCAGCAGGCCAATATTCACCGGCAGCGTATCGGCAGCCTGCAACACGCGGGCGATATACCATGGCCCCGGCGTGCAGGTGGTGGCGTTTGTACCTGCCGCGGGCCCGGTGCCGCCGCCGATCATGGTGGTGACGCCAGAGACCAGCGCCTCTTCCGCTTGCTGCGGACAGATCCAGTGGATATGGGTGTCGATCCCGCCAGCGGTGACAATCTTGCCTTCGGCGGCGATCACTTCCGTTGCTGCGCCAATCGGGATCGTCACGCCGGGCTGAATGTCCGGGTTTCCGGCTTTGCCGACGGCGAAGATCCGCCCATTTTTTACGCCGATATCCGCTTTCACGATCCCCCAGTGATCGACGATCAGCGCGTTGGTGAGCACCAGATCCACGCAGTCGTCGGCGGTCATCTGCCCCTGTCCCATGCCGTCGCGGATCACTTTTCCGCCGCCGAATTTAACCTCTTCTCCGTAGATCGTGAGATCGTCTTCTACTTCGATCCACAGTTCGCTGTCGGCCAGCCGCACTTTATCCCCGGTCGTGGGGCCGAACATATCGGCATACGCCTGGCGTGAAATCTCAGCCATGTTTCACCTCGCCCATGATCTCGCCGCGAAAACCGAAAATGCGCTGTGCGCCCGTCACCTGCACCAGCGTCACTTCCCGCTTCTGGCCGGGCTCGAAGCGCACAGCGGTGCCCGCCGGGATGTTCAGCCGGTAGCCTCGGGTGGCCTCGCGATCGAACTTCAGCGCCGGGTTGACCTCGTAAAAGTGATAGTGCGATCCCACCTGGATCGGCCTGTCGCCGTGGTTTTCCACTATCACACTTCGGGTTTCGCGCCCGACGTTGAGAGCAATGTTGCCGGACTGGATCCGGTATTCACCTGGGATCATCACGCGCTCCTTACACGATCGGGTTGTGGACGGTGACGAGCTTGGATCCGTCCGGGAAGGTGGCTTCCACCTGAATATCCGGGATCATCTCCGGTACGCCCTCCATCACCTGATCGCGCGTCAGGACGTGGCGGCCGGCTTCCATCAGCGAGGCGACGGTTTCGCCATCGCGCGCGCCTTCCATAATAAAGGCGCTGATCAGCGCGACCGATTCCGGATAGTTGAGCTTTACCCCGCGCGCGAGGCGGCGTTCGGCAACCAGCGCGGCGGTGAACAGCAACAGCTTGTCTTTTTCTCTGGGAGTCAGTTCCATAGCGTTTCTCTTATGTCTGCCAGATGCGCGGCGAACAGGCGGTTTTGGGGGTTAAAAGCGGGCGAAGCGACTGCCAGATATCGCGCATCACCCGCTGACAAATCAGGTTGTCGTGCGAGAGAAAACGCACCGACAGCAGATCGTCGGTGAGCGTCGCCCCGCCAAAGTTTTCCAGCGGGGCGAGCCGCTCGCGCACCGTGTCGAGATGTGCTTCCCGGGCCGGATAGAACAGCAGCGTGCCGACCCACGGATGGTCCGCGACGGGCGTCAGATCGCCACCGCTGAGATGCAGTCGCTCAATCAGACGCGGCTCGCCATCCACCCACACCTCAAGGCGGCTCTCCAGCGTGCCTTGGCTGAAGGTTTCGTTTATCACCGGACGGCCCAGACAGTACAGCTCCCACGCCAGCAGCGTGCTGGTGGCGTGCAGGTGAAAGACGGAACGCAGCGCGGCGTTAGCGCCGGGGAAAATAATGGTGTCCTGCGGCAGCCACTCCAGCGTGGCCTCTTCGTCGAGGTAAAAATGCTGACTGAGGCAGGCCAGCGGGCCGCTGCTGCGATAGAACTTGCTGGCGCCGGGCATGGTGAGGAGGGCATGGCTTTTGGCGTCGAGCCGCACGGAAATATCCAGCGTATCCCCGCCCACAATTCCGCCTGGCGGGTGCAGCAGGTAAAGGTGGCAGGTTTCCCCTTCGGGATAAAACGGACGCTGAACGGTAAGTGGCCCGGTGTGACGCGCGGAATGGAGGAGGGTTTTCTCAGGGGTATGACAAAACTGGAGGGCAAGCGAGGCCTGCCAGCCTTTGTATGAATTATCAGTGACCTGAGTTGCTAACATGGTGCTTCCACTTCCGCACTATCGGGATACGTTTCAGTATGCCCTGGCGGAAATGAAGGCTGTCATATGAGTCGCTTATGGATAAAAAAACCGGCTCATGTGAGCCGGTTTCAGTAATGTAGGCCGGGTAAGCGCAGCGCCACCCGGCAAGAAAGGCTAGCGATAATCCTCTGCATCCACATCATACCCCGACGGCTCCCAGCGGATCGCCAGCAGCGAGGCCAGGCCGATAAACGGCGCCAGCGCAATCACCCAGAACACGGCGGTATCCAGCGAGGCGACCAGCAGCGGGAACAGAAACAGTGATAGCGTTGAACTGCTGCGCATCAGCGTCTGGTTAAGCCCCACACCCACACCGCGCAGCGAGGTCGGGTAGCTCAGAGAGGCAAACGTCATGGTGTGCGCACCCGGACCAAAACCCTGGCCAAACAGGAACAGCGCCAGCATCGCGACGGCGACCACGCCTTCCGTGGACCCGTCAGGGCGGCCAATCAGCGCCAGGCCGAGCAGCGCCGCCAGCTGGCACGCATAACCCGCCAGTGACATCCGCCATGCGCCGAAGCGCGGAACATAGCGCACCGCCAGCAGCCCGCCGACAAACGCGAACAGCAGATTAAGCGCCAGCGAGATCAGAATGGTCGTCAGCATCGACTGCACAAAGAAGCTGGAGATGATCACCGGCAGGCCAAAGGCTACGGCGTTATAGGCGAACGAGGAGACGACCGACAGCAGCGTGGCGAGCGTGGTACGCCGCAGATAGATACCGCGGAACAGGTTCAGGTAGTTCGACCATTTTGCCTTGTTCACAACAGGCGCGGGCTGGTCGAGCGCATCCTGCGGTACGTGGGCATTAATGTTGTAAGACTGCCGCAGGATAGACGCCGCCTCCTTCAGATTGCCCTGATTCGCCGCCCAGACCGGGGATTCGCTCATATAGCGGCTGCGGATGGCGATAATCACCAGCGCGGGCACCGCGCCAAAGCCAAGGATCAGACGCCAGAGCCAGTCGCTGTGGCTTTCCGGCAGCACGGCGTAAAAGAAGAGCACCAGAAGATAAGAGATGCTGATGGCCGCATACCAGGTGGGACACCACATCGCGACGCTGGAGGCTTTATTCCCCGGGCCTTTCAGTCTGGCGAACTCGCTGAGAAACGCCATCGCGACGGGAAGGTCGATCCCAACGCCAAGACCCATCACAAAGCGCGCGCCCGCCAGCACATATTCGTTCGGGGCCAGCGCACAGGCGATAGCGGCAACGACAAAGAATACCATATCGGCCATAAAGACGCGGTAGCGCCCGATTTTATCCGTAAGATAGCCGCCGAGCAGCGCCCCGACAATCGCGCCAAACGTAATGGCTGAAGCCACCATGCCGGTACCGGCGGGCGTCAGGTTAAATTCGCGGGTGATGTCTTTGATGCCGAATGCCAGCGCGCCGAGATCGTAGGCATCGAGAAAAATTCCCCCGAGCGCGATACCGACCACGATGCGGGCATTGGCCCGGCCCTGAGAGCCGTCATTAACGAGACGTGAAACGTCCGATGCGCTGCGTACCCACTTGATATCGCCATCCGGGGTGTTTCCTGCCGCTGGAAGGGGAGTTGAATCTGTGATTTCTGCCATTTTCTTTTTGTGTGGTTGTGTTGTGTCTCTAACAGTTACCACAGGCAGAAGGTGACAAAAATCACATTTGGTTATAAGGCATAACGAACGGTTTACTGAGCGTCTTTCTTTTTACGTCTGAGCTTCGTCCAGATCTTCGTTTCCTGACGACGCCACAGGCGTTGAATGTTGTCGTGATGGCGCAACAGGATCAGACACGAGAGCATCGACACCGGGAAGGTAAACTGCGGTTTAAACCACCAGACATAGAACGGGGCGATCAGTGCGCTGACGATGGCGCCCAGCGACGAATAACCGCTCAGCAGGATGGTCAGCAGCCAGGTGCCCGCCATCACGCCGGTGAGATCCCAGCCGATCGGCGCAATCGCGCCAAACGCAGTGGCCACGCCTTTACCGCCTTTAAAACCAAAGAAAACAGGCCAGATGTGGCCGACGCAGGCGGCGATGGCTATCAGCCCCAGCCAGAAGGGTGTGACGCCGAGCGCATACGCGCCCCAGACGGGAAGCATTCCTTTCAGAACGTCAAAAATCAAAACCGCTACGGCTGCTCCCTTGCCGCCAATTCGTAGTACATTGGTCGCCCCCGGATTCCCGGAACCACTTTCACGCGGGTCAGGCAACCCGGCGATGCGGCAGACCAGAATGGCGCTGGAGATTGAGCCGCAAAGGTAGGCGAGGATAATCATTCCAGGCGCGATTGCACTCATAACGCTGTTCCGTTTTGAAAATGTATCTGTATTCTCAGCATCTGTGGATAATACGCATAATTCGCCGGAAGTGGTATCCGGTTTAGCCAAAAAGCAGGCAGGTCGTGATGGATATTGTATTTATAGAGCAACTTTCGGTAATCACCACAATTGGTGTTTACGACTGGGAACAGACCATCGAGCAGAAACTGGTGTTCGATATCGAAATGGGCTGGGATAACCGCAAGTCAGCGAAAAGCGATGATGTGAATGATTGTCTGAGCTACGCCGACATCAGTGAAACGGTCATCGGCCATGTGGAAGGGCAACGATTTGCGCTGGTAGAACGCGTGGCGGAAGAGGTGGCAGACCTGCTGCTGAGCAAATTTAACTCCCCGTGGGTGCGCATTAAGCTAAGCAAGCCGGGCGCGGTGGCGCGCGCCGCCAACGTGGGCGTGATTATCGAGCGTGGCACAAATCTGAAAGGAAAGATTTAACGTCATAATAGCTAAACCATTTTAGGTTATATCGGTCTTAGAGCTGTATGTTTCACGGTAGCCGTTGTGGCGACCGTTTTTTTATATCTTTTTAGGGGTTTATAGATGAGCGATATGCACTCGCTGCTGGTGGCGGCAATACTGGGTGTGGTCGAAGGATTGACGGAGTTTTTGCCGGTGTCCAGTACGGGCCATATGATTATCGTTGGCCATCTGTTGGGCTTTGAAGGTGATACCGCAAAGACGTTTGAGGTGGTGATCCAGCTGGGCTCTATCCTGGCGGTGGTTGTGATGTTCTGGCGTCGTCTGTTTGGTCTGATCGGCATCCACTTCGGGCGTTTGCCGCAGCGTGAAGGAGAGGGCAAGGGGCGTCTGACGCTGATTCATATTCTGCTCGGGATGATCCCGGCAGTGGTGCTGGGGCTGGTGTTCCACGACACCATTAAATCGCTCTTCAACCCGATTAACGTGATGTACGCGCTGGTTGTCGGCGGCTTCCTGCTGATTGCCGCCGAAGTGCTGAAGCCAAAAACCCCGCGTGCGGAAGGTCTGGACGATATGACGTATCGTCAGGCGTTTATGATTGGCTGCTTCCAGTGTCTGGCGCTGTGGCCGGGCTTCTCCCGTTCAGGGGCAACCATTTCCGGCGGGATGCTGATGGGCGTGAGCCGTTACGCGGCGTCTGAGTTCTCGTTCCTGCTGGCGGTGCCGATGATGATGGGCGCCACCGCGCTGGATCTCTACAAAAGCATCGGCTTCCTGACCGTGGGTGACATTCCGATGTTCGCCGTGGGCTTTATCACCGCCTTCATTGTGGCGCTGATCGCCATCAAAACCTTCCTGCAACTGATTAAGCGTATTTCGTTTATTCCGTTCGCGATCTACCGCTTTATCGTCGCGGCTGCCGTGTACGTGGTCTTCTTCTGATGACCGACCGCCCTCAGTCTTTCGGCTGAGGGCAACGTTTTTCCTTCCACGCCGCAACCGCATCAATCCGCCGCTTCGTCAGCTCTTCGCGGATCTCCGGGCCTTTAAACCCTGCCTCCACCACCTCTTTCGTTGGCACCGCTTTCGCTACGTCCCACGCCTCACGCAGCAAACGACCCTGCGGATAATCGGACGCTTCAAACCCGGTGCGGCCGCGCACGTCGGCTTCGCTGGTCAGCGCAATTTGCTCCACGCGCTGCGGCTTGCGCCAGGCGTCGATGTTATCGAACAGCCTGACGATGGTGGCGGGTTTCAGGATCGGGAAGGTGTGGATCAGGTCGTGGAACTCGGCGACCAGCTTTGCCAGATCGCGAATGTCATTCGGCACGCGCAGGCGCTGGCAAATCCCTTCAACCAGCTTTACGCCAGCCGGACCGTGCCCGTGATGGCGTGGCCACAATTCCTTTGGCGTTAACCCTTTGCCGAGGTCATGGCAGAGAGTGGAAAAGCGCACGTCCACTTCAGGACTGAGCATAGCGGCCATGCTCAGCGTCATCAGGGTGTGAATGCCGGTATCAATTTCCGGGTGCCATTTCGCCGGGGCGGGCACGCCAAACAGCGCATCTATTTCCGGGAACAGCACTTTCAGCGCCCCGCAGTCGCGCAGAACCTGGAAAAAGATCTGCGGATTACGGGTAGTCAGGGCGTTTTCGGTCTCTTTCCAGACGCGTTCTGGCGTCAGGTGTTCCAGCTCGCCCGCGTCGGTCATGGCCGTCATCAGCGCCATCGTCTCGTCGGCGATGCGGAAGCTGAGATGGGCATAACGGGCGGCAAAACGCGCCACGCGCAGTACGCGTAACGGATCTTCAGAAAAGGCGGGGGAAATATGGCGTAAAAGACGGTCGCGCAGATCGTTCTGGCCGCCGTAGACGTCGATAATATGGCCGTTTTCGTCCTGCGCCAGGGCATTAATGGTGAGATCGCGGCGCAGTAAGTCCTGCTCCAGCGTCACATCCGGCGCGGCATAGCAGGTGAAGCCGGTATAACCGGAACCGGATTTCCGTTCGGTTCGCGCCAGGGCGTACTCTTCCCGGCTTTTCGGATGGAGGAACACAGGAAAATCGCGGCCTACCTGCTGGTAGCCCGCGTCAATCATCGCTTCGGGCGTGGCACCGACCACGACCCAGTCTTTATCTTTGACCGGCAGACCTAATAACGCATCACGTACCGCACCACCGACCAGATAACTCTTCACGCCAACACTCCCGTTTTCTCTTTTCGCAAGATGATACGTAAGTGTGGCAGAGAAGACGAGTTAGTTCATCCAGCGGTCTTTACGTTTACGGCTTGGGATAAGGTGAGGAAGCACCAGACCCAGCACCAGACCGACGCCCAGCACCCCGCCGCCATACATAAACCACTGCATGATGATGGTGCGTTGTTTGTCATCCAGCTGTAGATTCGCGGCGTTCACTTTCTTCTGCGCGACGATCAGCTCATTTTTCAGCTTCTGATTTTCATCTTTCAGACCGGCGATCACGCTGTCGCTTTGCGCCACTTTCTGCTGCATCTCTGCGGTGCGCTGGTTCCAGGTGCCGTCGATGTTGTTCAGCTTGTCAGTCAGGGTTTTCACCTGATTTTCCAGATCCGGCACGCGGGTGCGCAGGCTTGGCACCGTGCTCAGCTCTTTCAGCGGGATCCATGAGGTGCGGCCAGAGCTGTCACGAACCTGACCGTAATTGGTGTCTGCGTTAGTTTGCAGCAGGGTCACTTCCTCGCCGGCATTTACCGTACCCACGAGGCGATAATTGTCTCCAGGGCCGCTGCGTACCCAGGTATTCAGTTCATCAGAAACGTAACGTTTCTCTTCAGCGTGGACCGCGGTTGCGGCGCTAAAAGCGAGTAAAGTAAGTCCAATCAGGCGTAATTTAAGCATATCAGTCGTTATTTTCATAAAAAGTGGAACGATAGTAGTGGTATCAGTGTCGCTACGCAAAGGATTCATCATCAATCGGAATCATCTGTGTCATGATTTCCACCGCTTTAAACTTTTACGCCCGTCAAATTGCTCATTGCGTGGCAATTTGGCGCAAAATACTATGTACTGACAAACAAATGGCGAGTAAGTTCGCCTTCATCGACGCGTCTGTGACGCACGCAAAAGTACAAGGCTATGGCACAAGAGATCGAATTAAAGTTTATCGTCGAAAAAGACAGCGCTGACGCGCTCCGCCAGCATCTGAATACGCTGTCCGGCGAGCACCATGAACCCGTACAGCTGCTCAACATCTATTACGAAACGCCGGACAACTGGCTGCGCAACCATGATATGGGCCTGCGCATCCGGGGTGCGAACGGGCGCTACGAGATGACGATGAAAATCGCCGGTCGCGTGGTGGGCGGTTTACACCAGCGTCCGGAATACAATATCGACATCAGTAAGCCAGAACTTGAGCTGGATCGCTTTCCGGCGGAAGTGTGGCCGGAAGGAACGCTGCCCGCAACGCTGTCGGCAGAGGCGCAACCGCTGTTCAGCACCGATTTCTGGCGCGAGAAATGGCTGGTGACGGAAGGCAAGAGCCGCATTGAGATCGCGTTTGATCGGGGTGAAATTAAGGCTGGTGAAGAGCAGGAGCCGATCTGCGAATTGGAACTCGAACTGCTTGATGGCGACGCGAGCGATGTGCTGAAGCTGGCGCGCAAGCTGGTGAACCAGCCTGGGCTGCGTCAGGGCAGCCTGAGTAAAGCGGCGCGCGGCTATCACCTGGCCGCCGGGAATGCGCCGCGCGTGCTGCGAGAAACCCCGATTCTGCGCGTTGTGCCGAAAGCCTCCGTTGAGCAGGGCATGGAAGCGGCGCTGGAGCTGGCACTCTCTCAGTGGCAGTTCCACGAGGAGCTGTGGGCGCGTAACGTGAAAAATGCCAAAAAACAGGTGCTGGCCGCTATGGGGCTGGTACGTCATACCCTGACGCTCTTTGGCGGCATTGTACCGCGTAAAGCCAGCACTCACTTACGTGATTTGCTCACTCAAACCGAAACGCTGATGCTTTCCGACGTGTCGGCACAAACGGCGATCTACAGCCCGCAAAACGCCAGCGCGAAACTGGCGCTGACCGAATTTCTGGTGACGCGCGGCTGGCGCACCTTCCTCGATGCGAAAGGGCAGGCCAAAATTGCGGAAAACTTCAAACGTTTTGCGGATATCCACCTCTCCCGTCACGCGGCCGAACTGAGAACCACCTTTGCGCATCCGCTGGGCGACCAGTATGGCGATCAGCTTCCCCGCCTGGCGCGTAACATCGACAGCATGTTGCTGCTGTCGGGTGCGTATGAGGGCGTGAAGGCGCAGGCCTGGCTGGAGAACTGGCAGGGGCTTAAGCATGCCATCGAGACCCGTCAGCAGATTGAGATCGAGCATTTCCGCAACGAGGCCATTTCGCAGGATCCGTACTGGCTGCACAGCGGAAAACGTTAATTCTGGCAAGGAACCCCTGATATGCCGCTTTCTTCGCAGTTACAGCAGCACTGGCAGACCGTTTGTGAACGGCTGCCTGAGTCGTTACCCGCGTCGTCGTTAGGCGAGCAGGCGAAAAGCGTGCTCACGTTCAGTGATTTTGTACAGGAGAGCGTCAGCGCTAACCCGGACTGGCTGGCAGAGCTGGAAAGCGCGCCGCCGCAGGCTGACGAGTGGCGGCATTATGCTGGCTGGCTGCAAACCGCGCTGGCAGAGGTGGCAGACGAAGCCACGCTGATGCGCGTTCTGCGTCAGTTCCGCCGCCGGGTGATGGTACGCATTGCCTGGGCGCAGGCGCTGGAGCTGGTGAGTGAAGAGAGCACCTTGCAGCAGTTGAGCGAGCTGGCGCAGACGCTGATTGTCGCCGCGCGGGACTGGCTCTACGCCGCCTGCTGTAAAGAGTGGGGCACGCCGTGCAGCGAGGAAGGGGTTCCTCAGCCACTGTTGATCCTGGGGATGGGCAAGCTGGGCGGCTGCGAGCTGAACTTCTCCTCAGACATCGATCTGATTTTTGCCTGGCCCGAGAACGGCTCCACGCGCGGCGGCCGTCGCGAGCTGGACAATGCCCAGTTCTTTACTCGTCTGGGGCAGCGGCTGATTAAGGCGCTGGATCAGCCCACGCAGGATGGTTTTGTTTACCGCGTGGACATGCGCCTGCGTCCGTTTGGCGACAGCGGGCCACTGGTGCTGAGCTTTGCCGCGCTGGAAGATTACTACCAGGAGCAGGGTCGCGACTGGGAGCGTTACGCGATGGTCAAAGCGCGGATCATGGGCGACAGCGACGATGCCTACGCCAACGAGCTGCGCGCCATGCTGCGCCCGTTCGTGTTCCGCCGCTACATCGACTTCAGCGTTATCCAGTCCCTGCGAAATATGAAAGGGATGATTGCCCGCGAGGTGCGTCGCCGTGGCCTGAAAGACAACATCAAGCTCGGTGCTGGCGGTATTCGTGAGATCGAATTTATCGTCCAGGTCTTCCAGCTGATACGCGGCGGGCGTGAACCTTCTCTGCAATCCCGCTCGCTGCTGCCGACGCTAAGCGCTATCGATCAGCTGCATCTGCTGCCGGAAGGCGACGCGCAAACGCTGCGTGACTCTTATCTCTTCCTGCGTCGTCTGGAAAATTTGCTGCAAAGTATCAACGACGAACAGACCCAGACGTTGCCGGGCGATGAGCTGAACCGGGCGCGTCTGGCCTGGGGGATGCGGGTGGATGACTGGGCGGCGCTGACGCAACGGCTGGAAGCGCATATGGCGGGCGTGCGCCGCATCTTTAACGATCTGATCGGCGACGACGAAACTGAATCGCAGGACGATGCGCTCTCCGAGCACTGGCGCGAACTGTGGCAGGACGCACTCCAGGAAGATGACACCACGCCGGTGCTGGCGCACTTAAGCGACGATGCCCGCCATCGCGTGGTGGCGCTGATTGCTGATTTCCGTCTCGAACTAAACAAACGCGCTATTGGCCCACGCGGTCGTCAGGTGCTGGATCATCTGATGCCGCATCTGCTGAGCGATGTCTGCTCCCGCGACGATGCGCCGGTGCCGCTGTCGCGCATGATGCCGCTGCTGAGTGGGATCGTCACGCGTACCACTTACCTTGAGCTGTTAAGCGAGTTTCCCGGCGCGCTGAAGCACCTGATTTCCCTCTGCGCCGCCTCGCCGATGGTGGCGAACAAGCTGGCGCGTTATCCGCTGCTGCTGGACGAACTGCTCGACCCGAATACCCTCTATCAGCCGACGGCGACGGATGCCTACCGCGACGAGCTGCGTCAGTATCTGCTGCGCGTACCTGAAGAGGACGAAGAGCAACAGCTTGAGGCGCTGCGTCAGTTTAAGCAGGCACAGATGCTGCGCGTGGCGGCGGCAGATATCGCCGGTACCCTGCCGGTAATGAAAGTGAGCGATCACTTAACCTGGCTGGCGGAAGCGATCATCGACGCGGTTGTCCATCAGGCGTGGGTGCAGATGGTAGCCCGCTACGGCCAGCCGAAGCACCTTGCTGACCGTGAAGGCCGCGGTTTTGCGGTGGTGGGGTACGGCAAGCTGGGCGGCTGGGAACTGGGCTACAGCTCCGATCTGGATCTGATTTTCCTCCACGACTGTCCGGCAGACGTCATGACCGACGGCGAACGTGAGATTGACGGACGGCAGTTCTACCTGCGTCTGGCCCAGCGCATTATGCACCTGTTCAGCACCCGCACCTCATCCGGCATTCTGTATGAAGTGGATGCGCGTCTGCGCCCGTCCGGCGCGGCAGGCATGCTGGTCACCTCGACGGAGGCTTTCACCGACTATCAGAAGAACGAAGCCTGGACGTGGGAGCATCAGGCGCTGGTGCGCGCCCGCGTGGTGTATGGCGATCCGCAGCTCAAAACGCAGTTCGATGCGATCCGCAAGGCGGTCATGACGACCCCGCGCGAGGGCAGTACGCTGCAAACCGAAGTGCGGGAAATGCGGGAGAAGATGCGCGCGCACCTTGGCAACAAACATCGCGATCGCTTTGATATCAAAGCCGATGAAGGCGGGATTACCGATATTGAGTTTATCACTCAGTACCTGGTGCTGCTGCACGCGCACGATAAACCGAAGCTGACCCGCTGGTCGGATAACGTGCGCATACTGGAACTGCTGGCGCAGAACGACATTATGGATGAGCAGGAGGCGCAGGCCTTAACCCGCGCCTACACCACACTGCGTGATGAGTTGCACCATCTGGCATTACAGGAACAGCCGGGCCATGTGGCGCTGGACTGTTTCGCCGACGAACGCGCGCAGGTGACTACAAGCTGGCAGAAGTGGCTAGTGGAACCGTGCGTAACAAAACAAGTGTGATATTATCGCGCGCAAATTGTGAATCTTTCTGGAGTCAGGAATGAAAGTAACACTGCCAGAGTTTGAACGTGCTGGAGTTATGGTTGTCGGTGATGTGATGCTGGATCGCTACTGGTATGGGCCGACTAGCCGCATCTCTCCGGAAGCACCGGTACCGGTGGTAAAGGTCGACACCATTGAAGAGCGTCCCGGTGGCGCGGCAAACGTGGCGATGAACATAGCCTCTCTGGGCGCACATTCGCGTCTGGTTGGCCTGACCGGCATTGACGATGCGGCGCGTGCGCTGAGCAAGTCGCTGGCGGACGTGAATGTGAAGTGTGACTTCGTTTCTGTTCCGACCCACCCAACCATCACCAAGCTTCGCGTGCTGTCGCGTAACCAGCAGCTAATCCGCCTCGACTTTGAAGAAGGGTTCGAAGGCGTTGATCCCGAGCCGCTGCACGAGCGCATTAACCAGGCGTTGGGCAATATTGGCGCGCTGGTGCTGTCCGACTACGCGAAAGGCGCGCTGGCGAGCGTGCAGACCATGATCCAGCTGGCGCGTAAGGCCAGCGTACCGGTGCTGATCGACCCGAAAGGCACCGATTTTGAGCGCTATCGCGGCGCAACCCTGCTGACGCCAAACCTCTCTGAATTCGAAGCGGTGGCGGGCAAGTGCAAAACTGAAGAAGAGCTGGTTGAGCGCGGCATGAAAATCATCGCTGATTTCGAGCTGTCTGCGCTGCTGGTGACCCGTTCCGAGCAGGGCATGACGCTGCTGCAACCGGGCAAGGCGCCGCTGCATATGCCAACCCAGGCGCAGGAAGTGTACGACGTGACCGGTGCCGGTGATACGGTGATTGGCGTGCTGGCGGCGACGCTGGCGGCGGGTAACTCCCTGGAAGAAGCATGCTACTTCGCGAACGCCGCGGCGGGCGTGGTCGTCGGTAAACTCGGGACCTCCACCGTTTCGCCAATTGAGCTGGAAAACGCGGTGCGTGGGCGTGCGGATACCGGCTTTGGCGTCATGACCGAAGACGAGCTGAAAGTGGCCGTTGCCGCCGCGCGCAAACGCGGTGAAAAAGTGGTGATGACGAACGGCGTGTTCGACATCCTGCATGCGGGCCACGTGTCGTATCTGGCGAATGCGCGCAAGCTGGGCGACCGCCTGATTGTGGCGGTCAACAGCGATGCCTCAACCAAACGTCTGAAGGGTGAAACGCGTCCGGTTAACCCGCTGGAGCAGCGCATGATAGTGCTCGGCGCGCTGGAAGCGGTGGACTGGGTGGTCTCATTTGAAGAAGACACCCCGCAGCGCCTGATTGCCGGAATTTTGCCTGACCTGCTGGTGAAGGGCGGTGATTACAAACCAGAGCAAATCGCAGGTAGCGAAGAGGTCTGGGCGAATGGTGGTGAAGTAATGGTGCTCAACTTTGAGGACGGGTGTTCAACCACCAACATCATTAAGAAGATCCAGAAAGACAGTCAGTAAAAAACGGGCCTGTTGGCCCGTTCGTTTTTCACCCTCTCCCTGTGGGAGAGGGCTGGGGTGAGGGCATCAGGCCGCACTTATGCCTGGTCATCCACCGGTGGAATAGCTGGCGCTGGCTTCACTTCTTCCGGCGCATTGCGGTTTTCCAGCTCGGTCAAACGTTGTTCCAGCAGCGCCAGCTTCTCGCGGGTGCGCAGCAGCACCTGCGTCTGCACGTCAAACTCTTCGCGGCTGACTAAATCAAGGCGAACCAACTGTGCCTGCAACGTCTGGCGGATTTTCTTCTCAACGTCATCACCAAACTCACGAATACCTTTCGGCATGGACTCATGAACCTGACGCGCGATCTGCTCAATTTTCTTTGGGTCAATCATTGTCGTTTCCCTTGATGAAAAGGTGTTAGTGCCTATTGTAGCGTGTCATGCCGCGGGTTAAACAAAATTGTTTGAAGCTTATGCATTGCCCAGGGTAATCAATAGCGTTATAGTTATCTCGCTTATTCTCAGGGCGGGGCGAAATTCCCCACCGGCGGTAAATCAGCTTAACGCTGAAAGCCCGCGAGCGCTTTGGGTGAATTCTCAAAGGTCAGCAGATCCGGTGTAATTCCGGGGCCGACGGTTAGAGTCCGGATGGGAGAGAGTAACGATCCAGTCGGGCAAAGCCCGCTCACGTTATTTTTTTGCCGCTTGTACGGCGCTCCTAAGACTGCCCTGATTCTGGTAACCATAAAGTTAATGAGGTTTTTTTACCATGAATCAGACGCTACTTTCCTCTTTTGGCACTTCAACTCAACGTGTTGAACATGCACTGGATGCCCTGCGCGAAGGCCGCGGTGTGATGGTGCTTGACGATGAAAACCGTGAAAACGAAGGCGACATGATTTTTGCCGCCGAGAACATGACCGTTGAGCAGATGGCGCTGACCATCCGTCACGGTAGCGGCATCGTATGCCTGTGCATCACCGAAGACCGTCGCCAGCAGCTTGATCTGCCGATGATGGTTGAAAACAACACCAGCGCCTTTGGTACTGGCTTCACTGTGACCATTGAAGCGGCGCATGGCGTAACCACCGGTGTGTCGGCGGCTGACCGTCTGACCACCGTGCGTGCAGCGATTGCTGATGGTGCGAAACCTTCCGATCTGCACCGTCCTGGTCACGTCTTCCCGCTGCGCGCGCAGCCGGGCGGCGTGCTGACCCGTGGTGGTCATACCGAAGCGACCATCGATCTGGTGACGCTGGCTGGCTTCAAACCCGCAGGCGTGCTGTGCGAACTGACCAACGATGATGGCACCATGGCGCGTGCGCCGGAGTGCATCACCTTTGCGCGTCTGCACAATATGCCAGTGGTGACGATTGAAGATCTGGTTGAGTACCGCCGCGCGCACGAGCGCAAAGCCAGCTGAACATGCTGATGTAAAAAAGCCGGGGAAACCCGGTTTTTTTGTTTCTAGTGGTAGTTAATTTTGAACAGTACCACGGTTTCGAACGGCCCGGACTGAATCGCTTTTCCTTCTTCCCGTGAAAGTTCAGCTGTGTAGTTTTGCTCAACATTCATCTTATCGCCCGTAAAATCGGCGTACTCTTTGTACTGGTTGAAGGTGTAAGGGGCCGTTCCGTTAAGAATACGCAGTTTTAACCCATTCCCTATCAGCACCGCAGTGTCGTCTGCGCTGAGCGTTTCGGTTGTGTAAAACGACGAGTCCATCTTAAATCCATCCGAGCACTGGGCATCCTGGACTTTGGTGGTTCGTATTGAAAACGTGCGCAAACGCGTCTGCTGATTCACGATGTCGCGCGCGCTGAAGGTGCCAAAGTCGATCTCCTGATTCTCAGGGTAAATGGTAAACGTCGCCCCGCAATCAAGCACCGTAATGTTTTGCAGTCCGTTGATGTGATACTTAAGGTTCTTCGCATCGGCCATCTGATTAACGCCGCCCTTACCGTCAAACTGCACAACGATGTAATCGCTGAGCGAGCTGACATAGCCATGTGGCGGCATAGCCTTAATTCTCACGAAAAGTCGTAAACGGGCGACGAACGTGCGCGTAATGTGGATATCATCCGGATTGCCAGAGCAGATGCGATTCTCCCAACCCATCTGGCGGATTTGATCCGGGGTGTAAATGGTGATGTTATCGTTGTCCAGGCACTGGCGGGTATCCACGCCGTTGGGCTGGCCTGTGGCATCGTAATCTATGCCTTCATAGGTGACGCCCAGTTCATAATAGGGATCGGTTGCGGCAGGATAAGGGTTTACCCAGGCAAAAACATCTTCCGGCTTGAAACCGCTTGTGACGTTATTGTCACACGTCACCGGAATTTTAATGTCATCAGACTCCCATATTTTTTGGCCAACCTGAGCGTTGCTGGGTATGGCAAAAGGGGAGATCGTTTTTGTCTCCTCGACGGGGCCGCCAGATCCACCCAGATAGCAGTTGAGCGCCAGCGCTTCTTTCAAAGGCAGCGTTGTAAGCAGCAATGTAAGCAGGAAACTAGTGAGCTTTCGCATCTTTATCGATTTTCCGTTCGTTAAGCTTACATAGCACCGTTCCGGTGCACTGTACGTCGACTTTTTTCAGTGCGCCGTAATCGTCGATGTAGCCGATGCTGTAATAACTACCGTGGTAATCGCCGGTAGAGGCGGTTGCCGTGGCGAAAGGCGCAATCATCAGACTGTCAAAACCCGGCAGCATGGTTTTGGCATTTTTGCTCAGCCACGCCAGCGTGATGTAGTACGGCGTAGGGTTGTGGACCGTGAGCCCTTTCGCGTTGGCGGTAATTTCCATACGCATTTCAGTCAGTTCGCCAGATTTTTTGCGAATCGCTTCCGGACGCCAGAAGAGCTTAATTCGGCTCTGCATGGCAACCTGCATCACGCTGCGCTCCTCGCTGGCGCTGGTGCTTTTAGGCGGTACTTCACGCAGGTTGAAATAAAACAGCGATTCCCTGTCTTTTGGCAACTGGCGGGTAGCGGCTTGTTTAACAATTCTTACCTGCGACGAGGCGCCCGCTTCGATACGTTGAATGGGGGGAAGCGCCATAAAGTGCACATCTTCTTTTTGCCCCTTTTCATCTTCAATCCAGGAGAGCGCCAGATAAGGCAGCGCCTTGCTCTGATTGTCCACTTTCAGGCTGCTGGCCTTGTCGCTTTCTGGAAAAACAATGCGCGTGCGGTCCAGGTTAATGGCCGCGTGGGCGGTAAATGTTGTGCTGATCAGCATCAGGCACAGGCTTTTAATCGGCGTTAATTTCATGATGATTTCTTACTGGCACGGCAGTATCAACTGCATACTGTTTTCTAAGTGAGAAGGTAACGAGAAGCGACACTGTTGGTTGTCGCCCCATGTCACGCGAAACTGCTGTTCTGGCTCAACGGCGCCGAGCCAGACGCGGCCTTCATCGGCCACCATCCCAACCTGTAAATTGCTTTCATCCAGGCGAACAATCGCCCCGAGTGGTGGTGTTCCTGACGACATCCGCAAAACGCCTGTTACGTCCTGACCTGCGCGCGTGGCAATCTGACGATAACCAATGGCCCCCTCAGTCCAGGTTGAGGTCACGACGCGGTTGTCCACGTCTACGCCATCCGGAAGGTTGTTCATATTGACCTGCACGCTAGAGGGGGAATAGCTGGAGAATGACGGTAAAACGCCGATGCCAAAACGGTTAGTTTCATCGCGCGACATGTTCAGCGGGATATGGCCTACCCCGTCGGTGCTGACCATTACGCGGGGTTCATTACCGTAACTGCGCCGGTGCAGCGCGGCGCCTTTCGCCGTTGAGGTGAAGGAACCGCTCCAGCTCGCGCTGAGGGAGTTATATTCGTTAGCTTTATAGCTGCCGGAGAGATTGAGATCGCCGTACGCAGAATAATGCTGATAATTCCCGCTGACCTGCGCGCCGGAATCTGGCTTCCCGCTCTCCGTACCTGCGGAAACGCCCCAGGTATTATTGCGATCCGACGTGTCATACCACGACACGTTATGGCTCAGCGTGTCGCTGTTACGCAGGTCATAGTTAAGTCGATGATCGGGATCGAGCGGTACGCTGAGCGAGAGATAAAACTGAGTATCGTCATTTTCGTCTTCCTCCTCGTAATGCGTTTTACTCCAGGACAGGGTTACGCCAAGGTTCTTCCAGCGACCTATATCAAAGTTGTAGCCCGCCGTGATGCTGCCGGTCGTGGAGGGTGAATCATTCCACCATGTCTGACGCAGCATATTGACGTACAGGTTAAGGGATAACGCTGAAATGTACTGGCTTGCCGTCACGCTCAGGGTTTGTTTTTCCGACTGGCGGTCACCGTTGTCATAATCCAGGTAGCGGGCGTAGCTCAAAAACTGTGGGTCTGAGTAGCGGTAGCTGGCGAGCGTAAGCTGACTGCCGGTGGTATCGAAACGCTTGCTGTAGTTAATGCGATAGCTGTAACCCGTCTGGCTGCGCTGGTGTGGCAGCTGGCTGGTAGCCTGCGTGACGTCAAAAGAGAGCGCCCCCAGCCAGGCCATATTCTGGCCGATCCCGGCAGCGACGGAACGATAACGGTCGCCATCGGCCAGCGTGCCGCCATACAGAGAGGTGTGCGACAGCATGCCCCAGGAAAATTCGCCGCTCATGAAGGCATTATCTTCAACATCATGGGAGGCGCCCTGGCGCGCTTTACCCGCCGCGAGCTTATAGCGCACCTGGCCCTTGCGCGTTAAAAACGGCACGGATTCAGCCGAGACCTGGAAGGTGTTGACGCGTCCGTCTTCTTCCGTGACTTTGACGTCCAGCGTGCCCTGAACCGACTGGTTAAGATCCTGAATAACAAAGGGTCCTGGTGGCACTTTACTCTGGTAAATCACGCGATCGGCAAGGCTTACGGCCACGGTGGCGTTGGTTTGTGCTATTCCGGTAATCTGTGGGGCATAGCCGCGCAGCGACCATGGCAGCATACGTTCATCGCTGATTAGCGATGCGCCGGTGTAGGTGAAGGCGTCAAAAATGGAGGACTGGAAATCCGTTTCACCCAGCGTCAGTTTCGCACCGATCGAGGGCAGAGGGCGGAACATATACACGCGTGAAAAACGGCCATCCTGCTCTGAGCCTGCTTCAGTATCGCTTCGCGTGTACTGGTAATCGCTTCGCAGACGCCACGCGGCCATGTTCGCACCGGCGGTACCATAGGTATTGGCGTTGTCATTGCTGCCGCTGCTATTGGGCTGATAATGGCTGGCAAAAAGATTGTAATCCAGCAGTACGCCTGGCACGCCGTTGTCCCAGGTGGATGGCGGCATCCAGTCAACCGCACGGTATTGCAGCCACGCCTGGGGGATCGTTACTTTCAGGGTCTGGCTGCCTTGCTCAAAAATAAATTTGATGTCTGGTCTGGTGGCGAAATCAACGCATCCCTCTTTTACCGGCAAAGCGTGACGAACGTCATCCTGCAATGCGAATGTATCGGCCAGCGCGGGGGGAATACAGACCTGAACTGCGTTATTTATTTCTCGCCAGCGAAGCTGCCAGCCATTTGCCAGCGGAATATCATTAACTGAAACCGTAACGAAATAGCTTCCCGGCGTAACCGATATTTGATCTTTAAAACGTGATAAATCGACGCTGCCGCGCTGATCTTTATCGATGGCGTTTATATTAAATTCAGTGGCAGAGGCAACTATCGTCATTAACAGGGACGCAATGATGATTATCCATTGTACTTTGTATGTCATCATCCTGTTACTCGAATAAATAAAGAGTGCCGACCGGCATGGATTGCCAGTCGGCTGATACCGTGACGTAACGGAATTATTTGTACATCAGGACGTAGTTAGCCGTGGCTTCAACCTGGCCTGCCGTCGCAGTTTTACCTGTTGGGACTTCCATAACCGCTTTGAAATGCAGCGTCTGGGTGGTTGAACCCGCCAGCAGATCAAGCACGTTTGGCTGACCAAGCGTGATGTTGCCTTCCGCGTTATCCAGCAGACGGACGCCCACGTTCTGCGCACCGTTTGCAAAGGTGTTGCTCATCAGGCTGGTATCCGTCGCATCTGTCGCTGCGCTGGTAAAGGTCACTTCCACTTTAGTAATTGGCGTGTCGGTTTCGTCTGCCGGATCGTCAAGCTGGCAGTTTTCCAGATTGATATCGACCGGAACCGGCGTGGATTTTTTGTTGGCGTTGATAACGGCCGTAGTCACTTCACCCAGGTCGACTTCTTTATCAACGCTGTCTGGAGCGATGCTGCATGGTGCGTCAATAACCACGCCTTTGAATTTGATTTTGCCTGAGCCTTGATCATCAGCAAACGCAGAACCCGATACAATGGCAGCCATAGCTGCCGCTAACAGCAATTTTTTACCCATATACATGAAAATATCCTTTTTCAGATTGATTCGTAATGTGAATATTAATTTCAGAATACTCGCAAAGTATACGGATTGGGGCGGGGAGACGCGATTAACGTGACTTAAATATATTTTTAGATGGTTTTAATTAATATTTTCAGGCTATCTGAAGAGGCTTCTTTTTTCGGGGTTTTAATAGATTTATATTTTGTGGGTTATTATATGTAAAATATATAGGATTGTTTTTTTGAATAATATAAAGCCTCCGTATAAAAACGGAGGCATTAATTCTTAGCCAATACCTGCCGTTTGCAGCAGAACCAGGCTCATCCCCATCACTGACATTCCACACAGCACGCCGTAGCTTGGGTTATTGTTGGGATCGATCTCTTTTGCCAGCGGCATCAGCTCATCGACAGAGAGCGCGACCATAATCCCGGCCACGGCAGCCATAATTGCAGCCATTACAACCGGGGATACGAGGCTACCGAGGATCAGCCACGCCAGCACGCCGCCGAGAATTTCAGCCATGCCGGAGATACCTGCCCAAAAGACAGCTGTACGTTTTGAACCCGTGGCGGCATAAACGGGCCCGGCAACGGCAAGTCCTTCAGGAATATTGTGCAAAGCCACGGCCAGCGCCACACCAAAACCTATTTCCAGGTTGCTGCTGGCCGTGACATAGGTGGCGATACCTTCCGGAAAGTTATGCAGGCTGATACCCAGCGTCAGCAGAATGGCCGTGCGTTTGATATTTCCCGGAATGGGGGTAACGCTTTTTTGCATTAAATCCTGCGGGTGCGCGTGAGGAAGAATACGGTCGAGTGCAAAATAACCCAGCAGGCCAATGATAAACATGCCATAGCCCAGAACAGGCGACATCCCTTCGGTGTGAAGCGCGGCGGGCAGCATCTCCATCAGCGAGATAAGCAGCATGATCCCGGCGGCGAAACCCAGCGAGAAGGCCAGCAGGCGATTAGAGGGTTTTTGCCCGAGTACCCCGAGGAACGCACCGATAAAGGTTGCGGCGCCCGCAAGTATGGTCAAAATCAACGGTACTGACATGCATTCTCCTTAAGCGATATCTGGCATTCAAATTTCCTGATGATGATCTTCACGGTTATCTGCGTTCATCTTCACCTGAATGCGCGTAATGTAGGCCTATCACATTGACACCTCCTCTAAGGATATCACCATGTCTTCTTCTCGTATGCCAGCACTGTTTTTAGGCCATGGCAGCCCAATGAACGTCCTGGAAGATAACGTCTATACCCGCGCCTGGCGTCAGTTGGGTGAGACGTTACCGCGTCCGAAGGCAATTGTGGTGGTCTCTGCGCACTGGTTTACCCGGGGTACCGGCGTGACGGCCATGGAAACGCCAAAAACGATTCATGATTTTGGCGGCTTTCCGCAGGCGCTGTATGACACGCATTATCCTGCGCCGGGCTCCCCTGAGCTGGCGCAGCGGCTGGTTGATCTGCTTGCCCCTGTTCCGGTTGCGCTGGACAAAGAAGCCTGGGGCTTTGACCATGGCTCATGGGGGGTGTTGATCAAAATGTATCCGGATGCCGATATTCCGATGGTACAACTGAGTATCGACAGCACCAAACCAGCTGCCTGGCACATGGAGATGGGGCGTAAGCTGGCTTCGCTTCGTGATGAGGGCATCATGCTGATAGCCAGTGGCAACGTGGTACACAATCTGCGTACGGTACGCTGGCACGGTGAAAATACGCCGTACCCCTGGGCAACAGCCTTTAATGACTATGTAAAAGACAACCTGGCCTGGCAAGGGCCGGTCGAACGGCACCCTTTGGTGAACTATCTGGAGCACGATGGCGGTTCGCTCTCTAACCCGACGCCGGAACACTTCTTGCCATTGCTGTATGTATTAGGCGCATGGGACGGTCAGGAGGTTATTACAACCCCGGTCGACGGCATTGAGATGGGGAGTTTGAGTATGCTGTCGGTGCAGGTGGGGTAAACACATGCCCGGTGACGCTGCGCTTACCGGGCCTACGCTCGACATGTAGGCCGGGTAAGGTGAAGCCGCCACCCGGCAAGTCTTACTCGACGAAAATATGCGGGTAGAAACGTGACAGATCCTGCGTAATCAGCGCGCGATCTTCGCGAATGCCAATCCCGGCAGGCTGATCGTTAATAAGCCAACTGCCGATCAGCGTATAGCTGTCGCCAAACTTCGGCAGTTGATAAAACGCCTGGACGATCATCCCTTCTTCACCGTACGGCCCTTCAACTGCTTCCAGCGTTTTACCGTTTTCGATAATCGAGACGTTTGCCCCTTCACGGGAGAAGATTGGCTTAACGACGTATTTCTCCATCGGTGGGAAATCATCTTCGGCAAAATAAGCAGGCAGCAGGTTCGGGTGATTCGGGAACATCTCCCACAGCATCGGCAGCAGGGCTTTATTGGAGATAATGCTCTTCCAGGCTGGTTCCAGCCAGCGCACGCCAGCGTCTTCCAGTTTGGTAGAGAACATTTCCCGCAGCATGTATTCCCACGGATAGAGCTTGAACAGGTTGCTGATCACCTGATCCTGCATGTCCGTAAACTGACCTTTTTCACCTAAACCGATATCTTCGATATAGAGAAATTCCGTCGCCACTTCCGCTTCGGCTGCGCAGTCCTGCAAATACTGAACCGTACCGCGGTCTTCTTCGGTATCGCGGCAGCAGGCGAGGTGCAACAGGTTGAAACCGTGCTGTTCACGCAGTTCGACGAAACGTTCAATCAGCTTTTCCTGAAGGCTGTTGAACTGATCGCTGCCTTCCGGCAAGTTTCCGGCATTCGCCTGATCTTCCAGCCAGATCCACTGGAAGAACGCGGCTTCGTACAGGGAGGTTGGCGTATCTGCGTTATTTTCTAAAAGCTTCGGTTCACCCACGCCATCCCATGCCAGATCGAGGCGAGAGTAGAGCGAAGGCTGGTTCGTTTTCCAGGACTGACGAACAAAGCTCCAGGTGTGCTTCGGAATGCGGAATTTGGTCATCAGCTCATCGCTGTCGATGACTTTCTCAACCACCTTCAGGCACATCTGGTGCAGCTCTGCGGTCACTTCTTCAAGCTTTTCGACCTGAGCAAGCGTGAGCTTATAGTAAGCATCTTCACACCAGTACGGCTCGCCGTACATGGTGTGAAAGTTGAAACCGTATTCGGTGGCTTTTTCGCGCCAGTCCGGGCGCTCGGCAATACTGACTCGTTCCATGATCAGCCGCCCATTGAGCGAGTTGAGGAGCCGGTCGCACTACGCTGCATGGTGGTTTGTTTGGCAACAGACTCACCGAAGCCGCCACGGGTAATGGTGCTGGTGGTGGCTGGTTTCGGCGCCATTGCGGTTTTCGGTACGGTCATCGTACGGCCAGGCGTTGCAGCACCGTAACCCTTGCCGGTGGCATCGGTGTATTTCCCGTAGGCCGGGCTGTTCGGGTTTTTGGAGCTAAACAGCGGCTGCTGCTGGTAGCCCGCACCGCCGCTCATCAAACGGCCCATCATATAACCCGCCATCAGCGGCATCCAGAAGCTGCCGCTGGACTGTGCCTGCGCCTGGTTTTCCGGTGCCATACCCGCCTGAGCAGGTGCCTGCTGGCACTGGCCTTCACCGAATTCGGCTACACAGTCTTCGCGTGAGGCATATTTCGGCGCGGTACGTTCCGCTTCTTTCAGGGCGTTGTTATACGCCGTCGTACACTCAGCGGCTTTACCGGTTGCGCTCGCGCAGTCGTCGGCGTTTTGATACAGCGAAACCGTTTCGTCGTTTTGCTCACAGCCTGCCAGCATAAAGACGGCGGTGACCGCCAGCGCGACAGGTGTCAGGTGGCGTGCGTTCCAGCTTTTGCGGAACGACGCGTGATTCATCGTTTTTGTCCGTTTCATATTTGTCTTCCAGGACCCAGTGGTAATAACGCTCAGGATAGAGGATGAGTGGTTGAAAATGAAGCGACGAGGGGCGAAATCCGGGGGATCTTTACGTTGGCTTACGTTCGGGGGGGGATTAATGTGCTCCCTCTCCCTGTGGGAGAGGGCTGAGGTGAGGGCATCAGGCCGCAGTGGGCCTGATGACACGCTTAATTGCGGAACGGATTCGTGCCGCTGCTGGCAGGTGAGGTGCTACGCGCTGCCGCTGGCTGTGCAACCGGGGTGCTGCTGTTAGCGGTGAAATTATCCACGGCGGCATCCTGCTGTGGATTTTCCGGCGCGACGCTGTCAGGCGACGTGGAAACCGGTTTGCCCAGCGTGCTGTTCAGCATTTGCAGATCCTGCTCGTTCAGCGTACCCAGCGCCTGCTTGATGTTCAGCTGGTTGATCAGGTACTGGTAACGCGCACTGGAGAGCTGCTGTTTCGCGTTGTACAGCGTGGTCGTTGCGTCTAACACATCAACGATAGTACGCGTACCGACGGAGTAACCCGCTTCCATCGCGTCCAGAGAGCTTTGCGCAGAGACAACGGCCTGTTTATAGGCGTTGATGCTGCTGATGGACGCGTTCACGTTGTTGAAGGAAGAACGCACGGTCTGGACCACGTTGCGGTGCGCGCTTTCAAGCTGCTCGCTCGCGCCTACGAAGTTGTACTGCGCCTGCTTAACCTGAGAGTTAACCATCCCGCCCTGGTACAGCGGCAGAGAGAAGCTGAGGCCCACTTTGTTCTGGCCCATATTGTTGTCGTCATACTGGGCAGTGTTGGTTTTAGAACCGCTGTAGCTGGTATCCGATACGCCGGTAGAGGCGCTCAGGCTCAGGGTTGGCAGGTGACCATCCTGTGCAAGACGGATCTGCTCGCGCGCCAGGTCCTGGCTCAGGCGTGCCTGCAGCAAGGTCAGGTTGCGGTTTTCCGCCTCTTTCAGCAGGGCGTTAACCGCCTGCGGCTTGTCTGTTTTGAAGCTGTCCACGTTCAGAGAGGCCAGCTCAGGATAGTAGTTACCGGTGACCTGACGCAGTGCTTCCAGCGCGTTGTCGAGGTTGTTACGTGCGGTCACTTCGTTAGCCAGTACGGTATCGTACTGTGAACGGGCGTTCTGCACGTCAGTGATCGCAACCAGACCCACATTAAAACGCTGGGTGGTCTGATCTAACTGACGATAAATCGCCTGTTTCTGCGCTTCGGTGTAGGAGAGGGCGTCAATCGCGCTCAGTACGTTGAAGTAGGCGGTCGCGGTATTCAGGATAAGCGTCTGCTGATCTGTCTGATAGGTGACATCCTGAATGCCGGCGCTCTTTTCCTGCAAGCTCAGCTCACGCCATTTGGACATGTCGAACAGGGTTTGCGTTAACTGTAAAGAGGCGCTGGTGGCATTTGAGTTGATGCCGTTATTATCGCGAAAACCGTTAGTGTAGGTATAATCTGCACCTAAGCCTAACTGCGGCAGCAGTGGACTACGTGCTTCGTTAATCTTTTCAAACGCAGCATCACGATCGGCCGCTGATTTACGTAAATCAGGGTTGCCCAGACGTGCCTGCTGGTAGACCTGTAACAGGTTCTCTGCCTGGCTCATTGCACTGAAGCCCGTCAGGCTCAGGCCGATAAGGATGGGGAGCAATTTCTTCATTTGCATTCCTTGTTGTGAAGCAGTATTAGCGCTGATCTAATTAAAAATAATTGCCGATTCTAACAGAATCATCCACACCAAAAGGTTGGCGTAACGTGCCATCTGGCGGTAATTTGCTCCAATCTACCATATAGCCATACAAACGGCAGCCAAACAGCCTTGAAATTCACAATTTCATCACCATTGCTACCAGGACTCGACCGATGCAAAAACCAGAAAACGTGCCTGTCACCTTCGCCAAAAACGATGTAGAAATTATTGCACGAGAAACGCTTTATAGCGGTTTTTTTTCAATGGAACTTTACCGTTTCAGGCATCGTCTGTTTAACGGTGAGATGAGCGGTGAAATCAAACGCGAAATTTTTGAGCGCGGGCATGCGGCTGTGTTGCTACCCTATGACCCAGTGCGTGACGAAGTTGTGCTGGTCGAGCAGGTGCGTATTGCGGCTTATGATACCAGCGAAACGCCGTGGTTGCTGGAGATGGTGGCCGGGATGATCGAAGAAGGTGAGTCGGTCGAAGACGTCGCTCGCCGCGAGGCGCTGGAAGAGGCGGGCCTGGTGGTTGGCCGGACGAAGCCGGTGTTGAGCTACCTGGCAAGCCCGGGTGGGACAACGGAACGTTCATCTATTATGGTGGGCGAAGTGGACGCCACGACAGCGGAAGGGATCCATGGTCTGGCAGATGAAAACGAAGATATTCGGGTTCATGTGGTGAGTCGGGAGCTGGCTTACCAGTGGGTAGAAGAGGGGAAAATCGACAACGCAGCGTCTGTCATCGCTCTGCAATGGCTACAGCTGCATTATCAGACATTACGACACGAGTGGAAAAAATGAAGCGTTATACACCTGACTTCCCAGAAATGATGCGCCTGTGCGAAACAAATTTCGCCCAGCTGCGCCGCCTGCTGCCGCGAAACGACGCGCCCGGCGAAACGGTGAGCTATCAGGTGAGCAACGCGCAGTATCGGTTAACGATAACAGAATCAACGCGCTACACTACGCTGGTGGAGATTGAGCAAACGGCGCCGAGCATCAGCTACTGGAGCCTGCCGTCGATGACGGTACGTCTTTATCATGACGCGATGGTCGCTGAAGTGTGTTCAAGCCAGCAGATCTTTCGCTTTAAAGCGCGGTATGATTATCCGAATAAAAAGTTGCATCAACGCGACGAAAAGCATCAAATTAACCAGTTTTTAGCCGACTGGCTAAGATATTGTTTAGCACATGGAGCAATGGCGATTCCGGTTTGTTAGCGTCATAAACCTACCTAAGGACACCATTTGGAAAGCCTGTTGAACCTGACTGTTGCTGGTGGGGCGCCAGTCAGGATATTACAAATCACCGACACCCACCTTTTTGCCGAAAAGCATGAGACGCTTCTGGGCGTGAACACCTGGGAGAGTTATCAGGCGGTTCTTGACGCGATCCATGCTGAAAAGCGGCCATGCGATCTGATCGTCGCGACGGGCGATCTGGCGCAGGATCAATCCTCCGCAGCCTATCAGCATTTTGCTGAAGGGATTGCGAGCTTTAGCGTGCCTTGCGTCTGGCTGCCGGGCAATCACGATTTTCAGCCCGCGATGTACAGTTCGCTTCAGGATGCGGGGATTTCACCGGCAAAATGTGTCTTTGCGGGGGACCAGTGGCAAATTCTGCTCCTCGACAGTCAGGTGTTTGGCGTTCCGCACGGTGAGTTGAGCGACTATCAGCTTGACTGGCTGGAGACAAAACTGGCCGCCGAACCGAATCGCAATACGTTGCTGTTACTGCATCATCACCCGCTGCCGGCGGGCTGTAGCTGGCTCGATCAGCACAGCTTACGCAACTCTGCGGCGCTGGACGGCGTGCTGGCGAAATTCCCGCGCGTAAAAAATTTGCTGTGCGGTCATATTCACCAGGAACAGGATCTCGACTGGAACGGTCGACGTCTGCTCGCGACGCCCTCTACCTGCGTGCAGTTTAAGCCGCACTGCGCCAACTTTACGCTGGATACCATCGCACCGGGCTGGCGCTGGCTGGAGCTGCATGCCGATGGCTCGCTGACCACCGAAGTTTGCCGTCTGGCCGGGGCACAATTCCGCCCGGATACCGCTTCGGAAGGCTATTGATGTCGACGCTTCTCTATCTGCATGGGTTTAACAGCTCACCGCGTTCGGCGAAAGCGACGCAGCTTCGCCAGTGGCTGAGCGCGCATCATCCCCACGTGGAGATGATTATTCCGCAGTTGCCCCCTTATCCGGCGGATGCGGCAGAGATGCTGGAATCGCTAGTGCTGGAACACGGCGGCGAATCGTTTGGCGTTGTCGGGTCGTCGCTCGGCGGCTACTACGCCACCTGGCTGTCGCAGTGCTTTATGTTGCCCGCTGTCGTCGTCAACCCGGCGGTCCGGCCATTTGAGCTGTTAAGGGACTTTCTTGGCGAAAACGAGAACCCCTACACCGGCCAACAATATGTGCTAGAGTCACGCCATATTTACGATCTCAAAGTTATGCAGGTCGACCCGCTTGAAGCGCCCGATCTTATCTGGCTGCTGCAACAGACGGGAGATGAAGTGCTGGATTACCGCCAGGCAGTGGCGTATTACGCATCCTGCCGCCAGACTGTAGAAGAGGGCGGTAACCATGCTTTCACGGGCTTTGAAGATCATTTCACCCAGATTGTCGATTTTCTTGGACTGCACAGCCACTGACAATCAATGCGAATTGCTAGCTTAAATCATGACGCAAACCTATAACGCTGATGCCATTGAGGTACTCACCGGGCTTGAGCCGGTTCGCCGCCGCCCGGGGATGTACACCGATACGACGCGCCCAAACCACCTGGGCCAGGAAGTAATTGATAACAGTGTGGACGAAGCGCTGGCAGGCCATGCCAAACGCGTGGACGTTATCCTGCACGCCGATCAGTCGCTGGAAGTCATCGACGACGGCCGCGGCATGCCGGTAGATATCCACCCGGAAGAGGGTGTTCCCGCCGTTGAGCTGATCCTCTGTCGTCTGCACGCGGGCGGTAAGTTCTCCAACAAAAACTACCAGTTCTCCGGCGGCTTGCACGGCGTGGGGATCTCCGTGGTTAACGCCCTGTCAAAGCGCGTGGAAGTGAACGTCCGTCGCGACGGCCAGGTGTATAACATCGCGTTTGAAAACGGCGAAAAAGTGCAGGATTTGCAGGTCGTCGGGACGTGCGGTAAACGCAACACCGGCACCAGCGTCCACTTCTGGCCTGACGAAAGCTTCTTCGACAGCCCACGCTTTTCTGTTTCCCGCCTGACGCACCTGCTGAAAGCCAAAGCGGTGCTGTGCCCGGGCGTGGAAATCACCTTTAAAGACCACGTTAATAATACCGAACAAACCTGGTGCTACGCCGATGGTCTGAACGACTACCTGTGCGAAGCGGTTAACGGCCTGCCAACCCTGCCGGAAAAACCGTTCGTCGGGAATTTCGAAGGCGATACTGAAGCGGTGGACTGGGCGCTGCTGTGGCTGCCGGAAGGCGGCGAGCTGCTGACCGAAAGCTACGTTAACCTGATCCCCACTATGCTCGGCGGGACCCACGTCAACGGCCTGCGTCAGGGGCTGCTGGATGCGATGCGCGAGTTCTGCGAATACCGCAACATTCTGCCGCGCGGCGTGAAGCTGTCGGCGGAAGATATCTGGGACCGCTGCGCCTACGTGCTCTCCGTGAAGATGCAGGATCCGCAGTTTGCCGGTCAGACTAAAGAGCGCCTGTCGTCACGCCAGTGTGCGGCGTTCGTCTCCGGCGTGGTGAAAGATGCATTTACCCTGTGGCTGAACCAGAACGTTCAGGCCGCAGAAATGCTGGCTGAAATGGCGATCTCCAGCGCCCAGCGTCGTCTGCGCGCGGCGAAGAAAGTGGTGCGTAAAAAGCTGACCAGCGGCCCCGCGCTGCCGGGCAAGCTGGCGGACTGTACCGCGCAGGATCTCAACCGCACCGAGCTGTTCCTGGTGGAAGGAGACTCGGCAGGCGGATCGGCCAAGCAGGCGCGCGATCGTGAATATCAGGCGATCATGCCGCTCAAGGGTAAGATCCTCAACACCTGGGAGGTCTCGTCTGATGAAGTGCTGGCCTCGCAGGAAGTACACGATATCTCGGTTGCGATCGGTATCGATCCGGACAGCGACGATCTGAGCCAGTTGCGCTACGGCAAGATCTGCATTCTCGCGGATGCGGACTCCGATGGCCTGCACATCGCCACGCTGCTCTGTGCGCTGTTTGTGAAGCATTTCCGCGCGCTGGTGAAAAACGGTCACGTCCACGTGGCGCTGCCGCCGCTGTACCGAATCGACCTCGGCAAAGAAGTTTACTATGCACTGACGGAAGAAGAGAAAGCGGGCGTGCTGGAACAGCTTAAGCGCAAGAAGGGCAAACCGAACGTTCAGCGCTTTAAGGGGCTGGGTGAGATGAACCCGATGCAGCTTCGTGAAACCACGCTGGATCCGAATACCCGCCGTCTGGTGCAGCTGACCATCAGCGATGAAGATGAACAGCAAACTAACGCCGTGATGGACATGCTGCTGGCCAAGAAACGTTCTGAAGATCGACGTAACTGGCTACAGGAGAAAGGCGACATGGCGGATATAGAGGCCTGATACACGCTGTCTTTTTGCCGGGTGGCGGCTGCGCCTTACCCGGCCTTCTTAACCCGTAGGCCCGTGCAAGCGTAGCGCCGCCGGACAAGAAATGCAGCTCATCACGATGAATGGTTTTTCCGGTACTGCAATGGCGTCTCGCCAATCCCCTTTTTAAACGCGCTGATAAACCACGTCACGTCGGAAAATCCCGCCTGTGCGGCAATGTCACGCACGCTCGAATCAGTGTGGAGTAAACACTCGCACGCCTTACGCAACCTTAGCGTGTTCAGGTAGTCGTGAATTTTTTCGCCTGTTTCCGCATGGAATCTTCGCGATACGTAACTGCGCGATTTACCCAGCTCTGCAGCCAGCGCATCCAGACGAAATTTCTCCTGATAATGCTCGTCGAGCCAGATCATGACCTGGCTGGCGATCCCCTGGCTGTTGCCCGGCTCGCCGTCGCGATCGTCGGGCAGCATCGCGAACAGGCCGATCAGCAGGCTGGCGATGCTCTCGCCGTTCATCGGCGGTTTATAGCAGCTAAACAGATGGTCGATATGGTGGTGACAGTGGGCTAAATCGGCGACCCACGCTTCGCCACCACGGCGTGACAGCCGCTCCAGGCGCTGCCGGGTCTGGGGAAAATCCCGCAGGATCTTCAGCACCGCGTGCTGGTCGAGATGAATAATGGTGCGGCGGTAAATTGCCTCCGCCTGTTCGTCCACCATGACCTTGTGCAGCGTAAAAGGCGGGAAGAAAAACAGTCGTCCGGGGCGCATGGTGTAGTGACGTTTATCGACAATCGCCACGCCAAAGCCCTCTTCCACATAGAGGATCTCCAGACACTGATGCCAGTGATGGTAGCGCACCGTATTGGCAAACAGGCGGCTGAACGAGGCCACGGTATCGTTCAGGGCGATCAGTTCCAGAAGGTCGGTTGTCGGCGTGTCGTGCATAGTGCAATAAAACTCAACTTTTTCCCGTCTGATCGTCTTTATAAACCACCTTTTTAAATTTTCTCAACTGGAGGTTTATTCATCGTTCATGCCTGTGACACGGCTAACATTTCTGCACCTTGCGGATTCACTATGCTTTGCCGCAGTTGATTACGAGGGCGAACCGATGTGGGCGGCAAACAAAGAAAAATCAAATCCGTTGTCTTCACGCCAGGAGGTAGTGGCGTCGTTGAATGCACTTTTACAGGCGCTGGACACGCAATTTCCGGCGAACCGTTCACGATTCCCGCTGGGCGACACCTGCGCCCATTACACAGCAGATATTGCGCAGATGGAGGGACTTTCCCGCGCGCTGTGGGGGCTGTTTCCGCTGATGGCGTCCGGCGAAAGCACGCCGTTCAGCGAGAAGTACCTTACTGCCATTAAGCTTGGTACCGACCCGCAAAGCAGCGGTTACTGGGGTGAAACCGGCCCGTACGATCAGCGTCTGGTGGAGATGGCGGCCTACGGTCTGGGGCTCGCTCTGCTGGGAGATAAACTCACCGCGCACTTTACCGGTCGCGAGGTGATGAACCTGCACGCGTGGCTCAACCAAATCACCGACGCGCAGATGCCGGACAGCAACTGGAACTATTTTGCCATTATGGTTCAGCTAGGCTTTAAGCGCGCTGGCCTGCCGTACGATCAGGCCGCCATTGACCACCGCTTTGCGCTGATGGACGCCTACTACCTCGGCGACGGCTGGTATTCCGACGGTCCCGGCCGCCCGAAAGATTACTACATCTCCATGGCTTTCCATTTCTACGGCCTGATTTACGCCACCCTGAGTAACGACGAGGCGAGGGCGAATGTGCTGCGCGAGCGCTCGCGCCTCTTCGCGGAAGACTTTATCTACTGGTCCGCCGCCGATGGCGCCTCGGTGCCGTTTGGCCGCAGCCTGACCTACCGCTTTGCCATGGTTGCCTTCTGGAGCGCGGTGGCCTTTTCTCAGCTGGACGTCTTCACCCCGGGCATCGTGAAAGGCATTGTGCTGCGGCATCTGCGCTGGTGGCAGCAGCAGTCGATTGTCGATCGCGACGGCATTCTCACCCTGGGGTTTGCGTATCCGAACCTGGCGATGTGCGAGGATTACAACTCCCCCGGTTCACCGTACTGGGCGCTGAAAACCTATCTGATCCTGGCGCTGCCGGAAGCACACCCGTTCTGGCAGGCGGAAGAACAACCGCTGCCCGCGCTTGCTGAAAAACATGTGATCCCGCATGCGCAGCAGATCCTGATGCATTCGAAAGATTCGCAGCACGTCGTCATGCTCACCGCCGGTCAGCTGGAGCTGAACAACTACGTCAACACCGAAGCGAAATACACCAAATTTGCCTACTCCAGCCGCTTCGGATTCACCCTTGAGCGCGGGCGTTTTGGCCTGAAGCATGCCGCCTGCGATTCCATGCTGCTGCTGGCGGACGGAGATGACTATTTCCGCGGTCGTCGCGAGTGCGAAGAGGTTCGGGTGGATGAAAATTACATTTTCTCGCGCTGGTCGCCGCGGCGCGACGTGCAGATTACGACCTGGCAGATCCCGTTCGGGGAGTGGCACCTGCGCCTGCACCGTATCAACAGCACGCGCACTCTGCAAACCGTCGAGGGCGGCTTTGCGGTGATGAAAACCGCCCACCAGGTGCGCGAACGCGGTTGTTATCTGTTGGCTGAAAACGGCAGCAGCGTCATTGTCGATCTTTCGCCGATCATTCAGCGCCAGCCAGACAGCATCGTCACGCCGCCGAACAGCAGCATTATGTTTGCGGAGTGCGCCTCCATTCCGCTGTTAAAAGCTGACCTCCCGCAAGGGGAAAGCTGGCTCTGTTGCGCCGTCCTGGCTGGCGGAAGACAGCCTGCTGCGGCGACGCCGCAGCTGAATATAACCCATAACCAGGTCGTTATTAGCGAACCCGGAAGCGAACGTAAGCTGTCGTTCACATTATAAAAATCTGGCCCTACACCCCGGCGAGGATGATATGAAAAGCACATCGACAACCAACAGAACTGAATATTACAAAATCAGCAGCTTTATCTTTCTCTATTTCTTTACCTGGTCTGCCAGTATTGGACTGCTGGCGATCTGGCTCGGTCAGAAAGCCAACCTGAGCGGATCGGTGATTGGAACCGTCTTTGCGGTGAACGGAATATTCTCCGTTATTCTCAAGCCGATCTACGGCTATATTCTCGATAAGATCGGCATGAGCAAATATCTGCTCTATTTTGTGGTGATCATGTCGGCCCTGATGGCGCCATTCTTTATTTATGTTTACCAGCCGCTGTTAATGTCTAATACCCTGCTCGGGATTATTATCGGCGCGCTCTATTTAAGCTTTGCCTGGTACGCGGGTGTGGCGGCGTGCGAATCGTATTCTGACCGCTTTAGCCGCTTAAACGGCATGGAGTTCGGGCAGATCCGTATGTGGGGATCGCTCGGCTGGGCGGTGGCGTCATCTTTCTCCGGCCTGCTGTTCAACCTCTCACCGGCGTATAACTTTATTCTCGGCAGCGTGGCGTCGGTGTTGATGCTGATCGTCCTGCTGAGCCTGAAAGTGAACACTAACTCCATTCACGCGGGCGAGGTGCTGACGAAAGAGAAAATCGCCCCGTCAGACGTTTACGCCCTGCTGCGAAACCGCAAATTCTGGGCCTTCTGCCTGTACGTGGCGGGCGTGGCGTGGATGATGTTTATCGCCGAGCAGCAGTTCTCGCGCTATTTCGTCACCTTCTTCGACGATATTCACCAGGGCAACGCGGTATTCGGTTATCTCGGGACCGTGCAGTCGGGCATGGAATTTGTCATGTATATGGTGGTCCCGCTGTTTGTGAACTTTATTGGCGCCAAACGCGGGCTATTAATTGTCGGGCTGGTGGTTGGGGCGCGTCTGATTATTTCCGGCATGTGTGATTCACACCTGTTAATTTCAGTGCTTAAGCCGCTGTACGGTCTGGAAATTTGTCTCCTGCTGGTGTCGGTATTTAAATATATCGCCGAGCATTTCGACAAGCGCGTCAATGCCACCATGTATTTACTCGGCTATCAGGCGATGCTCTACGTTGGCAACGTGGTGGTCTCTTCCCCTGCCGGCTATATGTATGACCGTATTGGCTTTGAGCACACCTATATCATCATGGGCGCAACGGCGCTGACCTTTACCCTTATTTCTGCTTTTACGTTATCCGCCTGTCAGAGCAAATGGCGCGGGGCTCGTGCGCTGAACGTAGCAGAAACGTCAACACGATAAATTACGCCGTCAAAGAAGGAACCGAAATATGTTAAGTCGTATCAAAGAAGAACGTCTGCCTGTTATCGCTGCGCCCGTTGACTCCCGCGCATTCAGCGATGAACTGAATTCGGCGCGCAGCCACGTTCTGGACCTGATTAGCCGTCATTTAACGGAGTTCGGCGACAAATTCCCGGCGGAAACCTGCCAGAACGGTTTTTATCCGCTGACTGACAACGTGGAGTGGACCACCAGCTTCTGGACCGGGCAGCTGTGGCTGGCGTGGGAGATGAGCGGCGAGGAAAAATTCCGTGCGATGGCGGAAAAACACGTGCGCTCGTTTGGCCTGCGCATCGCCGGGCGCAACGACACCAATACCCACGATTTAGGCTTCCTTTACACGCTCTCCTGCGTAGCCGCGTGGCGGCTGACCGGAAACCGCGAGGCGCGCGGCTTCTCGCTGCTGGCGGCGGAAGCCCTGCTGGAACGCTTCCACGAGAAGGCGAAGATCATCCAGGCGTGGGGCGATCTCTCCGATCCGGAGCAGGCCGGGCGAATGATCATCGACTGCAACATGAACCTGCCGCTGCTCTACTGGGCAACAGAGCAGACGGGCGATCCGCGCTTTGCCGACGCCGCAAAAGCGCACGTCATGCAGGCGGCGACGTATCTCATTCGTGACGATGCCTCCACCTTCCACACCTACTATATGGATGTAGCAACCGGCGCACCGCGCTACGGCAACACCCAGCAGGGCTACGCCGACGACTCCTGCTGGTCGCGCGGGCAGGCTTGGGGCATTTACGGTTTCCTGCTGAGCTATATCTATACCGGCGACGAAACGATGATCGCTCTGTCAAAACGGCTGGCGAACTACTTCCTCAATCGCCTTCCGGAAGACTACGTCTGCCACTGGGATCTGGCGCTGGTGGGCACCGACGCGCTGCGTGACTCTTCCTCGGCGGCGATTGCGGTATGTGGGCTGCTGGAGCTGGTAAAACACCTGCCGGTCACGGATCCGGATCGCGAACGTTACCTCGAATGGGCGAAAGGGATTATGTCCACGCTGACAAAGCACTATCTGATGGGCAAAGAAGAGAAGGGCAACGGGCTGCTTAAGCACTCGGTGTATCACCTGGCGAGCAATAAAGGCGTGGATGAGTGCGCGAGCTGGGGCGATTACTTCTACGTCGAGGCGCTGGTGCGCTTCACCCAGAGCTGGAAGCTGTACTGGTAACGGGCAGCGGTATCACCACCCAAGCACCTCTTTAATGGCGCGCCGGTAGGGCGTATCAAGCTGGGCAGGCACGCGGCAAATATAGTCCCGCGCATGGCTGCGGGTCTCTCCGCTGAGGCCGTCGAGATAAGCGATGGCTTCGTCCACGGCAGGAACCCTGCCTTCCTGTGACGCGCTTCTCGGCGGGAGCCCGGTCCAGATGATCGCTTCAATACCTTTCTCCCTGGCCCATGTTGTCAGGATACCCGTGTCGCGTCCGGTGATTAGCAACGAGCCAATGCCATCGCAGCGATCCTCGGGAATGGCTTCGCGCTCACGCAAAGCGCGGCAGGCCACGCTCAACGTTGTGGCCTCCAGCCATGCCCAAAGCACCGGCACGGCAGGGGCATTCATACAGATGGCGGTCGCCAGTTCACCGCCATCACTGACCCGACAGAACTCGACGGGCAGTGATGGCCCGTCGGTTTGCCACTCACCGGCTACCGGTAGCGCGCCGCTTTTCCAGATTAACGAGCCCCAGCCAAGACAAGCGATTTTCATGCTGTTCCTCTGCGCGACGTGAACCAATAGCCTCAGACGTTATGCCTTAGGAATACGCAGCGTCTGGCCGGGATAAATTTTATCCGGGCTGGAGAGCATCGGGCGGTTCGCCTCAAAGATCTTGTTGTACTGATTGGCATCGCCGTACACGGTTTTAGAGATCGCGCTCAGGGTATCGCCGGATTTCACCGTATAGTAAGTAGCTTCATCTTTGGCGTCTGTCGCGGTGATGTTGTTCTCCACCTCGCTGACGCCTGCGATGTTGCCGACGGCGACCTGGATTTTTTCTTTATGCTCCTGCGTTAGCCCGTCGCCCGTTACGCTGGCCTTGCCATCGGTGACGTTAACCTGAACTTTATCGGAACCGGGAATGTTGAGTTTCTTGAGGTGCTCGGTGATTTTGTCGCTCTGACCCTTATGATCGGTCAGGTTGTCCCAAAGCTTTTCGCCTGCTTCTTTCACGAAGTTAAAAAGACCCATTCCATCCTCCTGTTAAACATGAAGTCAGAATAAGCATAGCAGTTGAGCGGTAAGGTGATAAAAAAAGCCCGGTGGCGTTAACGCTTACCGGGCCTGCGGGGGAAAGTTGTAGGCCGGGTAAACGTAGTGCCACCCGGCAAATTTCACAGAACTTAAACCCCTTGCTCCAGAATACGGATGTGGGTTTCCAGAACGTCCCCTTTCACCGCGTCGCTCCACGCTTTCATATGCGCGGTCTGCAAATGGGCTTCAAGGTGCGCGACGGTTTCCCACTGCTCCACCATGATGATAGAGTCTGGCGCGGTCGCCTGGAAGCTTGCGCTTGTGGCGGCGTCTACCATCGGCGCGTAGCCGTGGCAGCCTTCTTCTTTCAGTACGGTCGGGATGATCTTCGCGAACTCATCCAGTACTGCCTGGCGGTGATGTTGGCCAGGACGCGTACGGATTTCAGCAATAACGGTAAGCATAATTAACTCCTTCTAATTCCAGGCTACCAGTTAAGCAAAAATTTCCGCGAGATGCTTGCGATATTCTGCGATATAGCGCGGGACGTCCGGCATTTTAATTACGTCGTTGACGATAAAGGTCGGCAGCGGCTCCATTCCCAGGAACTGATTCGCCTTGTGGAACGGCAGATACGCGCCGTCTACGCCCACGCCTTCGAAGAACTGATCTTTCTCGGTGAAGGCTTCCAGCGGCGCGTTCCAGGTCAGGGAGAGCATATATTTTTTGCCCTGAATCAGACCGCCGGAACCGTATTTTTTGGACGCGTCAGAGCGGGTGCGGCCGTCGCTGGCATACAGCGAACCGTGACCTTCGGTAAACACATCGTCCATGTATTTTTTCACGGTCCACGGTGCGCCCATCCACCAGCCCGGCATCTGCCAGATCACCACGTCGGCCCACAGGAAGTTCTGCACTTCGGCCTTCACGTCATAATCGCTGTCCGCGCGCACGACCTTAACATCATGTCCGGCGTCGCGCAGGAAACCATCCGCGACCTCGGTCAGGGTGTCATTGAGCTGGCCTTTAGAGTGCGCAAATTCTTTCGCGCCGTTGATAATCAGAATGTTGCTCATTATTTGTCCTCGATGATGAGAGTATGCCGGGTATTCTACGCGCGAGGACGGAGCGGAAAAATAAGCAAAATGTGCAAAGTCTTTTGCGCTCAGCGCAATAATCTTACCAGCTGACGGTCACCGCAAAACCCCCTTTCGGCGCATTGCCCAGCGAGACGCGCATCCCGTGCAACGCCGCGATACGCATGACGATAGACAACCCCAGACCGCTGCCAGTGGCGTCCTGGCCCGGTGGACGATAAAAGCGCTCGCCGAGACGCGTCAGCGCATCGGTTGAAATGCCCGGGCCGTTGTCGCGCACGGTAAAGCTTTGGGTGTTCAGCGTCACGTCCACCACGCTGCCGCGCGGGCTGTAACGAACGGCGTTGTCCAGCAGGTTTCGCGCCAGCAGACTCAGCAGTAGCGGCTGTCCGTGACGCATCACCTCGGGCGCATTAACGTTGAGCCGAACATCAATGCCCGCCTGCTGCGCCGGATGCCAGATATCCAGCACCGCAGATTGCAGCAAATCGGCCATCATCACGGGTTCGACGTCATCAAGATTATCCAGTGAATCCAGGCGCGACAGAGTGAGAAGCTGGTCCACCAGCCGGGAGGCGCGGTCGATGCCTGCATGCAATTGCCCCAGCGCTTTAGACTGCGCCCCGGGATCGTCAAGGGAAAGCTGCGCCACGTCGGTTTGCACCTTCAGCGCGGCCAGCGGGCTGCGCAACTCATGGGCGGCATCCGAGGTGAAGCGACGCTCGCGGGCCATCATCTCCTGCGTACGGGCGAAAAGATGGTTAAGCGCATCAAGCAGCGGGCGAACCTCCGTCGGCACGCCGTGGGTGGGCAGCGTATCGGTCGCATCCGGGGAGCGCGAGCGCAGGGTCTGCGCCAGCTTTTTCAGCGGTTTCAGCTCCCGGCTCAGCAGAACAATCAGCAACAGCAGCATTATGGGCAGCGCCACCAGCCACGGCGTCAGCTGCGAGCTGACCACGTCCAGCGCCATATCCTGTCGGTACTCCCACTCCTGGCCAACCACCACGCGGTATTTCCCGTCCGGAGAAGTCAGCCACAGGAAACGCCATTCGTCGTTGTCATCCTGCAACCGACCGTCATCAAACCCGTCCCGGCGGTAGAGGTAAGGTATGTCGCGCCCGTTTTCGCCGTCGTTAAGCACCATGCTGCCGTCGGCGGTGAAGATTGCGAAGGCCAGCGCATCGTCGTCAAGATGGCCGTGTTTGGCTTTTTTCGGCACCTCGCGCATGCGTTCCGGGGCGCGAAGTTCGTCCACGTCCATCGTCAGCAGCCGTTTGGCAAACAGCATCTGCTGGGTATCGAACAGCTTATCGAGCTTGTCGGTCGTCTGGTGCCAGGCCACCACGCTTGCGGCAAACCAGGCCGCCAGGGACAGCAGCAAAAAGAGGAGCGTCAGGCGCAGCTTCAGGCTCAGGCGTTGGGTCAGTTTCATGCGTCACCCAGGGTATAACCGATGCCGTGCACGGTGCGGATAAAGTCGCTGCCGAGCTTGCGGCGTAAATGATGAACGTGGACTTCGACAGCGTTGCTGGAGACGTCATCATCCCAGTTGTAGAGCTTCTCCTCGATGGCCTTGCGCGGCAGCACGCGGCCCGCGTTGCGCATCAGCAGTTCCAGCAGGGCGAACTCTTTGGGTTTGAGCACCAGCGTTTCGCCCTCCAGCGTGGCGACAAGGCTTGCCGGATCGAGCGTGACCTTGCCGTGACGCAACTCGCTGCGCGCCTGACCGTGGCTGCGGCGTACCAGCGCTTCGAGGCGGGCCGCCACTTCAATCAGCGCGAACGGCTTACACAGGTAATCATCCGCCCCCAGGCGTAAACCTTCGACGCGCTGATTCAGCGCATCCCGCGCGGTCAGGATCAGCACCGGTTCGCTCTTTCCGCTTTCGCGCCAGGCGCGCAGGATCTCAAGCCCGTCGATTTCCGGCAGCGTCAGATCAAGCACCACGGCATCATACGGCGCGGTGTACAGGGCCGCCTGCCCGGTTTTCCCGTCGGTAAACCAGTCCACGTTAAAGCCCATTTTGCTTAAGCCCGCTTTGATGCCGTCGCCAATGAGCTTGTCGTCTTCTACCAGTAAAATGCGCATATTTCCTCCTTGATGCCGTCAGTAAACCTTCTGCAAGCGCCTGCTGTACAGTAAAAATAAATAAATTTTCCCCTTAAGAAGTTGTTAAGGTTTACCCTGTTTAATGGATTGTGAAACGACATTAAAGGGAGAGATAAAGATGAAAAAATTCGCTGCAATTGCTGCCATCATGATGATGACCACGGCCCCTGTCTTTGCTGCACAGGGTGGCTTCTCTGGCCCATCTGCGACACAGAATCAGACGCAAACCCAGCAGGGTGGCTTTGTCGATAACAACGCCAACCTCACCACCGCGGCTAAAGTGAAAGACCTGAAGGACGATGCCTGGGTGAAGCTGCGCGGGAACATTACCGAGCGCCTGTCCGATGACCGTTACACCTTCCGCGATGAAAGCGGCACGGTGGTGGTGGAGATCGACCACAAGCGCTGGAACGGCGTGACGGTGACGCCGCAGGATAAAGTCGAACTCCAGGGTAAAATCGATAAAGACTGGAACGAGTTTGAAATCGACGTGAAGCAGGTTATCAAGCTGAACAAATAACCTGGAAAGGGCCGCATGAGCGGCCCTTTTTCTTTGTGACTCAACTCGCCAGATGAGGTAGTATCTGCGGCAATATTGCCTGAAACCCATCGGTTTCTGAGTTGAGGAATCACACGTAATGAGCGATATGGCAGAGCGCCTCGCGCTACATGAATTCACGGAAAATGCCTACCTGAACTACTCCATGTACGTCATCATGGACAGGGCGTTGCCGTTTATCGGGGATGGCCTGAAGCCCGTTCAGCGCCGCATCGTCTATGCGATGTCCGAACTGGGGCTGAACGCTACCGCCAAGTTCAAGAAATCCGCCCGTACCGTCGGCGACGTGCTGGGTAAATACCATCCGCACGGCGACAGCGCCTGCTATGAAGCGATGGTGCTGATGGCCCAGCCGTTTTCTTATCGCTATCCGCTGGTGGATGGCCAGGGGAACTGGGGGGCGCCGGACGATCCGAAATCCTTCGCGGCAATGCGTTATACCGAATCTCGCCTGTCTAAATATGCCGAAGTGCTGTTGGGCGAGCTGGGGCAGGGCACGGTCGACTGGGTGCCAAACTTCGACGGTACGATGCAGGAGCCGAAAATGCTGCCTGCGCGTCTGCCGAACATCCTGCTGAACGGCACGACCGGTATCGCCGTGGGCATGGCGACGGACATTCCGCCGCACAACCTGCGTGAAGTGGCAAAAGCGGCCATCACCCTGATTGAGCAGCCAAAAACCTCGCTGGACGATCTGCTGGATATCGTGCAGGGGCCGGACTATCCGACCGAAGCCGAGATCATCACCTCGCGTGCGGAAATCCGCAAAATCTACCAGAACGGTCGCGGCTCCGTGCGCATGCGCGCGGTGTGGAATAAAGAGGATGGTGCCGTGGTGATCACCGCGCTGCCGCACCAGGTGTCCGGTGCGAAGGTGCTGGAGCAGATCGCCTCCCAGATGCGCAATAAAAAGCTGCCGATGGTGGACGACCTGCGCGACGAATCGGACCACGAAAACCCGACCCGTCTGGTGATTGTGCCGCGTTCTAACCGCGTGGACATGGAGCAGGTGATGAACCACCTGTTCGCCACTACCGATCTGGAAAAAAGCTACCGCATCAACCTGAACATGATTGGTCTGGACGGTCGTCCGGCGGTGAAAAACCTGCTGGAGATCCTTACCGAATGGCTGGCCTTCCGCCGCGATACGGTGCGCCGTCGTCTGAACCATCGCCTGGAAAAAGTGCTTAAGCGCCTGCATATCCTCGAAGGTTTGCTGGTGGCGTTCCTCAACATTGACGAAGTGATCGAGATCATTCGTACCGAGGATGAACCTAAGCCTGCCCTGATGTCGCGCTTTGGCATCAGCGAAACCCAGGCCGAAGCGATCCTCGAACTGAAATTGCGCCATCTCGCCAGACTGGAAGAGATGAAGATCCGCGGCGAGCAGAACGAGCTGGAAAAAGAGCGCGATCAGCTTCAGGCGATTCTGGCGTCCGAGCGCAAGATGAACACCCTGCTGAAGAAAGAGTTGCAGGCCGATGCCGACGCCTTTGGCGACGACCGTCGTTCTCCGCTGCACGAGCGCGAAGAGGCGAAGGCGATGAACGAGCACGACATGCTGCCGTCCGAGCCGGTGACCATTGTGCTTTCCCAGAGCGGCTGGGTGCGTAGCGCCAAAGGCCACGATATCGACGCGCCGGGTCTGAGCTACAAATCCGGTGACAGCTTCAAGGCGGCGGTGAAGGGCAAGAGTAACCAGCCGGTGGCGTTCATCGACTCCACGGGCCGCAGCTACGCCATCGACCCGATCACGCTGCCGTCTGCGCGCGGCCAGGGCGAACCGCTCACCGGTAAGCTGACGCTGCCGCCGGGTGCCACGGTTGAGCATATGCTGATGGAAGCCGACGATCAAAAACTGCTGATGGCGTCTGATGCGGGCTACGGCTTTATCTGTACCTTCAACGATCTGGTGTCGCGTAACCGTGCCGGTAAAGCGCTGATTAGCCTGCCGGATAACGCACACGTCATGCCGCCGCTGATCATCGAGAACGAAAGCGACATGCTGCTGGCGATCACCGCTGCCGGACGTATGCTGATGTTCCCGGTCAGCGATTTGCCGGAGCTGTCGAAAGGCAAGGGCAACAAGATCATCAGTATCCCGTCAGCGGAAGCGGCAAAAGGCGAAGATAGCCTCGCGCATCTCTTCCTGCTGCCACCGCAGAGCACGCTGACCATTCATGTCGGCAAGCGTAAAATCAAACTGCGTCCGGAAGAGTTGCAGAAGGTGGTGGGTGAGCGCGGACGTCGCGGCTCACTGATGCGCGGCCTCCAGCGAATCGACCGCGTGGAGATTGACTCGCCGGCGCGCAGCAAAGCGGACGACAGCGAAGAGTAACCTGTTTCATCCCCCTCTTTCCGGAGGGGGTATTACCATAAAATTTCCCGTAAAAACGTTGTTAATTCGTGCGTTGCGATTAACAATACGCGCTCGTAATAAAGTCCTTACCTGGCCACAGGTGAAGTATAATTGTCAGCTGTCAGGGCTTCAGAGGTCGCTATGCTATACATTGTTCGTCTCATTCTTACCGTTATTTATTGCATTCTGGTCTGTATTTTCGGATCGATTTATTGCCTGTTCAGCCCGCGTAACCCAAAGCATGTCGCGACGTTTGGCCACATGTTTGGTCGTCTTGCGCCGCTGTTTGGCCTGAAGGTTGAAAAGCGTCTGCCTGAAGGGGCGGAGAATTTCGGTAACGCCATCTATATCGCTAACCATCAGAACAACTACGATATGGTGACGGCCTCAAATATTGTTCTTCCGCCGACCGTAACCGTGGGCAAAAAAAGCCTGCTGTGGATCCCCTTTTTCGGCCAGCTGTACTGGCTCACCGGTAACTTGCTGATTGACCGCAACAACCGCGCCAAAGCGCATGGCACCATTGCGGAAGTGGTGGATCAGTTTAAAAAGCGCCGGATTTCCATCTGGATGTTCCCGGAAGGGACGCGCAGCCGTGGTCGCGGCCTGCTGCCGTTCAAGACCGGCGCGTTTCATGCTGCAATTGCGGCTGGCGTTCCAATTATTCCCGTGTGTGTTTCCAATACATCGAATAAGATTAATCTTAACCGTCTGAATAACGGACTGGTCATTGTCGAAATGCTGCCGCCGGTAGATACCTCTAAATACGGTAAAGACCAGGTGCGCGAGCTGGCCACGCACTGCCGCGAGCTGATGGCTCAGCATATTGCGCAGCTCGATAAAGAAGTTGCAGAGCGAGAAGCCGCCGGTAAGATTTAACCCGGTGTCGTGTAAGGGAAAACGAATTCCCGCGTTGTTAGTCGTTTCAGATGGAGCTTATATGTCACTCAGTCGGCGTCAGTTTATTCAGGCTTCGGGTATCGCCCTTTGTGCGGGTGCGATACCGCGGACAGCCAGCGCCGCCGGGCAGCAACAGCCGCTGCCTATTCCGCCGTTGATTGAATCCCGTCGCGGGCAGCCGCTATTCCTCACGCTTCAGCGTAGCCACTGGTCCTTTACCCAGGGAACGCGCGCGCAGGTATGGGGCATTAACGGACGCTACCTCGGGCCGACCATTCGCGTGTGGAATGGCGATGACGTTAAGCTCATCTACAGTAACCGTACGACGGAAAATGTCGCGATGACCGTCAGTGGTTTGCAGGTGCCGGGGCCGCTGATTGGCGGCGCGGCACGCATGATGTCGCCGAATGCCGACTGGGCGCCCGTCCTCCCGATTCGTCAGAGCGCGGCGACATTGTGGTATCACGCCAATACCCCGAACCGCACCGCCCAGCAGGTCTACAACGGCCTGGCCGGAATGTGGCTGATTGAAGATGAGGTCAGTAAAACGCTGCCGATCCCGAATCACTACGGCGTCGATGATTTCCCGATCATTATTCAGGATAAGCGACTGGATAACTTTGGTACCCCGGAGTACAGCGAGCCGGGCAGCGGTGGCTTTGTGGGCGATACGCTGCTGGTTAACGGCGCGCAAAGCCCGTATGTCGAAGTGTCTCGTGGCTGGGTGCGCCTGCGTCTGCTGAATGCCTCTAACTCGCGCCGCTACCAGTTGCAGATGAGCGACGGCCGCGCGCTGCACGTGATTTCAGGCGATCAGGGGTTATTACCTGCGCCGGTGTCGGTGAAGCAGCTGGCGCTGGCGCCAGGCGAACGTCGTGAAATCCTCGTGGATATGACCAACGGGGATGAAGTGTCCGTGACCTGCGGCGAAGCGGCAAGCATTGTTGACCGTATTCGCGGCTTCTTTGAACCGTCGAGCGTGCTGGTCTCCACGCTGGTGCTGACGCTGCGCCCGACCGGCCTGTTGCCGCTGGTGACCGACAGCCTGCCGATGCGCCTGCTGCCGCAGGAAATTGTGACCGGCCCGGCAGTACGCAGTCGCGATATCAGCCTTGGCGACGATCCGGGCATCAACGGCGCGCTGTGGGACGTAAACCGCATTGATATCACCGCCCAGCAGGGAACCTGGGAGCGCTGGACCGTCCGCTCGGAGATGCCGCAGTCGTTCCATATTGAAGGGGTGTCATTCCTGATCCGCAACGTCAACGGGGCGATGCCGTTCCCGGAAGACAGGGGCTGGAAAGATACCGTCTGGGTGGATGGCCAGGTCGAACTGCTCGTCTACTACGGCCAGCCTTCCTGGCCGCACTTCCCGTTCCTGTTCCACAGCCAGACCCTGGAGATGATGGACAGGGGATCGGTAGGGCAGATGCTGGTGAATCCGGCACCGTAAAACACTTTCTCCCTCTCCCTGTGGGAGAGGGTTGGGGTGAGGGCAACAGCCCGCACAATACCCCTTCATTTCCCCCGGTAAACCAGCGTATAATCCCGCTCCTTTTGTCTATTTTTTCTTCGGAAGCATTATGAGCGCTATTTCCCTGATCCAGCCGGATCGCGACCTCTTCTCCTGGCCCCAGTACTGGGCAGCCTGCTTTGGACCGGCGCCGTTCCTGCCGATGTCCCGGGAAGAGATGGATCAACTGGGCTGGGACAGCTGCGATATCATTCTGGTGACGGGCGATGCGTATGTCGATCACCCGAGCTTTGGCATGGCGATCTGCGGCCGTATGCTTGAAGCCCAGGGCTTCCGCGTGGGGATCATCTCCCAGCCTGACTGGAACAGCAAAGACGACTTTATGCGTCTGGGCAAGCCGAACCTGTTCTTCGGCGTGACCGCGGGCAACATGGACTCCATGATCAACCGCTACACCGCCGACCGTAAGCTGCGCCATGACGACGCTTATACGGCTGACAACGTGGCGGGTAAACGTCCCGACCGCGCGACCCTCGTCTACACCCAGCGATGCAAAGAAGCATGGAAAGACGTGCCGGTGATCCTGGGCGGCATCGAAGCGAGCCTGCGCCGTACCGCACACTATGACTACTGGTCCGACACCGTGCGCCGTTCGGTGCTGGTGGATTCGAAAGCCGACATGCTGATCTTCGGTAACGGTGAGCGTCCGCTGGTAGAGGTGGCACACCGTCTGGCGCAGGGCGAAGCGGTCAGCGAGATCCGCGACGTGCGCAACACCGCGATCATGGTGAAAGAGGCGCTGCCGGGCTGGAGCGGGGTGGATTCCCGCATTATCGATATGCCGGGCAAAATCGATCCTATCCCGCATCCGTACGGTGACGATCTGCCGTGCGCGGATAACAAACCGGTTGAGCCAAAAAAAGCGGAAGCAAAGGCCGTGGTGGTGCAGCCGCCGCGTCCGAAGCCGTGGGAAAAAACCTATGTGCTGCTGCCGTCCTACGAAAAAGTAAAAAGCGATAAAGTACTCTACGCCCACGCGTCGCGCATCTTACACCATGAAACCAACCCCGGCTGCGCGCGAGCGCTGATGCAAAAGCACGGCGAGCGCTATATCTGGGTTAACCCGCCGGCGATCCCGCTCTCTACCGAAGAGATGGACAGCGTGTTTGCTCTGCCGTACAAGCGTGTACCGCATCCGTCATATGGCAGCAGCCGCATTCCGGCGTACGAGATGATTCGTTTCTCGATCAACATCATGCGCGGCTGCTTCGGCGGGTGCTCCTTCTGTTCGATCACCGAACACGAAGGCCGTATTATTCAGAGCCGTTCCGAAGAGTCGATTGTTAACGAGATCGAAGCCATTCGCGACACGGTGCCGGGCTTTACCGGTGTGATCTCCGATCTGGGTGGTCCAACGGCCAACATGTACATGCTGCGCTGTAAATCGCCGCGCGCCGAGCAGACCTGCCGTCGTCTCTCCTGCGTCTATCCGAGCATTTGCGAGCATATGGACACCAACCACGAGCCGACGATCAACCTTTACCGTCGCGCCCGTGACCTGAAAGGCATCAAGAAGATCCTGATCGCCTCTGGCGTGCGTTACGACATCGCTGTGGAAGATCCGCGCTACATTAAAGAGCTGGCGACGCACCACGTGGGCGGGTATCTGAAGATCGCCCCGGAGCACACCGAAGAAGGCCCGCTGTCCAAAATGATGAAGCCGGGCATGGGCAGCTACGACCGCTTTAAACAGCTCTTCGACACCTACTCAAAACAGGCGGGGAAAGAGCAGTATCTGATCCCATACTTCATCTCCGCACACCCCGGCACCCGTGATGAAGACATGGTGAATCTGGCGCTGTGGCTGAAGCAGCGTCGATTCCGTCTGGATCAGGTGCAGAACTTCTACCCGTCGCCGCTCGCCAACTCGACGACCATGTATTACACCGGCAAAAACCCGCTGAGTAAGATTGGTTATAAGAGCGAAGACGTGGTGGTGCCGAAAGGGGATAAACAGCGCCGTCTGCATAAAGCGCTGCTGCGCTATCACGATCCCAAAAACTGGCCGCTGATCCGCCAGGCGCTGGAAGAGATGGGGAAAAAGCACCTGATCGGCTCGCGTCGTGATTGCCTGGTGCCTGCGCCAACGCTGGAAGAGATGCGCGAAGCGCGCCGCCAGAACCGCAACACGCGCCCGGCGCTGACCAAACATACCCCGATTGCGCATCAGCGTTCGAATGGTGTTGCGGGAACGAAGAAGAACGTAAAACGTAAGACCGGTTAAACCTGTAACAATACCCGGTGGCGCTGCGCTTACCGGGTCTACAGGTCTAACCCTCTCCCCTCCTGGGAGAGGGCAGGGTGAGGGGATTACCCGCCAAACTGATCCGGGTCCGGCCCAAGCCGCTTGCCCTGATCCAGCTTCGCAATTTCACCCAGCTCGTCTTTATCCAGGCGGAAATCCCAGACGTCGAAGTTCTCGGCGATACGCGATGGCGTGACCGATTTCGGGATCACCACCAGACCGCTATCCAGATGCCAGCGAATGACGATCTGCGCCGGGGTTTTACCGTACTTATCCGCCAGTTCACGGATGATTTTCTGGTCAAACACCCCTTCGCCGCCCTGGGCCAGCGGGCTCCAGGATTCGGTCTGGATCTTGTGCGTGGCGTTCCATGAATGAAGCTGGCGCTGCTGCATCAGCGGGTGCAGCTCAATCTGGTTAATCACCGGCGCGACGCCCGTTTCATCAATCAGGCGTTGCAGATGATGAACCTGGAAATTACAGACGCCGATGCTTTTTATCAGCCCCTCTTTTTGCAGTTCAATCATCCCTTTCCAGGCATCAACGTAATGGTCGATAGCCGGTACCGGCCAGTGCATGAGATAAAGATCGACGAAATCGAGCTGGAGTTTCTCCAGACTCTCCTGCAACGATTCGCGGGGACGCTTTTGATCGTCGTTCCACAGCTTGGTGGTGATGAAAAGCTCATCCCGGGGAACGCCGGCGCTGGCAAGCGCTTTTCCCACGCCGTCCTCGTTTTTATAGGCGGCGGCGGTATCGATGGACCGATAGCCGACTTCCAGGGCTTTATGAATGGCGGAGACGACCTCGTCGTTACCGGCTTTCCATACACCTAGCCCCAGCTGGGGCATCACGTTGCCGTCCTGTAGCTTGATTACGGTTTGGTTTGCCATTTTTCCTCCTTCAGGTGCTCATCGCCGGAGGGAACCTCCGACGATGTGATGTGCATTAAGTCTGGACGAAATGTCAAAAAACGAAAGTCAGGATCCTAAAAACGCTTAGCGTGCCGCTTCGTAAATACGACGGCTGACGTCAAGGGTGATGTCGCCATGCTCGCCGATCTGCGTCATACCGTGTGCTTCCAGTTTCGCCAGCAGGGCAGGGATGGAGCTGCCGTCCAGGCCGTAGCCAGAGAGACGCGTTGGCACGCCCAGGCTTTCAAAGAAGTGACGGGTGGCTTCAATCGCGGCATCGATACGCGCATCGTCGGAACCGTCGGTGATGTTCCACACGCGTTCGGCGTACTGGAGCAGTTTGGCGCGTTTAGCGTCACGTTTTTCGTTCCACAGCGCAGGCAGAACCACCGCCAGCGTCTGGGCGTGATCCAGGCCGTGCATCGCCGTCAGCTCGTGGCCGAGCATGTGGGTAGCCCAGTCCTGCGGCACGCCTGCGCCGATCAGGCCGTTCAGCGCCTGGGTGGCTGCCCACATCACGTTGGCACGCACGTCGTAGTTTTCAGGCTCTTTCAGCGCTTTCGGACCTTCTTCAATCAGCGTCAGCAGAATGCCTTCCGCGAAACGATCCTGAATTTTGGCGTTTACCGGGTAAGTAACGTACTGCTCAACGGTGTGAACAAAGGCGTCGACCACGCCGTTCGCCACCTGACGCGCAGGCAGGGTATAGGTGTAAACCGGATCGAGGATCGCGAACACGGGCTGAACGTGTTCGTTCATAAAGGCCTGCTTGTCACCGGTGGTTTTACGGGAGATGACCGCGCCTTTGTTGGACTCTGATCCGGTGGCCGGCAGCGTCAGCACGGAGCCCATCGGGATCGCACTGCTGATGTCGCTGCCGCCCGTTTCCAGAATATGCCACGGGTCGATGCCGTCAGCGTAATGGGCCGCCGCCGCGATGAATTTGGTGCCGTCCAGCACGGAACCGCCGCCCACCGCCAGCAGGAAGGTGATCTGCTCCTCGCGGGCGATTTTTACCGCGTTCATCAGCGTTTCATAAGACGGGTTAGGCTCGATACCGCCGAACTCGCGCACGTCCAGACCTTCCAGAGCGCTGTACACCTGATCCAGTACGCCGGTTTTTTTCACGCTGCCGCCGCCGTAGGTAATCAGGACGCGGGCGTCCGTCGGGATTTGCGCGCGCAGGTCAGCGATAGCGTTTTTACCAAACAGAATGCGGGTTGGGGTATGAAGATTAAAGTTGTTCATGGCTTGTTCCCTGTAGTGGGTAAAAAATCGTGGTGGCGCAGAAGGCAACCTGATGCTGCTCATTGTGGCGGGCAGGCGCTATCCTCTCAATGCACATTCCTGCCGATGTCTTGCCCATTTCTACAGCGCGCTGGAGAAACGGTAAGAAAATGCGCACACTGTCAGCGTCGGAAACCGTACCCGGAGTAACTGAAAATGAACCGTGATGCCATCTGCCGCCAGCTAACGTCGCAGATTAAAAGACTGATTGATAACGGAAATGATTCGGCTGAGCTGTTGCCGGATATTCGATTGCTGTACGGTACCCAGCCCGGGACGCGCACCCCGGTGATGTATCAGCCCGGCATCGTGTTTCTCTTTTCTGGCCATAAGATTGGCTATATCAATGAGCGCGTGTTCCGTTACGACACCAATGAATATCTGCTTCTGACAGTACCTTTACCCTTCGAATGTGAAACTTTCGCGACAGAGGAGGTACCGCTGGCCGGGATCCGCGTCAACGTCGACATCCTCCAGTTGCAGGAGCTGCTGATGGATATTGGGGAGGACGAACTTTTCCGGCCGTCGATGGCGGCAAGCGGTATCAACTCCGCGACCCTATCGGAGGAAATTCTCTGCGCGATTGAACGCCTGTTAGACGTGATGGAAAGGCCTCTGGATGCGCGTATTCTCGGAAAGCAGATTATCCGAGAAATTCTTTACCATGTGCTGCTGGGACCGGGCGGCGGGGCGCTGCTGGCGCTGGTAAGCCGGCAAACGCACTTCAGCCTGATTAGCCGCGTGCTGAAGCGCATTGAGAGCCAGTACACGGAAAACCTCAGCGTTGACCAGCTGGCGGCGGAAGCCAATATGAGCGTCTCGGCGTTTCACCATAACTTTAAATCCGTCACCAGCACGTCGCCGTTGCAGTACCTCAAAACCTACCGTCTACATAAGGCGCGGATGCTGATGATCCACGATGGCATGAAGGCCAGCGCCGCGGCGATGCGGGTTGGGTATGAAAGCGCGTCGCAGTTTAGTCGGGAGTTTAAGCGCTACTTCGGCGTCACGCCGGGGGAAGATGCGTCGCGCATCAGAACGATGCAGGGCGCTTAGGCTTTTGATTCTCTCCCCGCGGGAAGAGAATCAGGATGGGGTATCAGGCGCTGCAATACTTCTTCTTAATCACCACCGCGATTGTGCCGACCAGGCCCGCAACCAGCAGGAAGATCGGCAGCACCATCAGGAACGTCATCACCTGGTCTTCATGGTGCTTAACAAAGGGGATCATATTCAGCGCGTAGCCGAGCGTGGTGACCACGCCCACCCAGAGCAGAGCGCTCAGCCAGTTGAAGAACTGGAAGCGGCGGTTAGGGAGGCCTGAAATACCCGCCATGGTAGGCAACAGGGTGCGAACAAACGCCAGAAAACGCCCGGCAAGTAACGCCAGCAGGCCGTGGCGGTCAAACATGCAGGTGGCGCGCTGGTGATATTTATGCGGCAGCTGTGCCAGCCAGCCTTTCACCACGCGGGTGTTTCCAAGCCAGCGCCCTTGCAGGTAGCTCAGCCAACAGCCGAGACTGGCCGCAGAGGTGAGGATCACCATTGTCGGTGCGAAGTCCATCACGCCCTTGCCGATTAACGCCCCTGCGAGCAGGAGCAGGCTGTCACCGGGTAAAAATGAGGCTGGCAGTAATCCATTTTCCAGAAACAGCGTCGCGAACATCACGAAATAGACAATCCCGACGACATGCGGGTCCGCCAGCGCGGCAAAATCGTGTTGCCAGAGCGCCGTGATGATATTTTGAATAACAGCCATGGACTTTCCTGTGGAACAGCAGATATAACGCTATTGTACTCCCAATTTTGCCTGTCGGGGTTGATCGCAGGCGCATCTCATACAGACTTTTCTGCTTGCGGTGTTCAGAATTGCGTCCGGGGAGTACATTTCAGTCAGCACTTTACACGATGCGCTCAAATCCTGCCGATAAATCCGCAATTAAATCGTCCACATTTTCCAGCCCGATATGCAGGCGGATTAAGGTCCCTTCGAAGTCCACCTCGCCGCCCGGGCGCAGGGCCGCAATCTGCTCCGGCTGGTTGGGCAGGATCAGCGATTCAAACCCACCCCATGAATAGGCCATGCTGAAGAGGGTAAAGTTATCCAGATAGCTTGCCAGTTCGGCGTCATTCAGGCGCTTTTTAAGTACAAATGAGAACAACCCGCTGCTGCCCGTAAAGTCACGTTGCCAGTATTCATGGCCTTTGCTGCCCGGCAGCGCCGGATGGTTAACGCGCTCCACCTGCGGATGCAGCGCCAGCCACTGTGCAATTTGCAGGCTGCTTTCGTGATGCTGACGCAGACGCACGCCGAGCGTACGGATGCCCCGGCTGGTCATGTAGGCGGTATCGGCATCCACCATCTGGCCCATCAGGTAGGCGTTTTCACGCAATTGATCCCAGCAGCGGGCGTTAGATACCGCCGTACCGATCATGCCGTCGGAATGGCCAATCAGGTATTTGGTCGCCGCCTGAATGGAGATATCGATGTCAAATTCCAGGGCTTTAAACAGCACACCTGCCGCCCAGGTGTTGTCGATCATGATGATCGCTTCCGGCGCTATGCTGCGCACCGCCTTCACGATGGCCGGGACGTCATGCACTTCCATGGTGATGGAGCCGGGAGATTCCAGGAACACAACGCGCGTGTTGGGCTGAATAAGCCCGGCAATACCGGCCCCAATCAGCGGATCGAACCAGCTGGTGGTGACGCCGAGCTTGCTGAGTATTTTGGTGCAGAAGTCCTGGCTTGGCTCGTAAGCGGTATTGGTCATCAGGACGTGGTCACCCTGTTCCACAAACGCCAGAATGGTATTGGCGACCGCCGCCGCGCCGCACGGGAACAGCGCGCAGCCCGCGCCGCCCTCCAGTTCGCACATGGCTTCCTGCAACGAGAAATGGGTTAACGTGCCACGACGACCGTAAAACAGCCCGCCCTTCGCGCGATTACGCGTAGCGATTTTTTTATCTTCAACGGTATCAAACACCAGCGAGGAGGCGCGCTGGATCACGCTGTTGACCGAGCCCTGAGTGTATTTCTTACTGCGTCCTGCCTGCACCAGCGTGGTCTCAAGCTGCTTTTTAGTCATGTTCGCTAACCCTATTTTTATACGTCTGGACGTCCAGACTACCACGATTGTCAGAATGTGCATCCGGATGCTTATCGAATAAGCAGAAAATATTATCAAAAATTCGCATAAGAAATTTTTACTGCGTAAGCGCAAGGAAAGTGAGCGAAAATTACGGCACTATGTAAATACTAATGAGAACTACTATCAATTCGACGACGTTTTGATATTATTACGTTCAGATTTTGTGATTTGCGTCCTGGAGATACAGAGTGGGTAATAATTTGATGCAGACGGATCTCTCCGTTTGGGGCATGTATCAACATGCTGACATCGTAGTTAAGATTGTGATGATCGGCCTGATTCTGGCGTCCGTGATCACCTGGGCTATCTTCTTCAGCAAGAGCGCCGAACTTCTTTCACAAAAACGCCGCCTCAAGCGTGAGCAGAAGCAGCTGGCGGAAGCCCGTTCTCTGGATCAGGCTTCTGATATCACCTCATCCTTCCATGCGAAAAGCCTGACTACCCTGTTAGTGAACGAAGCGCAGAACGAGCTGGAACTCTCCGCAGGCAGTGAAGATAACGAAGGCATTAAAGAGCGTACCGGCTTCCGTCTGGAGCGTCGCGTTGCGGCCGTGGGTCGTCATATGGGCCGCGGTAACGGCTACCTGGCGACTATCGGCGCTATCTCCCCGTTCGTCGGCCTGTTCGGTACCGTCTGGGGCATCATGAACAGCTTTATCGGTATCGCCCAGACGCAGACCACTAACCTTGCGGTCGTCGCGCCGGGTATCGCAGAAGCGCTGCTGGCAACGGCTATCGGTCTGGTTGCCGCTATCCCGGCGGTTGTTATCTATAACATCTTCGCGCGCATGATTGGCAGTTACAAAGCCACACTGGGTGACGTTGCCGCGCAGGTTCTGCTGCTGCAAAGCCGCGATCTGGACCTGAACGCCAGCGCCGTTAAACCGGTTCATGCGGCGTCCAAACTGCGCGTAGGTTGATTGTATGGCAATGCGTCTTAATGAAAATCTGGACGATAACGGTGAAATGCATGAGATCAACGTGACGCCGTTTATCGACGTCATGCTGGTTCTGCTGATTATCTTTATGGTTGCCGCACCGCTGGCGACGGTGGATGTGAAGGTGAATCTGCCTGCGTCCTCCAGCCAGCCGCAGCCGCGTCCGGAAAAGCCTATCTACCTGTCCGTGAAGGCCGATAAGTCCATGTTCCTGGGCAACGATCCGGTAACGGATGCCTCGGTTATTCCGGCGCTGGACCAGCTCACCGGCGGCAAGAAAGACACCACCGTCTTCTTCCGCGCGGATAAAACCGTCGATTATGAAACCATGATGAAGGTAATGGACACGCTGCATCAGGCGGGATACCTGAAGATTGGTCTGGTCGGCGAAGAGAAAGCGGCCGCGAAGTAAAACGAAGGCTCTTGCAGCCTTGCCTGCCGGGTGGCGGCGTCGCATTACCCGGCCTGCATTCCGCAACAATCATTGTTGTCTCACTCTGAAGGCGCCGTCGGCGCCTCTTCATCAAGCGCCACACAGGTCACGTTTGATGTACGGTAATTGCCTTCCGAGAGTTTACGGGTCAGGCGCAGGGTGGCTGTCTCGCGTGCCAGCAGGTACTGATAGTTCGCCTCCAGTCGCCCGAGGATCTTCTCTTTAAGCTCAGGACGCTGTTCAATAATGGCGTTCATCACCGCGCCGTAAATCTCCTCCTTGGCCTGCAAGGCGTAAATCTCCCGACGGTTCTGCCATTTCAGGCGTACCAGCGTGGCCGGAATCGAAACCAAATCCTGCGTAATTCGCGTCATCTCGTCATTTTTTATCTTTTTCAGGGCGTCGAGATTCTGCTTTAAGATAAATTCATCGCTTTTTTTATCATCTAAAGTCAAATAAACGTTATTACCGCTATCATCATTCACGTTAATCTTCCCCCAGGTTATAAAAAATGGGATTGTTTTTTTCACGCGTAATTAAATTAAGCCAAATTTCATTGCCGGCTTCATTTATTTGCTGCGTTTTCCCGACCATTATTTGACTTAGCGTCTGGGCGTCTATTTCCCCTTCGGCCTGTAAATCATTCAGCAGATGAACTAAGGCTTCAATCTTGATCGCGCGAAATAAACGCTCTTTTAAATGGCGATCGTGCTCTTCCAGCACCATATTACGGGATTTGCCGGTGCGTGTAACACCAATTAATATGTCGGCTTCATAGTCGGAGAGTTTTCTTTTTCCTTGAGTGAAATTCGCCTCTTTATCTGCTTCCGTCGAAGGCTGTTCCACAGGCGTAATGTGGTACTTTGCCGGGACAAGATTGTCGGGCAGCATTTTAATTTCCTTTAATTTCAAAAGGGTGGGGTTGGAAAAAGGGTGAGATTCGTTGACAATATCATGAGGCAATTTTAAAATCAAAAAAAATGGAGCCTACCCATGAACAGCATTTTCTTCACGGTCATAACGTTACTATTACTGACCGCTGGCGTGCTTTTATTGATGCAAGAGTTCAATAAAACGAAAGTGTCAAAAGACGTCAGTGAACCGCCGCAGCCTGAATTGATGTCGAAAGAGGAGGGGGAAGATCATTTCTCCGTATTGATGAACGCCGTGACGCCGGTCTGGTACTGGCGAGTAAATCACGAATATATCGATTTCCTCCATGCGACAATTAAGCGAATGAAAATGGCCGAAATTAATGATACGCCCGGCCTGTTCGACGCGCAGCGCCGCTGTAGCGACCTTAATTCGGCGGTTTATAAATATTACGACAATATCAAAAAGCGCTGTCTGAATGGCGAGAAGGTGTCGTACTCCGATTTAGATGTATTAAATCTGCGCCAGTGTTTTCGTGAGTTTAGCCTGGAAGCCTACCCGGAACTGGTCGCGCTGGTCTGGCCGGAGTATGCGCGTCCGGATGTAGATCCCAACGAGGTATAGTTGAGATATACTCAGCGCTGGTTTCGTTTGCAGACAGGATTTTATGGAACGCTTCTTTGAAAACGCAATGTATGCCTCTCGCTGGCTGCTCGCACCCGTCTATTTTGGTCTCTCCCTGGCGCTGGTCGCCCTGACGATTAAGTTCTTTCAGGAGATATTCCACGTCCTGCCAAACATTTTCTCCGTGGCAGAAGCCGATTTGATTCTGGTTCTACTGTCGCTGGTAGATATGACGTTGGTGGGAGGATTACTGGTGATGGTGATGTTCTCCGGTTATGAGAATTTCGTCTCTCAGCTTGATATCGCCGAGCACAAAGAAAAGCTCAGCTGGCTGGGGAAAATGGACGCCTCATCGCTGAAGAATAAAGTCGCGGCGTCGATTGTTGCAATTTCGTCTATTCACCTGTTACGCGTCTTTATGGACGCGAAAAACGTCCCGGATAATAAGCTGATGTGGTATGTGATTATCCACCTGACGTTTGTGCTGTCGGCGTTTGTGATGGGGTATCTGGATAAGATCAGTAAGAAATAAATTCACCACGCCCCCTCTCCCTGTGGGAGAGGGGGCGTGGTAAGGGCAGCAGGCCGCACTATTTATCCGACGACGCCTGCCACAAATTCAGCTCACCATCCGCAACGTGCTGGTCAATCCGCATCAGTTCATCTTCGCTAAAGCGCAGGTTATTCAGCGCCTGAACGTTCTCTTCCAGCTGCTCCGGGCGGCTCGCGCCAATCAGTACCGACGTTACACGCTCATCTTTCAACAACCAGCTTAGCGCCATCTGCGCCATCGTCTGCCCGCGCGCGTGCGCCATCTCGTTCAGCAGACGAAGGCTGCTCAGGTTGGCTTCCGTCAGCATTTTCTCCGTCAGGCCGCGCACTTTTTTCCCTTCGCGCTGCATACGTGAACCGTCCGGAATGCCGTTCAGGTATTTTCCGGTGAGCAGGCCCTGTGCCAGCGGGGTAAAGGCGATACAGCCCGTTCCGTTTTTCTCCAGCGCGTCCAGCAGGCCGGTCTTGTCGACCCAGCGGTTAAGCAGGTTGTAAGACGGCTGGTGGATCAAAAGCGGGATCTTCCACTCGCGCAGCAATTTGGTCATCGCCGCCGTGCGTTCCGTGGAGTAAGACGAAATGCCGACATACAGCGCTTTTCCGCTCTGCACCGCGTGTGCCAGCGCGGCGGCGGTCTCTTCCATCGGCGTGTTTTCGTCTACGCGGTGAGAATAGAAAATATCCACATACTCCACACCCATGCGGTTCAGGCTCTGGTCGAGGCTGGCGAGCAGGTACTTACGTGAACCGCCCGAACCATACGGTCCTGGCCACATGTCGTAGCCCGCTTTGGTGGAGATGATCAGCTCGTCACGATAGCCGGCAAAATCCTCCCGCAGCAGGCGGCCAAAATTCTCTTCAGCGCTGCCCGGAGGGGGGCCGTAGTTGTTGGCAAGGTCAAAGTGGGTAATGCCGAGATCGAAGGCCTTACGCAGCAGCGCGCGCTGGGAATCGAGCGGCTGAACGTGACCGAAGCTGTGCCACAGGCCCAGCGACAGTGCCGGTAAGCGCAGGCCGCTTTTGCCGCAGTATCGGTACTGCATGTTTTCGTATCGGCCGGTGTAAGGGTGCCAGGACATGATGTCTCCTTTCTTGTCGGTGAATTTTCGAAACAACGTTTTCATTCTATGCCGACTCGATAATGAAAAAAGTATATTTTCTACAGTATCTGCCGATAACGAGGGGAGTACTCGCCTCTGGGCGAATTCACCCTCACGGCAAGGAATACTCAATGAAGATGCTTCGTAATTTCACCATCCGTTTCGTCATGCTGACGATACTGGGGATCTTTTGTGTCATGTGGGCAGGCGTGGGGCTTTACAGCACCTGGTCTCTGTCTCGTGTTTCTGATGGTAATGACGTTGACCGCCAGCTGGTCCGGCAAATGACGGTGCTGAGCCAGGGCAACGATCAGTATTTCCGTTTCGTCACCCGCCTGAGCCGGGCAATGGAAGTTAAAGCGGCGGGCGGCACGCCGGACCTGGCTCCTGCTCAGCAGGCGCTGGATAACATGAGTAAAAAGCTGGCAGAGATGAAAGCTATCTCCCCGGGCCCGATGGATGAAAAGGTGTCTGCGCAGGTGATTTCCACCTGGCAGGCGCTGCTCGATCAGGGCGTTACACCGCAGATGGCGCAGGCGAAGCAGGCGACGCTCGAAGGTTATCGTCAGCATGCCAACAACGTCACGCCGCCGCTAAGCCGTGCATTCGGGTCAGCGGCTGAGAACTTTAACAATACCGCGGCGAAGGCGCTCGACAGCACGCGCGTGGTGGTCGACGGCCTCACCAGCATGACCCGGACGGTAATTATCACCGCCACGATCGTGGGTCTGCTGATCCTGCTTTTCACCGACCGCTACCTGGTGGCGATACTGGTAAAACCGCTGGATCGTATCCGTCAGCAGTTCCGCCAGATTGCGCAGGGCGACCTCAGCCAGCCGATTGAATCTTTGGGCCGCAACTGCGTGGGGCAACTGGTACCGCTGCTGAGTGCAATGCAGGACAGCCTGCGGGAGGCGGTCAGCACGATTCGTTCCGGCAGCGAGAATATCTGGCGCGGGGCAACGGAGATCTCCAGCGGGAATAACGATCTTTCTTCGCGTACCGAAGAGCAGGCCGCCGCGCTGGAAGAGACCGCGGCCAGCATGGAGCAGCTTACCGCAACGGTGAATCTGAACGCCGAAAGCGCGCGCCAGGCCAGCCAGCTTGCGGATGTCGCCTCCAGCACGGCCAGCCGCGGCGGGTCGCTGGTGGAAGATGTGGTTACGACCATGAGCGGCATTTCGGACAGCTCGAAAAAAATCGCTGAAATCACCACCGTTATCAACAGCATCGCTTTCCAGACTAATATTCTGGCGCTGAACGCCGCGGTGGAAGCCGCCCGGGCCGGGGAGCAGGGGCGAGGCTTTGCGGTCGTGGCGGGTGAGGTACGTAATCTGGCCAGCCGCAGCGCGAATGCGGCCAAAGAGATCGAAGGGCTGATTGCGGATTCCGTTGCCCGCGTGGAGCAGGGGGCGCAGCTGGTGAACGATACCGGCACCACGATGGAAGCAATCCTGCGCGACGTGACGGAAGTGACCGTCATTATGAAGCAGATCGCCACCGCGTCAGAGGAGCAGAGCAAAGGAATTTCTCAGGTCGGCGTTGCCATCACGCAGATGGACGGCGTGACCCAGCAGAACGCCTCGCTGGTGGAGCAGGTTTCCGCCGCCGCCGCCGCACTGGAACGGCAGACCGAAGAACTCCAGCGCTCAGTGCAGAAATTCCGTCTCACCGCGTAACCTCATCGTGTCAGGCCGTCTCTGGCGGCCTGACGTTTATCGCTCTGAATAATCTGTGTTACCTGCGACAGCTGACCAATTTTCACTTCGCTTGCCCGCATAAATTTACTTTTGTCGATCAGTAGCAGCGACTGGCTGGCGCGGTTTAACAGCAGCGCCTTAAAGCCCGCGTTGTGCTCGGACGGATCCCAGAGAACGCCATGCTCATCGACCCCTTCACACGAGAAGATAAACAGATCGATCTCCAGCCCTTTTAGCTGCGTCACCAGCGCCGGATTAACATAGCAGCGATACTTACGCTCAAGCGTTCCGCCGGAGCAGATAAGCGTGATCCGCTCGCGCTTTGCCATCTCGTGGCAGACAGGCAGGCTGTTGGTAAATACGGTGAGGTCGATGTCCGGCAACTGGCGCGCCAGATGAAAGCAGGTTGAGCTGGCGTCGAGGGCGATGGTCATCCCTTCGCTGATCCAGCCCAGCGCGTGGCGGGCAATATCGGCTTTGTCGGCATAATGGCTTTTCAGGCGTGCGCCAAAGGGTTCACCGCTGTCGCGGCTGTCCGGGTGAATCAGACGCGCGCGCCCGTGCTGGCGCAGAAGCTTCCCCTGCTGCTGCAACGACTTCAGATCCCGGCGGATCGTCTCTTTGCTGACGGAGAGCTTTTCAGCCAGCACCTCGGTAGTCAGCCAGTCGCTTTGACTCAGCAGGGTGATAAGGCTCTGCTGTCGGGTCGCTTTTAGCGTCTGGTCTGACATACGAGGCTCCTTGCGCACGCGTGCTGACGCATTTTTCTCATCGCGGAAGAAGGGCGGCGAACCGCCCGGTCATGGATCAACCCTGACGTTTATCTTCCGTCTGGGTATCGAAGTCGCTTGCTGAATGACGCTCATGCAACTGCTCGTTCAGCTCGCCGTTGGTACGGTTAACAATGCGCCCGCGTTTCACGGCCGGACGATTCGCCACATCTTTTGCCCAGCGCTGCACGTTGGTGTACTTCCCGGCATCCAGGAACTCGGCGGCGTTATAGACGCTGCCCAACGCCACGCAGCCAAACCATGGCCAGACTGCCATATCCGCAATGGTATATTCCTCACCCGCTACGTAACGACCGCGCGCCAGCTGTTTGTCCAGCACGTCGAACAGGCGTTTAGCTTCCATGGTGAAGCGATCGATAGCGTACTCAATCTTCACTGGCGCGTAGTTATAGAAGTGGCCAAAACCGCCGCCGAGGAACGGGGCCGCGCCCTGTAACCAGAACAGCCAGTTCAGGGTTTCCGTTCGTCCTGCCGGATCTTTTGGCAGGAAGTGACCAAATTTCTCGGCCAGATAGAGCAGGATATTGCCGGATTCAAAGACGCGCGTCGGCGGGGTGGTGGAGTGGTCACGCAGGGCCGGGATCTTCGAGTTCGGGTTCACGTCGACAAAACCGCTGGAGAACTGATCGCCCTCGCCAATGCGGATCAACCATGCGTCGTATTCCGCGCCCGTCACGCCCAGCGCCAGCAGCTCTTCCAGCATGATGGTAACTTTCTGTCCATTCGGCGTACCGAGAGAGTACAGCTGGAGCGGGTGCGCGCCCACAGGTAGCTCTTTCTCGTGCGTCGCGCCCGAGACGGGACGGTTGATATTGGCGAACGCGCCGCCGTTATTCTGTTTCCATTCCCACACTTTCGGTGGCTGATAGGTGTTATCTGACATGTTGGCCTGCCTCTTTGGTGTTGTGTTGAGGCAGTGTAGCAGGAGATGCAGGAACCGTTTAACGATGCGAGCGTAATGGGCAGGGCGGGTGTATGATAACGCCACCTCTGTCAGTTAATTACAACGTGCAGACGACGACAACCCCACAAAAAAATTGCCGCCTGCCTGTTTTAGGTTGGACACATGCGTAAAGGAACGTTAAGCAGTGACGCCCCCTTCGGGACGTTATTAGGTTATGCGCCGGGTGGCGTGGCGATTTACTCTTCAAATTACGGCAGTCTCGATCCGCGTCACTACCCGGAAGATGCGGAATTCCGCAGCTATATCGGCAACGAGTACATGGGCCATAAATGGCAGTGCGTTGAGTTTGCGCGCCGTTTCCTGTTTCTCAATCACGGGTTTGTCTTTACCGACGTCGGGATGGCGTGGGAGATCTTCTCCCTGCGTTTTTTGCGCCAGGTGGTAAACGACAATATTCTGCCGCTACAGGCCTTTGCTAATGGCTCAAAACGTGCGCCGCAGGCCGGTGCGCTGCTCATCTGGCAAAAGGGCGGTGAGTTTCATGAGACCGGCCACGTCGCCGTCATTACCCAGCTGCTGGATGACAGAGTACGCATTGCCGAGCAGAACGTTATTCACTCCCCGCTGCCGATGGGGCAGCAGTGGACGCGCGAGCTGCGTCTGAGCGTGGAGGACGGTTGCTATACGCTTCATGACACGTTCAACGATACCGAGATCCTCGGCTGGATGATCCAGACGGAGGAGACGGAACACAGTATTCCTCAGCCGGAGATCGACGGTGAACTGCTGAAAATCAGCGGCGCGCGGTTGAAGAACAACCGCCAGTTCGACGGGAAATGGCTCAATGAAGACGACGCCCTGCAACAGGCGTACGTTCGCGCCAACGGCCACGTTATCAACAACGATCCCTGCCAGTATTTCACCATTACCGAAAGCGCCGAGCAGGAGCTGATCAAAGCCACCAACGAACTGCACCTGATGTACCTTCATGCCACCGACAAGGTGCTGAAAGACGACAGCTTACTCGCGCTTTTCGACATCCCAAAAATCCTCTGGCCGCGTCTGCGCCTCTCCTGGCAGTGGCGTCGTCACCATATGATCACCGGTCGTATGGATTTCTGCATGGATGAGCGCGGCATTAAGGTTTACGAGTACAACGCGGATTCCGCCTCCTGCCATACCGAGGGCGGGCTGATTCTTGAAGAGTGGGTGAAAAACGGCTATCGCGGCACCGGCCACAATCCGGCGGAAGGCTTGCTGGAGGAGCTGACCGGCGCATGGAAGCACAGCCACGCGCGGCCGTTCGTCCATATCATGCAGGACAACGATATTGAAGAGGATTACCACGCGCTCTTTATTCAGCGCTCGCTGATCCAGGCCGGGTTTGAAACCAAAATCCTGCATGGACTGGGCGCGCTGAGCTGGGATGCCGCCGGGCAACTGATTGATGATGAAGGCCGTCACGTTAACTGCGTATGGAAAACCTGGGCCTGGGAAACGGCGATTGAGCAGATCCGCGAGGTGAGCGAAACCGAGTACGCCGCCGTGCCTATCCGCACCGGTCACCCGCAAGGTGAAGTGCGCCTGATTGACGTCCTGCTGCGCCCGGAAGTGCTGGTCTTTGAACCGCTGTGGACGGTGATCCCAGGTAACAAGGCGATCCTGCCGGTGCTGTGGCAGCTCTTCCCGAACCACCGTTACCTGCTGGATACCGATTTTGAGGTCAACGATCTGCTCAAACGGACCGGTTATGCCGTTAAACCGATCGCCGGACGCTGCGGGAGCAATATCGATCTGATCGGCGCCCAGGACGAACTGCTGGACCAGTCCAGCGGCAAGTTTGTTGACCGCAAGAATATCTACCAGCAGCTATGGTGCCTGCCGAAGGTTGACGGCAGATACATTCAGGTCTGCACCTTTACCGTGGGCGGGAATTATGGCGGAACCTGCCTGCGTGGGGATAACTCGCTGGTGGTGAAGAAAGAGAGCGATATTGAACCGCTGATTGTGGTGAAGGATAACTAATTCATACCCGCGACAAAAAAGCCCCCGCCGGATAACCTGCGGGGGCTTTTTCTTACTCTTCTTTCTCGTCCTGCTGCTCGCTGATCTTCAAATCAATGATCCGGCCAATCTGGTCATGGTAAACCGTCAGCAGGTTGTACTGGCTCATCTCGGACATAATTTGCGGCGTGACGTTAAAACTTTGGGCAAGCTCGTCATGGCGCAACATTTCCGGATGACGCCGCCTCACATGCGCGCGGCGGCGATTGTACTGATACCACAGGATCAGCAGCCAGCCGTTGAACGCGGCAATCAGCAGATAAACCAGCACTGTATTAAACGAGGCGATAATTACGTTCCAGCGGTGATCGCCCTCCTCGGTTAACTGCATCCACAGCCTGGCGTACAGGAAAAACAGGAATCCTCCCCAGGCTATCAGCGTTAATGCAGCATCGAAAAGACGCGGTGCCAGCCGATGTTCAGTCAAAATTAACGTACTCTCGTTCATTGAATGCTCCCTTTACCCCGGTCCGGACTGATCCAGCGCGCGCGGGCGCGTTTACGTTTAAGCATGACTTTCGGAAATGCCACGAGGGTGGTAAACAGGCCAATCATCCAGTACACCATCGGGAACCAGATTACCCAGAACAGCGAGCCTGCCACATTCCGCTCGTAGCGCCGCTCGATATACAAACTGACGAGGAATTGCAGCAGGCACATTACGCCCAGCAGCAGCCCGGTAAACGCCGGGGGAAACAGGCTCGCAACGGCCAGGTTCGCGGGAAGAGGGATAATATGGCTGAGAATGAACAACACCACGGTCGCCCCATAGGCAAATGCCCACAGCGTTGATAGGGCGTACTCGAGAAACAGGGGCCACATGCGATGATGCTCCCAGCGGGCCATCTTGCGCAGGTTAACCAGAAACACCTCTGCCCCCCCCTGCGCCCAGCGCAGACGCTGCTTCCACAGTCCCTTTAGCGTCTCCGGCATCAGGATCCAGCACAGTGCCCGTGGCTCGAAAAAGATATCCCAGTGGCGAAGCTGAAGCTTCCAGCTTATGTCGATATCCTCTGTGATCATATCCGGGCTCCAGTACCCGACATCCGCCAGCGCCTGTCGGCGAAAGGCGGCGATGACGCCGGAGACGGTAAAGACCCGGCCATAGATCCGCTGCGTTCGCTTGATGAGGCCAATAATGGAAGAAAACTCGCCCACCTGAATACGACCAATCAGCGTTGAGCGCGTGCGAATACGCGGATTTCCGGTGACGGCCCCAACGTGGGGATACTGAATCAGCGGTGCCACCAGATACGCCGCGGTGTCGCGGTCGAGCAGGGCGTCGCCGTCAATGCAGACCAACAGATCGCCCCGGGCCGCCGCAGCGCCGGCCTTGAGCGCCACGGCTTTCCCCTGGTTCTCCGCGAGATTAATCACCCGCAGGCGCGGCTGCTCCCGCGCCAGCTGTTGCAGTACCTCCGCCGTGTTATCAGAAGAACCGTCGTTGATGGCGATAACTTCTACATTCCAGTACCGCTGATCCAGCGCGGCACTAATGGTCTCCCGTGCGTTGCGTTCCTCATTGAAGCAGGGAATAAGAATCGAGATTAACGGCTCACCGGCTAAGGCGGGGGCGGGTGTTGCGTTATCCCACGACCAGTGCCGTTCAAGCTGAAACCAGAAATAGAGGCCGCCGGTTACCCAGAGCACGGACATAAACAGCGGCCAGAAAAAGACAAAGTCCAGAATCAGTTCGCCAGTAAACAGCGCGGCTACGCCTAACGGCAACCCGAATACCAGACACAAAATAGAGAAGGCGATAATGCGATCAGTCATTGTCAGGATACCAGTACGAAGAAAATTCAGGTCTGATACGCGAAATATCAGGTTGGTTGTTGAGGAAGTCGTCGGGGTAATAACCGTAATTTTTGATGCCGTTCAGCTGGAGCACCCGCATCCACTCCACCAGACGTTCATCGGCTACGGCACGCTGCGGTTTCTGCGCCCAGTCCCTGGCCTGTAGCTCAAAAATCGTTTTATTCAGCGCGCCGGGGCGTGCGGCGACGGCTTTGACTAAACGCGTCAGCCAGGCATTGCTCTCTTCTGCCGGGACGGACTCCATCAGCGGCATTGCCATCGGCACCGTCCAGTCGTAGGCCGCCAGAAAATCATCCAGATTTTGCGCAAACCATGCCTCGCTTTCCGGCTCGAGAATGGGTAACGCGAACATGTTCCGCGCGGTTTTGATCTGCGGGCCACGGATGTTTTTCACCGCCTGGCTCAGGGTGCGGGTAAAGCCGATAAGCCGCTGGCTCTTCTGCCGGGTCGTATCCTGTCCGGCATCGTCAACGTCCGTCAGCACTGCGTCGTCATGGAACAAGATCCCGTTGAAGCTGGCATAGCGGGCCAGATCTTCATAGATCTCCGTCAACTGCTGGCGAACCTGCGGACTCCAGGGGGAGAGCCGGATATAGGGCTCGGCGGCCACGGTCAACTCTCCCGTTTGACGCTCCCGGCGCTGCACGCGCGGCAAGGCTGGACTGAGATCGAAAGAGAGAACCGGCATCCACGCGAAGACTTTCACTCCCGCGCGGGTTTGTAGCTGCCAGGCGACAAAATTAAAGAGATCGGCCCGGACCGGAAGACGACGGTTGGGGAAATAGAGCGCGCTGATCCTGCCGTCGCCCCGCGGATCCGAAAACGCCTGGAGAAACACATGGCTGATTTTCATGTCGTAGACCCGCTGGACGAGTTTGTTGATGTTTTTCGTCTGCTGGGCCGGATCGGGATCGTAGACGTAATCAAGATCAACATGCATGACGCGCACCGGTTCAAACTCCTGAACGCGGCTAACCGTGTTGGCAAAGGTTTTTATCGACGGATTTCCGGCAATCAGCAGGCGCGGGATGTTGCCGAGGTCGCGCACGTTTGCCAGCCCGTCCTCCAGGGTAAAGGCCAGCTGATAGCCCTGTTTCTGGGCGATAGCGAGCGATGTACCGTTAGCAGCCCCATAGGGCCACACCCAGGAACGCGGCGCTTTTCCCGTCACCTGGGTGATTTTATCGGTGACTTTCCGTACGTCTGCGGCGATCCGCTGATTGAAGTGTTCATCGGTTTCGTAATGCCCCGTCGCGTTATCAAAAAAACGGTTAGCGATGGCGGGTTCACGGCTTCCCTGCGGGTTGGCCGGAATGCCGTAATGCGAGGCCCAGGTATGCGAGCCAATCTCAATCAGCGGGGACTGGCTGAGCTCGCGAACCATATCCCAGGTGGCAAAGCGATCGCGGGGCGTCATCAGACCGCCGAAGTTAACTTTTTGATTTGCCGGCGTATCCACCCAGCTGCCCACCGGTGCCCACAGCGCAGGAACGTTCCAGGCCTGAAGCAGGGGCCAGACCCGGGTGTAAAAACTGCTATAACCGTCGTCGAAGCTGAGCAAAACGGCTTTCGGCGGCAGCGCTTTTTTTCCTTCATGCGCATCCAGAATGTCCTGCACGCTAATGGCGTGATAGCCGTTGTGCAAAAGCCAGCTTATCTGCTCGTTTAACGCGCTGGTGCGAACGGAGAGGTAGCGCTGATCGGCGGCATCATCTTCGACGTCGTGGTAGGCCAGGACCAAAAACTGATTCTCCGGCCAGGGTTTGCTGGCCTCCAGCTGCGGCCTCTCTTCAGGGGCCATAAAGGAGAGCGGCTGCGCGCAGAGGCTCGCGCTGAGGCAGAGCCAGCCGATGACGATCAGGCTTACAGAAAAACGTGTGTTCAGCATATTCATCCTTAAAAGCGTAAAGTCGCATCTAACGTGACGGAGAGATTGCTCTCGCGTTTGCCGTCGTAAGGGCGCTTATCCCAGTTCAGCATCACGCCAGTATCGACAACGTTGTTCCACTGGATGCGTTGCCCGTAACCCAGCAGGGTAACGGCGCCAGGTGACTGATTTTTCTGCCAGTAGCTGCCCCCGCCTGCCACGAACTGCTGGCTCCAGAGAGTGTCGTAGTGGCGGTACATCTCATGGTCAACGGACAGGGCAGCCGTCACGGACAGATCCCGTGCCGGGTTGTAATAGAGCGTATTCCGCAGGCTGTTTTTACTGGCGGCGATCCCCGGTTCGAGCTCCAGCGTCAGGGTCGGGGTCTGCCAGAGACGCTCTTTCCCAGAGAGGGTGTATTCCTGACGGCGGTTGTGGTCTGAGAAGCGGCTGATTGCGGCGTTGAACTGGTATTCACGTCGCTCGTTTTGATACCAGCGCACCCCACCTTCACCCCGGTTGGCGCTAATCCCATTGCGTAATGCCCGTAAGGGTGTGGCGCGTGACAAGCGCTCGAGGTTACCACTGACCTGCCAGTTATCACTCAGGCTGTAAGTTGTTGAGAGCCGTGCGCCCGGCCTGTTTTTGCCGTGATAGTGGTTGCCGGAGAGCTCGGCTTCGAGCGTGAGGTCACGGGGGCGCCACTCAACGCCGCCCAACAGGTGGCGGCTGATGCCTTTACCTTCGTCGAAATTCCCCTGGGCATAGCGGGTGCCGGCAAACAGCCGCCAGTTATCCGCCACGGGCGGGCCATAGAGCGTGGCGTCCCAGTTCATGTCGTGGCTACCGCTGACGGGGTTATCTGAGTGCAATCCTTTAGCCGCGTTCAGACGCAGCTCAGACATATGGTGGACCATTCTGAGTCTGTCCAGGCGACGGGCGCTGCGATCGGCGGGGGCGCGAGCAATTACGTTATTAGCCAGTAAATCCATCTGGCGCCACTCCTGAAGGTCCATTGCGACGTAAGCCTGCTGTTTTTCAAGCTCCAGATTCGTGGGTTCGAGCGCCTCTGCTCGTTTAAGCTTTTGCTCGGCCGCGCGCGGCAGGCCTCTGGCCTGAAGCAGGGCGGCATAATCAATCTGTAATCCCTGATTTCCCGGCGCCGTTGACGCCAGACGATACGACAGCTTTTCGGCCTCCGGCAGGGCGTTGGTTGCCAGCAAATAGTTAAATTTGAGTGACTGCCCGGTAAGCCACCGATCGTTTGGCTGGGCGGCGGGGGACCCGAAATCGTAGCGGGTCCAGGGAACGCTGCGGGTCTCGCGCTCAACGTAGCGGCGGGCGGCCTGATATTGCCCCGTATCCAGCCAGGCGTAGAAAAGCGCATGCTCCTCATCCTGCGGATCGGAGGCGTAGTGTGGATAGCGTTGCACAAGCGAGAAGGCGGCAACGGTGTTTTTCTCCTGCAAATATGCAGAGATCACCCAGCCGATGGCCCAGTCCGGCACCGGATGCTGTGCGGCCGTCAGCGACTCATATTCGCTAATGACCTGCCGGTAATTACCCTGCGCATACAGGGCGCCAAGCCGATCGATACGGGCAAGGATGACGTCTTCAGCCGCCTGCGGGTCGTTTTGCCAGCGGGAAAGCAGGGCGTGATAGCGATCTAATGCGTTTTGTGCCAGCCGCAGGCGCTCTTTCTCCGTTCTGCCAGGCACATCCGCCAGGCGTACCCGTTCAGCCGCGGCGTTACGCTCAAGGCGGCGGCGCTCCGCAGGAGAGAGCGCCGCGTTTTGTGACAGCCAGAGTGCGGGCGTGCTTACCCGGTTATCCGTTAGCGCATCGATCGTCTCGCGAAGAAGGGCCTCATTCCCTGGCGCGGCGCTTAGTGCGCGCATGTCAGCCAGCAGCCGATCCCCGTTTTTTCCCTGGCGCATCCAGACATAGGAGAGCGTCTCAAGGTGCGCGGGAGAAGGATTGTCTTTAACCAGCTGCCGGGCTTCCGAAAGCGCGAGGCGATCTTTGCGGGCATCGGCCAGAGTCTTCACATAGCCGATGCGGTAATCGTCGTTATCCGGCGCAAGGCTGAGCGCCTCTTTCCACAGCGATAAGGCGGATGGCCAGGCTTTTTGGTTTCTTCTGGACTGGGCGACGGCAGCGATGGCGCGAGCGGGCAGCGGCATATAAATACCATAACGCTGCCAGACCCGGATAACTTCGTCATCGCGTCCTGCCCAGGAGGCTACCTGTAACCAGTCCGCAACCTGTCCGGGTGTTAAAGCATGTTGTTGCTCATAGCGCTGTAGGTAATCAAGAAACAGAGCGTAATTACCGTTACGTGCCTGTTGTATCTGATGCTCATAAACGGATTCATCAGCCTGAACCAGAACAGGAAAGAGTAAAAGCAGGAACAATAATATTGTGGTGCGATAAAAGAATAACGTAGTGAAGCTAAGCGATCTTTCCATATCTATTTGCCATTTGTTTATTGTGAATCCATTGCATAACACGGCCGCCTTTTAACTCTGTGTTAAAGGGCATAAAGGAGAACATTAAATCTGAATGATGCTACGTTATGGGGTACTTACTTAAAGGTAATTATGAGCCCTCATCTCAGTGGTCTGATTGGGCTTAATGTACACCCGATGTGTTGGGGGATAAATAAGTTGAAAAGCGGCTGGGAGGTTTTGAGATAATTCTGGGGGAAGTAAGTTTTTTAGATAATTTAGTGCAGGGTTGATGTTTTTAATTAATTGATATTAAATGATTTTTCTTTCTCTGCTTCCTGTTTTGTTATATTCAAAATGAAGTTCTTCTGAGTTAATTAAAGTACTTTCTGGTGCATGTTTGGGAAGTTTCATGACAAAAATTCTTAATGTTCAGAGAAGTGACTTTTCTGAAATTCTTTTTTATTTATAATTAACGCCAGGCATTGAGTGATAGTCTGCAAAAAGTCTAGCTCACCAATGTCATATTGAGGGATGATCAAAGCCAGAAAACATTTGCCGTTAATGTAAAACGCTATAAACGAAAGCGTTCTTGTTTCTTAAGAGGCGGGCTTGCTTTAATCTAAAAGGGATGGTTAGTGGCGACTTCAATAGTGTTAGTGACTCAGGATTGTTTCCTTGTCAGGGGGATGCGGCTATTTTTCCCGGATATAATTTGCCTCAGTTCGATAGACAGAAACATATTTGATACCGACGCAAATGAATATACTGTACTGATTGATAGCCGTACGCCGCTCCGTTTATATGATTACCTGATACGCCATCCGGCCAGAACGAGAAAAACGATCTGCTGCGTTATGCTGGATATGCGTCCTCGAGAGGAGGATCTTCTCAGTATGAAGCTGTTTATGAACACGTCGCTTACGGCTCCGGATATGGCGTTGTTATTCAATCTGGTGCTCGATATGAAAGGCAGGCGTCTGACAACCAAATGGCTGCTTAACTTACGGCTGAGTCGACACGAAGCGATAATGATCCGGTTGCTGAAGGCAGGGAGGTCAATGGAAGAGATTGCAGATAAGCTGAATATGTCGGTTAAAAGCCTCTATCGCAAGCGAACGGTGCTGTCGGAGCGGTTAGGGGCAGGGAACTTCAACGAGGCGTGTTTGTTTATCTTTAAAAACAAACTGCTGGACGCGGTTGGGAACGATCCCTAGCTTCGTCAGAAGCCAAAAGCAGAAACCCGCCACGAGGGCGGGTTCTTTTAATGGAAATAATTCAGAACGACCAGCGCAGATTGGCGTTAACCGAGTTGACGCGGGTATCCGCACCATATTGTCCCTGGTAACCCACATCCAGCGTCGCAGCACGCGACAGCTGTACGCTCACGCCGATATCACCGACCATCACATCCTCATCCACGGCCTGTCCCTGAGTAATGAACGCGTCGCTGCCCGCAAACGCCATGCGCGAAGAGGTATTCTTATCGCCATAGGCGTGCTGCCAGCCCAATGAACCGTAGAGGTTAACGTGCTTCGGCAGCTCGGTCACACCGCGCAACCCGAGTGTCGTGTAGAAGGTGTTCATCGTTTCGTTACCGACGCTCAGCGCAGCGGCACCGCCGTCTTCCCTGAAGCTGTCGGTATGCAGCCGGATGTACGATAAATTGACGAACGGCTCAATATTCCTGTCTGGCTGGCCGAAACGGTAGCCCGCTTCGGTGAACGCCAGCAGGGAGTTGGCGTCGTAATCTGACTTCAGCCGATCCGAGAAACCGCTGAAATCAACATTGCGCTCGCCTTCAATCTTGTGCCAGGTGTACCCCAGCGCGCCGCGAAGGGAGAACGCATCCTGTTGACCCGCCGCATACAGGCCAAGGTGATAGTTGTCGGTATCCGTTGAGGAGCGACGGCTGTCGACGTCGTAATCACCCCGGCTGTAGCCGAAGTAGCCGCCGACACGCACGTTATGGTCCGCCAGCTTGCGATCTGCCCCCAGCAGGAAGCCGGTGGTGTTGCCGTCCAGCTTGCCCACGTTACCGTCGCCGCTGTTTCGGCTCCAGGAGCTGAAGGTCTGGCCCCAGACGCCATTGTTTTGCGGCTCCGGCTGCTGCACCAGCGACATGGCTAACGGTGGTATCGGCAGGCTGTCGTTATCAAACGCGCGCTGCATGCGCTGGTTTAACACGTTAAACACCTGCGTGCTGCCAGCGATCAGGTTGGACTGCATTGACGGATAAACTTCACCAGAAAGCTGGTTGAACGCCTCGCGCGCTTCCGGTGCGCTCAGCAGAAGCAGCGAGTTATACAGCGCCAGAGACGGGCCGCTTTGCGTCAGCGTGGAGAGCGCGCCAGCGGTATTCCACTGGTTGCTGCTTTGGGCCACGGTCTGGAAAATGCCCGGCTTGCCGCTGCCCGGGTTTTCACCTCCGGGGTTTTCACCGCCAGGATTCTCACCGCCAGGATTTTCGCCTCCGGGGTTTTCTCCACCAGGATTCTCACCGCCAGGGTTTTCGCCTCCGGGGTTTTCACCACCAGGATTCTCACCGCCAGGGTTTTCGCCTCCGGGATTTTCTCCTCCAGGATTCTCGCCACCGGTCTCTTTCTGCGCGATGGTCAGATCGACGGCGTTGGTGCTTTGCTTAAGCGCCACGTCGAGGAAGGCGGATTTGGAGATCGCGCCGGCGAACTCACCGTCAATTCCCCCGTCGGAGGTCAAAATGCGGTAGCTTTGGCCCGTTTTATAGCTGGTTTGCGGATCCAGCGCGGTGACCTGTACCTTAGCCTGATTGCTGATGGTGGTTTTGCCCGATACCAGTAGCTGGTCGCTGCGGCCATCTCCTGCGATATCGACGTCATAGAAGGATTCGCCGATAAAGTTCAGATAGCGTTTCAGCGTCAACGTACCGATATTGCCGTCGCCGGGCGAGATATGTCCGCCGGACAGGATCTCGGTCTGGCCCAGCGTCCCGTTGCCGCCCAGCGTGCCGCCGGACTTGATTGACGCGGCGCTGCTGTAACCCACCCCGTTGCTGACGTCTGAACCCGCCGTCGCATTGAGGATCAGCGTGCCGCCGTTCTCCGCGCTAAGCGTCTGGACGTCAAAAATATCGTCTTCTGGTTGGGTATTAATATTGCTGGCAATAATGACTTTACCGCCCCGCGCGGTGACGTTCGCCTTGAGTGCGGAAAGATCGCCGTTCAGCGTCGTCTGCCCGGAGGTGTTGATCACATCACCTTCACCGCTCATCGTGTTGCTGAAGATGTAATTTCCGTCGGTATGGTTGAAGTAGACATAGCTGCCGAACAGTCCGCCACGCAGGCTTATTGCCGTCTTCGCATCGAGGGTACCTGCGCCGCCCGCCGTGCCAAGCGTTGGCTCAGTTAAACCCGTGCCGGTGTCCATATTGCCGCGGCTGCCGATGATGAGCGCACCCCGGTTCGAGCCGGAACCCGATGTCCCCACGATCAGCGCATTGCTGCCAGCGGAAAATGAACCGCCGTCAATCACAGACAGCACGCCATTGCCGTAATCGCCCACGCTCACGCTGCTGCCGCTGGTAAAGCGCGAGTCCTCGCCCGCAATAACCAGCTCGGCGGTTTTCCCTGCCCCGGAGACGCCTGCCACCTGCACGCCGCCAACGTTAACCGTTCCGCCGTTCAGCACGTCCAGGTCGCCATAAAGCGTCAACGTACGGCCAACGTTCCACTGTGAGCCGCTCCCTGTGACGGTGGCTTTCGGGCTCAGCGTGTCGGTTTCACCCGGTCCGGTACCGTTGCCGATGCGTGCATCGTAAGCGGTATTGAGCGCAGCGCCGTCTTCAATCGCAAGCGTGGAGCGTGCGCCCAGATCGGTGCCTACGCTGAGAAAATTACTGGTCACACGAGAGCCAGCACCCGTGGCGATAAGGTGGCTGTCGTAGCCGCGGGTGGTGCCGACAACAATCTCCTTTGCACTCGCCAGCGCGCCCTCTTCGACTCGCAGGGTGCCGAGGCCAAGATTCAGGTCGCCGCGCAGGACGTACCGATCGTTCACCGCGTTAAGCTCAGCGTCTGGCCCACGGACCGTGACCACGCTTTCATAAATTTTGCCGTCGAACAGCCGACCGATATTGATGTTATAGGCGGTGATTTTGCCATTATCGATCAACAGATTTCCGCGTTGATTACGTCCAACATACACATCACCGGTGTAACCCAGCGTTTCGGTAATACGCGAGTCGCCATCAAAAAAGGCATCGGCTGCACGCACGATATCGGCAGGTAAAAACAGTAACAGCGGCGCGGAAAATAGAGCGAGGTAAAGTCTGGAAAGCGGTGTCTTAACCGCTAAAGAATGCGATGTAGAGTTATTCACGGGCTATCTCCGTACTCATTAGCATGATGTCAGGAACATCGTTTTTTTATGAAAACTCAGATACGCCAGATAATGTAAAAGGCGTTATTTATGTACGCCTTTTGATGCGGCGTTAATTATTTATGTGTGACAACAGGTGTACAGGTTGGCGCGCTCAGCGTCGGTGCGGATCCTAAAATTCCCGGCATCATCATCGATGAACAATCGAAAATACGCCCTTTTTCCGTCGTGGCGCGATAAGAGAGTTTTTGTCCTCCCAGTGCGTCCGGCTGGGCACCATTAACGTTGGTCACAGTTATTTCATCCGATGAGCCCAATCCCAGCATTTTAGCGGTCTCCGCTTGCAGGAGTGGAATAGCCTGATCGGTTTTCAACGTGGAACAACCGGCTAACATCAACGTAACGGTTAAAACGATTAGTGGTTTTTTCATAAATTATCCTTGATATCCAACCAGTTAATTTCACTGATTGTATTTATGTTTTCTTTTACCCAAATCAGCGAATAATATATTTCTCTTTCCTAATCGAAAAAACCCTCCTAAAGTAGGGTGGGTAGATAATAATTCATCTGTACTCTAAGATATGCGAAGGTAAAAGGAGGCTCCTTTGGGACAGAATTATGCGTTAGTCGTTGATGACCATCCATTGGTAGCAAGCGGCATCGCCAATTTTCTGATTACACATTGCCAGTTTAAACAGGCGTGTGTGGTGACGAATGAGGATGATTGCTACCGACAAATTAGAGATCATGGCCCGCCACGTTTGCTGGTAATCGATTTTTGGCTCTCTTCCGGAACGGCCCTGAAATTACTCAAAGAAGTAAAACAACTTTACCCACAGGTACGACTCCTGGTGGTCAGCGGGGATGACAATAATGATATCTGGCGCAAAGTTAATGCCGCCGGGGTACACGGTTTTGTATTGAAAAGCGAGCCACCTGAGATGTTCTCGCGGGCCGTTTTCGCGCTCACTGATAATCAGACCTGGTTTCCTGAGGGAAACGAAATTTCCGTTAAGGCCAATAATGAGAAGTTAAGTAAATTTAACTTAACGCCGCGACAAATAGACGTGTTAAATATGATTATGCGCGGCCTGCCAAATAAACGAATCGCCGCACAGCTTTCAATTTCTGAGCCCACGGTCAAAGAACACATCAGCAATATATTGAAAAAGATAGGCGTTAACAGCCGGGTTGAAGCCATCACGCTTCTGCATGGCAAGCAGGAACCGTCGGAATGAGGTTTTTCCAGAGCTTACAAAATGATGGTATCTCTGCTCCGGCGCAGATCCGTTTGCTAAACAACACCTTTCTTCGGCTGGTATTTAGCTTTAGTGCTGTGCCCTTTGTGGGTATTCCTTTCGCCATCTGGATTTATATGCTTGGGGACGACCTCGGCCCAACGATTATCTGGATAATTATTTATCTGCTATGTGCCGTGGCGATACGACTATTGCACCGATGCTATCAGCGTGAAGCGAAAGAAAACGGTGAGAGGGACGTCCTGCGACGCTGGCTTCCGCGTATTAATAATATTGCCTTTATTCACGGGCTGGGAATTTCTTCACTCTATTTAATTACGCCACAGACGCAGAATTTTGACTTTTTCCTGTTACTTAATATCAGCATCGCCGCCATCGTCGCCGCCAATGCGACACATCTGACGCCTGTCATCAGCACCTTCACGCGTTTTTTCTTCGCCTCCTGGGGGGTGCTGAACCTCGGTATTATCTGGCGGCTGGATGAGTTGATGTTCATCGTGCTCATGCTGAATCTGCTTTACGGCTTCGCAATTTACCGCCATGCGTTAACTTCCCATGCGTTCTTTATTCAGCAGGCACTGCTTGAGGAAAAAAGCTCACGGCTGGCGGAACAGTTTCGTCAGGCCAAAGAGGACGCGGAGCAGGCACTGCTGGATAAAAATCAGTTTCTGACCACCGCCAGCCACGATTTGCGCCAGCCTGTGCATGCTATGGGCTTTCTGATCGAAGCCATCCTCCATCGAAACCGGGACGGCAGCCTGACGCCACAGCTTCTTGACCTTCAGCAGAGCGTTCGCTCGGTACATTTAATGCTCAACTCTCTGCTCGATCTCAGCAAAATAGAATCCGGGAATGTCCTCTCTGCCCCGACCAAAGTGGATATCGGTGCTCTGCTCGACTCGGTCATCACGCTGTTTCGTGAAGAGGCCAACAGCCGCGCGCTTAGGCTGTGCATCCGGCGGCCTAAACGCCATATCTACGTGATGGGCGATCCGCTACTGGTGCGACAGTCCCTGATCAACCTGATTCAAAACGCCCTTCGCTACACGCTCCAGGGCGGGGTGCTGGTCGCCATCCGACCGCGCGGTGACGAGTGTATGGTGGAGGTGTGGGACACGGGAGTCGGTATCGCCGATGAAGAGAAGGGCAAAATCTTCTCACCTTACTACCGCCCCGAGCTGGCATGGAAGATCGACAGCGCCGGACACGGGCTGGGACTGGCCGTCGTTGCCCGTTGTGCCAAGCTGATGAAGGTGAAATACGGGATGCAATCCATTGAAGGGAAAGGCTCACGCTTCTGGATGCGCTTTACCCAATATGCTGGCGAAGATAGCGTGCTGGATACCCCGCCCGCCGCTGATAACACCGCCACGCCGGTACGCTATGCGCCGCTGCACGGTTCCTGCCTGGTCGTCGATGACGACCCGCTGGTGACGTCTGCCTGGGAGAGCCTGATGAGCGTCTGGGGAATCGACGTACGCTGTGCGGCCTCCGCTGAAGAAGCGTTTGCCATAATCGACGACGGCTTTACGCCGTTCGCCGTGCTGTGCGACCAGCGCCTGCGATCCGGCGAAAGCGGCTTCGATATCCTGAAAGCGCTTTTTGAACGTCTGCCGGATATGAGCGGCGCGATAGTTAGCGGCGAATTTAATTCACCGGTTCTGCTGGAGGCGGAGCAGGAGGGGTACCTGGTACTCCGCAAGCCTCTGGAGCCAGCTAAACTGCATTCGCTACTGACGCAGTGGTTGGGGTGTCGTTAAGGGAATGCAGAAGTAATGATTCTGGCGGGCTCAGAATGCAAAAACGGACCTCCGTGGAGGTCCGTTAATATGAAATTTGGTGCCCGGACTCGGAATCGAACCAAGGACACGGGGATTTTCAATCCCTTCAAAAAAGACCAAATGCTCTATCAGCACTAACAGTTTTTTACTGGTTTGCCTTGAGAAAAATGTTTAAGTTTGCTGCAATATGATGTAAGCAATGCTTAAATACGGTGTTTCAAAACTACCATAATCCTACCATCAAATTGCCTTGGTTTAAGATGGCCCATCTTCGTATCCCAGTTCTCAACTATATTGCATTAGGTGAGAGTGACCTGCCCCCAGTATTAGATACAACGATCAGTTAGTAATGTCGGTTTGTTTACCTTCTAATTTTCCATTTCTCCAGCTTGCTGCAAATTCAGCCGGCGTCTGGTAATTCAGCGATGAATGAGGTCTGGACTCGTTGTAGTCCTGCCGCCAGTTATTAATGATTTTCCGGGCATGAAGAATATCGCTGAACCAGTGTTCATTCAGGCATTCATCCCGAAAGCGACCGTTGAAACTCTCAATAAACCCGTTCTGCGTTGGCTTACCTGGCTGGATAAGTCGCAACTCCACACCATGCTCAAAGGCCCATTGATCGAGCGCGCGGCAGGTAAATTCCGGGCCCTGCTCGGTTCTTATTGTCGCCGGATAGCCACGAAAGAGCGCGATGCTGTCCAGAATACGCGTGACCTGAACACCTGAAATACCGAAAGCAGCGGTGATCGTCAGACACTCCTTCGTGAAATCATCCACGCAAGTCAGGCACTTAATCCGGCGGCCGCTGGCAAGTGCATCCATGACAAAATCCATCGACCATGTCAGGTTAGGCGCATCCGGGCGAAGAAGCGGAAGCCGCTCAGTCGCCAGACCTTTACGACGTCGTCTGCACTTCACACTCAGGCCGTTAAGGTGGTAAATGCGGTATACCCGCTTGTGGTTGACGTGAAGGCCCTCCCGACGTAATAACTGCCAGATGCGCCGGTAACCAAAACGCCTTCGTTCGAGTGCCAGTTCAGGGATACGCCCTGAAAATGTGCATCAGCCGCCGGACGCTGAGCCTCATAGCGGCAGGTCGACAGGGACAAACCTGTAAGCCTGCAGGCACGACGTTGCGACAGACCGGTCGCATCACACATAAACTCAACGGTTTCCCGTTTCTGGTCTGTCGTCAGTATTTTCGCCCCAGAGCCACCTGGAGTGCCTCCTTATCCAGCATGGCTTCGGCAAGCAGCTTCTTGAGTCTGCCGTTCTCTTCCTCAAGCGACTTCAGGCGCTTAACCTCGGGCACTTCCATACCGCCAAACTTCTTGCGCCACGTGTAAAAGGTGGCGTTGGAAATGGCGTGCTTGCGGCAGAGCTCACGGGCAGAAACCCCGGCTTCAGCCTCGCGGAGAATACTGATGATCTGTTCGTCGGAAAAACGCTTCTTCATGGGGGTGTCCTCATGTGGCTTATGAAGACATTACTAACATCACGGTGTATTAATCAACGGGGAGCAGGTCAGAGAAAGCGTGAACGCCACTTGTAGAAACTGGCACTGCTTATGCCATGCACGCGACACAGTTCAGTTACCGGCGTTCCGGCCTCGGCCTGCTTGAGGATGGCCATGATCTGGCTGTCAGTAAAACGTGATTTTTACATAGAGATCTCCCCGGTTCAGATTACGAGAAAATTCTACTTATGAACACGTTGGTTTTTCGCGGGGATTACCTTTGCCGCATCTCAAAAATGATTTATTCATTAACGCCTTGAAAACCTTAAAAAACACGTTAAGATTAATCTGAGGCTTTTGTTTATCTATCAATGGGACTGATATGAAAATAATTCACGCACTAAAAATCGGAATGCTTACACTACTCATTGTAGGTTGCAACGACAACGGTTTTAAATCACGTACAATTACTATTGAAGGTCACAAACTAGAACTATCCGCAAACAAGTTTGCAGGGGGGTTTAAGGATAAAAATAAAACTTGCGATGTAGACACCTACAAATCAGACAGAGAAGGTGATGAAAAAATATGGTCCGAATATATTATATATAAGTGCGGGGAGCACTTGTTTTTCAGATTTGATTTCAAATACCCAGTAACTAGCGCTGAACCAATGCCAATGAGGTTTGGCAGCGCAAATAATCGCTTCCAAGAACCCAAGCTCTTCACATGGAACGATGTGAAAATGTAACTGTTCCAATTATACAAAGTGAAGCATATGATGAAAAAAACATTGATAGTTATAGTCCTGCTCGGATTGAGTGCATCGGCGACAGCTGGGGATGCACATGTTTGTCACTCCCCTGAATATCCCGTATTAGAAAGTCATAATGTTAATGACAGTACTGTTTTTACGTGCGGAAGTGGAATCAAAGCAACGCTGCCTGAACTGGCAAAACAGGGCTGGAAAGTTGTGCAAATGTTCGATGTGAGTGCGTCGACATCTTTGTCTGACCCGAGTAAAAACACAGCCTTTTCGCAGTTGATAATACAGAAAGATTGATAATATAAATAGCATTCTGAATAGCCAAGCCCCGCAAGCTGGACTGCACCCCAAAAGTTGGACACGCAACTGAGTAAGGTGCAGTTTTTTATGGTAAAGCCAAAATATCCCCTCGAAACCAGATTAGTAGTAGTTAATCACTACCTTGCAGGAAAAGATGGAACACGTTGTAAATCTGAACGCTTTGGTATCGAGAGAAAATCAGTACAACGCAGGGTACGACATCGCTGACGCTAAAAGTCGGGGTATAACCTTTGCGTTACGCCGATACAGCTATCACCACAGCCCTGATGCTCAAGAGCGTCTTCAGCCTCTCGTTGTCAGCGAGCGTATTGCCTTATAGATGGTGACGAGGGCATTGTCGTATCTCAAAACTGATTTATTCAACAACGCCGACCTCACTATAAAAACGAACCATTTTTTAGATAATAAAGCATTATTTATCTGATAAGTATAATGGTCTGTTCTCTAACTCAAAGGTTCGGGAACATTTGAAATTGTGACCATAGATCCGCATTGGTCGCAACCAATCCGACTGATACACATGTACAGATAGCGAGAAATCCCAGAGTGGAAACAATCGGTTTTTTTACGTTTTTTCTGAATTTAAAAATGATGCCTGATACAACGGCCATCACTACTGCTTGCGATATATAATGTGTCCCTGGATCATACGGCGAAACGATACCCGCAACCATCATTGGAACGGTGAGTAATGTAAATGCAGCTTTAAAGATAATCCAAATAATTTGACCAACAATGCCTAGAATACCACCATTATAAATTAACATCCCGGCGGAGTTCAGCCCGGGAATGAGAATTAAATAAAAAATCGCGGCCCAAAGAAAGCAAATTAGCATGACGATGCCGATAAATCTACTAATAGCTAGGTTCCCTTCAAACTCCGCCTGCCGACGACTTGGATCACTTTTCAAACGGTGTGTGTCTTCCGAAATGTAAGCATCTGTTATATTGCGATGTGATTCAGTAGGATTTTCCGTTGTTACATAATTACCTTGACGATCTCTATATACACCCATAACAAACCCTTTGATATTTAAGTGTTGCATATGTTTAATTCATTGAATGGAGGAATTAAAGTACTTCCTCAACTCATCTGTTTATTACTATATACTGAGCAAGTTCGATATTAAGACAGCACATGTTTGAAACCAGTTCTCTAATCATTCTTGATTGACTTCTAATTAAAAAGGCTCCAGTTTTCCAGAGTATACGCCAGAGGTAACGATAGTCAATTGACGGGAACCCCGCCGGGCAACATTCGAGGAATAAGGGAAGGGGCAGGCGGTCGGGGTTGTGTAAGGGAATCAAAAGCATAGGCAGAAATCCGGGCAACAAAATAACTGTACATAAATGGGTCTTCCCTTGTTGTGGTGGCTGAATGCATGATAATGGCGTCTTAAATCGCGGTAATGACTCCAACTTACTGATAGTGTTTTATGTTCAGATAATGCCCGATGACCTTGTCATGCAGCTCCACCGATTTTGAGAACGACAGTGACTTCCGTCCCAGCCTTGCCAGATGTTATGATGGCGGCGTTGTTTATTTCATGTTCATAATTCCTCAGGTCAGTGTTAAGTCTTGCTGTTGCATCTACAAGTGAATCGCCACAGGTTTAACAGACACCTCAGAGTCATTTAAGATGGCTTAAAGAGAGGTGCCCATGAGCGGTAAGCGTTATCCCGAAGAGTTTAAAATTGAAGCAGTCAAACAGGTTGTTGATCGCGGTCATTCTGTTGCCAGCGTTGCAACACGTCTCGATATCACCACCCACAGCCTTTACGCCTGGATAAAGAAGTACGGTCCGGATTCTTCCGCTAATAAAGAACAGTCAGTTGCTCAGACCGAGATCCGCCGTCTCCAGAAAGAGCTGAAGCGGGTTACCGACGAACGGGACATATTAAAAAAAGCCGCGGCGTACTTCGCAAAGCTGTCCGACTGAGGTACGCCTTTATCCGTGACAACACCTGTTGCTGGCCTGTTCGCCTGCTCTGTCGGGTGCTGGATGTTCATCCCAGTGGTTTTTACGCCTGGCTTCAGCAGCCGCATTCACAACGCCATCAGGCAGACCTGAGACTGACAGGACAGATTAAACAGTTCTGGCTGGAATCGGGATGCGTCTATGGTTATCGCAAAATCCATCTGGATCTGCGGGACAGCGGGCAACAGTGCGGAGTGAACAGAGTCTGGCGACTGATGAAACGTGTCGGGATAAAGGCTCAGGTCGGATACCGGAGCCCGCGGGCACGTAAAGGCGAGGCCAGTATCGTGTCGCCCAACAGGCTCCAGCGACAGTTCAATCCGGATGCTCCGGATGAGCGTTGGGTAACGGACATAACCTACATCAGGACCCACGAAGGCTGGCTGTATCTTGCCGTGGTTGTTGATCTGTTCTCACACAAAATTATCGGCTGGTCCATGCAATCCCGGATGACAAAGGACATTGTCCTGAACGCACTGCTGATGGCTGTATGGCGGCGTAATCCCCAAAAACAGGTGCTGGTTCATTCGGATCAGGGCAGTCAGTACACAAGCCATGAGTGGCAGTCGTTCCTGAAATCACACGGTCTGGAGGGCAGCATGAGCCGTCGCGGTAACTGCCATGATAATGCGGTTGCAGAAAGCTTTTTCCAGTTGTTGAAACGCGAACGGATAAAGAAAAAGATCTACGGAACGCGGGAAGAAGCCCGCAGCGATATTTTTGATTACATCGAAATGTTTTATAACAGTAAGCGTCGGCATGGTTCTAGCGATCAGATGTCACCGACAGAATATGAAAACCAGTATTATCAACGGCTCGGAAGTGTCTAGATTATCTGTGGCTATTCATATCATGCTCGTACACGCATATCAGATGAAAGAACAGGTGATACCTATGATTACAGCCGCCGCACTGATTTATACGGGCATTTCATATTAGCACCAGTTAATGCTCCAGAACATATCGTAAAAGACTCTACAGCATTATGGAATGAAGTTGAAAGAGTTGAGCGTCAAAGTAATGGACAAACAGCCCGTTATTTCGATGTTGCTATTCCTGCCGAGTTAAATAATGAAGACAAGAAAAAACTTGTTCTTGAATATTGTCAGAAAAATTATCGTTGATAAAGGGATGATTGCTGATATCGCTTTCCATGATCTTGATAGCGATAATCCTCATGCTCACGTTATGTTGACATTAAAAACCATAGGCCCGGAGGGTTTTGGTAAAAAAGAAAGAAGCTGGAATGACAAGAAGATAATGATCCAATGGCGTGAGTCGTGGGCCACAATGTCAAACAGCTACCTTGAAGCCGCAGGCAGTGAAGAACGTATCGATCACCGTTCTCTCAGGACACAATGTGCTGATGCCCTTGCCAAAGCAGAAGAAGCATTCAGCGCTGAAGAAAAAGCCTTCTGGCTTGCCAAGGCAACCGAAACCAATCGCCCTGCAATGCAGCGTGTTCATCGCGCTAAATGGCTTAGTAAGGCAGCTCATGAACAAAGAGCCAAAGAACAGGCTGTTCGTGATGCTGCCAAGCAAGAAGCCGTTGAAGTCTACAAAACATTCAGTGAACTTGACCTTGAAATCGTCGTTGATGTCAGAAGCTTTACTGTCTCCGTTCTTGCTGAACCAGAAGAGATTGTATTACCTAAAGCACGCTCCGGTTCTTCTGCCAGTGAACCGCAAAGACCTGTGCTGGTAGCCCCGGCACCTCATACTCGTATGCGTGGCGTTAAATCCTATCGTGATCAATACAAAGTCAGTAAGGTTGTTGCTGGTAAGAAACCATCGGTCAGTAATTCTGACTCTGGAACAAATACTATTCTGAAAACATCCTCCTCTCAAAACCCAAACAAGGCATCCAGAAGCGCCCCTGAACGTGTTAAGAGGAAACAGGCTACTCCACGGCAAGATAATATCTTTAAACGCTTTACAGCTCTTTTGGTTGATTTTATCAGGAATAAATTTATATGGGCTAAAACAGACAAAGCTAAAGTTGATCTTATCAGTGAAGAACATGATAAACGTATTGCTGAAAACTATGTCTTTGATGAAGTATTAGGTCATCATGTTTCTCGTTCTGAATATGAGAAAAAAGCCAAGTTTAACCAAGATGACTATAAGCCAACGTCTGATGAAATCAACCGTTTCCCAAACCGCCCTAAGAACGAACAGCCGGAAAGCGATCATCGCATGGATCTCATACCACATGCCAGCAAAGATAAAGCCACACGTATGAGGCCACCGGGATATAGAAAATAAAAGGCCAGATTTATGCCAATGAATTTAAATAAGAAACATCAAAGCCAATTTCCATCGGCTTTATTAAGTAATATAAATATATTTTACCAATCTTCTTTTTCTTTTTTCTCAAGAGCATCTCGATAACGCTGCTGCTCAACAATACTCAGATTGGGATCAGACAGAACACTCCGCCCCTTTACAGCAATATCGTAGTCAATTTGAGATTGTGTTTCATACTCTTTGGTCGGTTTGGAATAATCAGGTTGCGATGCAGATGACGGCGCAGAATAACCAGAATATGTTTTACTCCCAGAGCAACCGATATAAGCCAACAGACTTGCAAACAAGAAGAAAAATGTCCATGCGGTGTTGTATCCGTTAAGCGTATATCCACTTCCATACACATCTGAAAACACGGCATGAAATCTGGTGGCATAGACAATCAGGAATGATGAAAGGATAATAGCCCGACTTTTACCAACAGTTAAATTCTTACGCACGAATTTAACTGTTGATACCAGAGTAGCCATAAAAAGAGCGATAGCAACACATACCAGCCATATAGGAAACAGCCCGTATTTTTGCGTAATATTCTGCGAAACCGTCACCAATGACAGCACCAAGAAAGCGTTAAGTAGAAACAGTCTTACCGCCATCGATACCTTCACGCTCTTTTGTGTCTTTTTGAGAAAAAGCACCGGTGTAAGTGATGGTATGTTTAACAGAAGCCCCAAGAAAACCACTATTATTAACTGAATCATATATTCCTTCTATTTATGAGTGTGTTGAAGCTCCAGCCTATTAGCACTCCACTTCAGGTGCATGTTTATCCCAGAACCAGTAAGCATGCACCATGAAGTGTATATGTAAATAGCAGCTATCTAACTACGGTATCAAGAATAAGCTCATTGGTTTCAGGATCGTAAACGTTAACTTCATCCTTAATCACAGTCGTATGAATGGTATTGTCACTACCATCGACCTTAGAGATATGAAGATAAGATTTAACAAAGAAGCCAGCATTACCTCCTTGTCTACCTATGGCAGCAAGCTTAGCAGATACTTCGCGAGCTTTGTCATCCGGTACGCCAACTACACACCCACGTAAAGAATCATCTGTAGTGAAGCGGATTCCACGTCGTTCGATTGTTAAACCGCCGTTCATATTACATGAGGGCGCTTCATAGCTATAACCCTTCTTGGTCATGTCATAGCTATCACGTGTAGAAAACCAACTAGTAGAAGTTTCTATAGATTTTTCACCATTTTCTGTTTTGAGAGCATTTTTGTCTGCCAATTGCTGACTCAAATTAAAAGTTGAGTAAGACAATATGTTTTTTAGATTTTTAAATTGCTCAATTTTTTCTTTTATTTTAGGAAGCTCTTCTTTTTTAATATCTTCTTTGGCAAAGACATCAGTCGTATTGTTCCACTTAGAGCTAAAGAAACCCATCAATTCATCATCGCTGAACTTACGTGGTGCTTGCGCAAAGTAAATGTAATATATATCATTCTGTGAGATGACTTTATAATCAGAATCAGGAATATTCCTCAACACATCATCATCTGCATTAAGTTTCTCTTCATACTTATCACGCCACTCCTTTTGAGATACCGTAGGTTCACTTTTACTACGTGTTAGTCCTTCAAGAGAAAGTTTAATGTCAGTGACAAATTTATCGTTTTCTTTTTTTATATTGTAAGTGAAATTATCTGAAAATGAAATCCCATAGATTTTATCAGATGTGAACTCTATTTTAGCACTACATGATAAATCGTCTTTACCTGTGCCAGTTAGCCTTGCATTACTTACTTTAACTTTATCGGTAGTTCCGAATCCTTTTGAAAAATCATCCGCACTATATTTATAAGTAACATCAATCCTTGACGCTCTTCTATTGTCAGAAAGTTGTTCTACAGAGTTATATCTATCAATAAACGGGGAATAGTTTAATGGATTACGATTTAAGAATTCAACACTCCCCTTTCTGAAGCTATTTTCTATCTGTGTAATAACTTCTGGTCTTTTGCAAATACCATCTGCTTCTTCACTTGTAAGCTCAGAAATACTTTTATTTTCAACAGCTTTATCACAACCAATCAGAACAATAGTAAATCCTAGAACCAGTACTAATGACTTACGCATAATTATTCCTTTAAATGATACAGAAAATACCTTCAAGTATTTTCTTGATATAATTATTGTCTCGCTTTGACATTAGAAACCGCTAGCTTTCCAACCATTATTAGTTTTCACTAATATCGCAGTAGCGTTCTCAGATTTGTCAATGCCTTTGACCCCAGATCTGGCAAACGCGTCCTTATCAACCCAGTTTGGGATATCTGACAATTTCCATGTATATGATACCCGTGTTACTTTTTGACCACCAGCGTCGCTGGGTTCAGTCCACTCTTTTATTTCATCTACTGTTCTAGTACCTACGCAAGCCCCATGCTCCTTATCCCAAAATTTCGCTTTAGCACCTTTATCTGTTGCTGATAAGGCTGCAACACGGGTAAACCCTTGTTGTTCGAATTCAATATCGATTAAGCCCGATTTTTTAAGTCCTTCCAAGATAGGACTCACATCATTTCCTCGAACATTAACTCTGACGAAAACTCCGGGTTCGCTGAAGCTTTCATAAGCATCACTGTTATTTTCTTTTGTATTAAAAGAATAACAAACAGGCTCCTTACTGATTTCTTTATTTATCGTTTTCTCAAAATCTCCCTTATCTCCACAACCGACAAGAAAAATAGTCCCCACGGCCACTAACGATATTTTATGCATTTTATTAACCCTGTATTAATGATTGATAGTGCCATTTCTCAGAACAACCAGACGAACTGGCATATCGGCATTGTTGACGGTAGCAAAGCCACGAACTTCGAAGTTGTTGACTGTTCCAGTGACACTGACTTTCTGACCTTTTTTGTAAGTCAGAACCGCATCATAAAGGCCAGAATAGTAATCAATCCAGACCATACCACCACAATAGCTTGTATCGGCTGTTTTGAATAGCAGGTAATAGTTAGGGGTTGACATGGGCATTCCCGTCATCATGTCGCTGGCACTTCTGCCCTTTGTTACTTCAAGAACAGTGGCATTGGTGATAGAAATCCTTTTGCCAGTCCATTTCTTTTCTGCTGCCATCGCATTTTCTTCATAGTCTTTGCAGACAGCACCAAGGCCAGATACAGACGATACCGGGCCAAGGCTTTGAGTGGTGTCGGGGCTTTGTTGAATAAATCGAACTTTTGCTGAGTTGAAGGATCAGATCACGCATAATCCTGATAATGCAGGCAGTTCCGTGGCAAAGCAGAAGTTCAGAATCACCAACTGGTGCAACTATAACAAGGCCCTGATTAATCGTGGTTCCATCACTTTCTGGCTGGATGATGAGGCGATTCAGGCCTGGTATGAGTCAGCAACGCCCGCATCGCGCGGACGGCCTCAGCGCTATTCAGACCTTGCCATCACTACCGTTCTGGTAATTAAACGCGTATTCCGGCTGACCCTGCGAGCCGCTCAGGGCTTTATTGATTCCATTTTTTCCCTGATGGATGTCCCACTGCGTTGCCCGGACTACAGCAGTGTCAGCAAGCGGGCAAAGTCGGTGAATGTCAGCTTTAAAGCACCCACCCGGAGTGAAATCGCGCATCTGGTGATTGACTCCACCGGGCTGAAGGTCTTCGGTGAAGGCGAATGGAAAGTTAAAAAGCACGGCAAAGAGCGCCGCCGCATCTGGCGAAAGCTGCATCTTGCTGTTGATGGTAAAACACATGAAGTCATCTGCGCGGACCTGTCACTGAACAACGTAACAGACTCAGAAGCCTTCCCGGGTCTTATCCGGCAGACTCACAGAAAAATCAGAGCAGCAGTGGCCGACGGAGCTTACGATACGCGCCTGTGTCACGATGAACTGCGGCGTAAGAATATCAGAGCGCTTATCCCTCCCCGAAAGGGAGCGGGCTACTGGCCCGTTGAGTATGCAGACCGCAACCGTGCTGTTGCGAATCAGCGTCTGAGCGGAAGCAATGCGCGGTGGAAGTGGACAACAGATTACAACCGTCGCTCGATAGCGGAAACGGCGATGTATAGGATAAAGCAGCTGTTCGGAGGTTCACTGACACTGCGTGATTATGACGGGCAGGTGGCAGAGGCTCTGGCCATGGTTCGGGCGCTGAACAGGATGACAAAGGCAGGAATGCCGGAAAGCGTGCGTATTGCCTGAAAATCTGCCCTGCTACAGGGACACTCGCCCCGAATCTGATTTATTCAACAAAGCCTCGTTTTTAATACTGGCACTACGGATATCCCACATCATGAAAGAGTTTATCGGGTAGTCTCGCATGATGGAATCAAACAGCAGACATATCTGACTGCTGCTCCAGACGAACTTCCTCTGAATTGCAGGCAGAAGATAGTGGCGTAAATTAATTGAATCTATCGCTTGTTTTATCGTTATTGCTTTTTCATACTGGCCAGCCATCATAAACCTCATATGTTATATTAGCTGGCCTATTTTAATTTAATACGTGTCGGTAGTACAGTCTTTGTACAAACTAATTTATGCAATGGAAAAGCTGACGGCTCGGTTTGTGTTTTTCATTCGGGTAGACGCGCATTGCGGATGCACAAAGTGATGAAACCTGTCTTGCTATATTTTTACCGAAGTTAACAAGAAGGCCGTGCTTTATTTTTTCACCGTCTGCCCTGATACTGATGATAAAACTGGACTGGTATACCTTTATGTCTGTCAGGTCATTGCCAAACGTTACGCTTGCAGCCTTATTTATTTCAATTTCATAATCTCTCAGGTCAGTGTTAAGTCTTGCTGTTGCATCTACAAGTGCGTATTCTTTATCAATAATCATAACTTTCTCACTTATCATGTTAATGTGATTTAATCATCACTAATAATATGTTGTGATTTTAATTACGATTATTCGTCTGTTTGCTCCCGTAATGCATTATCTGATGAATAATGTCCATGTGGGGTAGGGCTTCCATAAAGTCAGACTGTTCAATCAGCGAAATGAGCGCGTCATCGATTTCAAATGTTGTATCCGGTAATACCTCAACCAGCCTGATTCGGGACAGGGAGATAACGAACACGCCCGGTGACGTACACCCGGCAAGAAACCACTCCGCATGGCTGCAAAGCAGACGATAGGGATGAACGGTATGGCTGACGTTTTTATCGGTTTTGATACGTACCTGGGTCTGGTTAAGTATGGCGAGCGTCAGTCTGCTGAAATCCCCAAAGAGCGTGGGTTTCTGGCGCGGCTCCGGTAGCATAATCCTGTAGGGGGAAGGGTGCTCCCCGTCAAGCATCAGGCTCAGCAGCTTGGCATCCATCGCGGGTAACAGACGGTCAAGATGCAGCAGTCTCGCCAGTATCTTCATATCCCGTTCCGTGCGGCGACGAAAGTAATGGGAGGCAAGCTGATACACGCCGTTGCTCTGTTCAATATCAAGGTACGTCAGACGGACGTTGAAATCCCGTCGCAGCGTTCGCGTCGTCACCCCGAATTCTTCTGCCAGTGTTCCAATATGTAGCTTTTCACCCTGAAACAAACGGCTCAGGATGATGGAAAGGCGGGTTGCCAGTCTGTCATGTTCGTTTTCTTGTGTTATCAGCGTCATACATCGTTCCCGAATTTAGCCGGGAAATGATGCCAGCAGTAGCGGACAGGGTTTGTCCGCCCTCTGATGTTTTTTAAAGCCTGAAAACCTTAAATGCTAAGTGTTAAACGTCAGTACTCTCAGGTGAATAAAGATGCTTCTGGCGCATGTAGGCAATAAAAATACAGGATGGTAGCGTCACCCTGTATGCCGGACCGGCTAAATCTATCAGCAGCCAGAGAGAACTGAGCACCCAGCCCACGGGACCTGCAAAAGCGCCCATGGTACGCGTCAGCATGGCATTTCCTGCAACGGTCAGTCCTCTGCCTAACAGGGCTTTTGCCACGCCATTTGTGACCACAAGCGCCATCTGATAGGCCGCAAACCCGGATGTTTTTATTCCCGCCTGGATTGCCATGGTCAGCAGCTCCGGCGTGGGATTGCTGTAGCCCGTCTGCAACTCTTCTGCCACGGTCTTTAACTGGTCAGGCGTCATCTTCTCAAGGCTTTTATCCAGGATCTTCATGAGCAGATTCATTTCAATCGTCTCGACGCTGGACTTGCTGTTGTAGTTCACCTTCATTTTATCGCAGGCATCGGTAAGAATTTCCCGGTACAGCACCCCTTTACCCCAGCGGAGCAGCGTGGCGAAGCTGTTCGCCCCAAATGTCTGAACCTCGGCGGCAATGGCATCCCAGTAGCGCGGATGGTTGGGCTTGTGTTTTTTATACTGAGGATCGTAAGTCAACGTTTCCGTGATACGTGCCAGTCCGTCTTTTGGATCGCAAATCAGCACAGAAACCAGTAAATCCAGATCGTCACGATGGCAGTGGCGCAGAAACTCAAGGTCAGGGTCGTGTCGGTAGGTCGCCATATTTCACCTCATAGCAGATATTGGACCTGACAGTTTAAGGATGTCCCCGGACAGGGCGTGTCCGGCTGAAAAAGAAAAAGTAAAAAAAAACCTGCCCCAAAGCAGGTTTTTGTTCACCGGTTATTTTGTTGTGGTTACTTTTTGCGCCATTCCTTTTCCACTTTATTCGCGAAGGCATCGCACTGACGCGCATATTCCGGGTTATAGAGCAGCTCCGACTGCGAAAGCTGCATGGCGGTCATGCTGCCACTACGCGCATTTGATTCGAGCCAGGTTCTGCCATAGGTTTTGTTCATCACCTGGAGCACCCGGTTGAATACCGGTCCGTTGAAGCGGGCATTGAGATTGACGCCTTTTACCTGAAGGCCGCTGTCACTGGTCTGGGTCAGGCGGGTGGAGTACATCGCGCAGAAGGTCGAGTTGGTAATCATCTGAGCGTCAGCCTGCTCATCGGCAAATGCACTGTGGCTGAAGACGGAAAGCAGAATGGTTGCGGTTAACAGTTTAAGAATTTTCATCATGTTCCCTTATGGATTGAAAAGCGGAGACAGCCTGCCACGCGGGGTGGTCAGGAGATGTCCGGCAGAGAAAAAAGTCAGGGTTTCAGCGAGGGAGCCAGTCGCCAGCGGTGAGGACCTGCGGATTCCAGCACAAAGGCCAGACAGGTGAGGTCCCGTCTTGCCGTGCGGGGAGAGACGTCAAACCGTCGGGTGATATAGCGTACCGATATTGTCTGACCGTAAAACAGCACCATGGTCAGCCGGATAAGCCGTTCTCCCTGTGCGGTAGCGTGTTGCCTGCGACGATTAACATTCATCGTTGCCATACGCGCCATCGGTCCCCTTTCTGAAATCTATCGAGGTGCCTGGCAAGCCAGATATCAGGGCATGAGTTGCCGGTAACGCAGCGGGCAGTAAAACGGTGGCAGTTAAAATCCAGCAGGCTGTAGGGATAGCGCTGACCCACTGCCGCCTTTGCCCGTTCAGCGGCCTGCGTACAGCCCTGTGGCGTTAAATCCATACAGTCGGTATACACCGAGATAGCGGAATTCCAGCCGTCGAGCCGGTCAAGAAACCCTTTAGCCTTACTTTTGATAACGGTTCCATCGCCATCAAGATGAACAATATCGCCGTTACCCACATAGATACCGCTGTGTGCGGCAAGGCCAAAAAGCAGTTCGCACTGCACGATACCACCGTAAGCCGGTTCATCGACGCAGGAGAGAATGCAGTTATCGATAAATGAATCCACGAAGTTCAGCAGCAGAAGCCGGTACATAACATTCAGTTCCTTACTATGGGGGAGAGGGGGGGATGCGTGGGAAACCGGGTGAATACTCAGCTTTCCCACAACGTACGGACCGTGAAAACCCCCATCTCGTGGTAAGCCATAAAGTTACGCTCCCACAGCGACCAGAACTCACGGGCGTCGGCATGAGAGATATCGCCGCAGCGGGAGAGCCACGTGTACTGTTGCGTCCAGCTCACATCGACATCTTTTTCAAGCTCAGGCCACGGATGTCCTGCATAGTGAAAATCGGTGACGTAATCGAGCTGCCAGTCTTCTCCGGCTGGGATGAGGCGTATTTCGACCGGATGCCAGCCACCCGTTTCCGGTGAGTATTCAGGGTCACGGAAGTTAATGGTTAATCCGGTGAGGGGGTGACGATGAGGCGGTTTTTGCGCGACGATGTCCAGAAGCATTCGGGTGAACGACCGGGAGAGAGGCAGCACATAGCCGCCCTGCAATATAGCGGGTGATGACATAGTGAATTTCCTGATTTTGGTTTAACGGAACACAGAAAAAGCGGGGTTAGTCCTGGCTGAGCACGGCAAGCTGCGTCAGACGATGCGGCCAGTCGGCGTAGCAGCGGTGCATAAAGAGCCTGCTGCTGTCCGCTTCGATAAGACAGATATCCGGGCTTCTCAGTACAGCGGCAAGAAACCCGGCGTTGTTGGTGCTGCCCTGACCAAACAGCGGGCGGAATACACGGGACGGAAAGCTGTCTTGCTGCTGTTCCAGAATGGCGTGAATCGCATCAAGCGCTATCCATTCACGGGAAAACAGACCCCCTTCGCCATTGGCGCTTAAGCGTAGGGCAAGGCTTCCGGTTTCATCCTCCTTACCCAGCTCATACGTCAGCAGGCCCTTACTGTGGGGGCTGATTTTCTCTGCTTCCCCGCTGTAGAACACGGTATAGCTTTCGGTGACAGCGGCTTCGGTAGCGCCTTTTTTCTTACTCATGGTTCAGCGCCTCAATCAGATTATGTAGCTCATTGATAACGGTCGTGTCCGGGAACACCAGATAGATGCCCTGTCCGTTATCGCAGACGATACCGAGCAGGAGATACCAGCCATCATCAAGCGCGGTGACGTATTCCGGGTTAGCCAGCGCCACTGCCAGCAGCGGGTCTTCGGGGAGCGTGTCATCGTGGTTGAGATGCCAGAGCAGGGTTCCCGTTTCATTCCAGAAATCGGTAAACAGGTCGAAATCATCGACGGGACCAAGGATTTCATTGCTGAGGGCTTCCAGCGCGGAGGCGGGCAGGTTGAGGAGAGGAAGACTGGTGGGGGTAGTAAGCTTAAACATGATTATCTCCATAACTAATTGATTCATATTGATAATATGTTTTTGAATGAGTCTCAGTTACATTATTGCGTGTGTTATAATTTTTCTGGTGTTTATGGATTTAAATTTAGTGATTGTCTGGCACTAAATCCTGATTTTGTTTGATTATCAGCATTTCATAAAGAAACTAGTATGTGCTGTTTTAACTGAAAATGAGAGAAGGCTTGTGCACAATTGCTATTGATTTTCTTACTTATTTTCTCAATCACAAAACGCCTTAAATAGTTTAAAAAATAATCAACACCCCATAATCGATATTATTTATGGGGAGAAACGACGTTTAAGCCTGAAAGTGGGGGAGTGGCACTTTCAGGAGATTAAGGGGGCAAACAGGCCTCTTTAACGCGTGTTTTTCTCACCAAAATGTCAGAGCCGGTGATTTGCACTTCAGTATTTCTGCCAATACTATTCGCTCCATGTGCTGGCCAGCATCTAACTCAATACCCTTAATCTGTATTAATTGAGCGAGATGTATGCATTATGAAACCCGATAGTTCTTTAAACCAAATAACGCAGGCAATGAAACGGAATGATGTTGATTCTGTGGATGATCGCTTTTGTGAGTCAGCGCAAAACATGAAAAACAGCGTTGACGTCGATAATTGCTGTGTTGAATCGATGACCCGACATCGCAGCCCAAAGAATCAAAGAGAGGCATTCACTAAAGCTTATTTTGATGAGTGTAAAGCCCGTGCAGTACAAACCGGCCGGACTATCGAAGCCAGCGATACAAAATGTACCGGGCTTAAGGCTATATTCCATTCGTCCGGACGCATTAAGTTTATTGTACGCAAAAGTATTCGCGGAAAGAATGTTTACGTTTCCGTAGGAAGTTACCCTGAATTTTCCATTAATAACGCAAGGGAGCATGCCTTTAAAATAATTCAGGAGCTTAAGGCTTCCGTTGAGACTTATGGTGAGCGTTTTCTTACTCACAGTAAAATGACGTTTAATGAGCTTGTGGATGAGTATGAGAAAAGCGTACTCAGCACGGGCGTTAAGCGTTCAGCTAACACCGATCTTTCTAAGATCCGTAAATACCTGCGCCCTCTTCTCGGTGACAAAAAGCTGGCAGGTATGACGGAGGCAGATATTCTGAGCTATCTGCATAATCTCGATCTCAAGCCTGCCACCCGCAACCGCCATCTGGCGCTCATTAAAGCGGTGTTTACCTGGGCTATACGCATGGGATACACCAGCCGCTCTCCGGCGCTTTATATCAAAGCGCTGCCTGAAGTGACGTCAGATCGCCGCGCCATGGATGACTCCCAGCTTCAGCGCTGGATGGAAGTCTGTGAGCGCTGGCGTAATGGTAAACCCGATCATGAAGCCCTTGCTCTGCTCATGTTCCTTGCCCTGACGGGACTGCGTCTGGGGGAAACCCGTCATCTTCGCCTTGAGGATGTGGACTGGAGCCGGAAGGTTATCACCCTGCGCCATACCAAAAACGGCAAACTCCGCCGTGTACCGGTATGTGATAAGGCTTTCGTTCTTCTGACAGAACAGCGTCAGCATCTGGGGGATGAAGGCTGGGTATTTCCGGGCAAGGGGACCGACAATCCGGTTTCTGAGCCGCGTCGCCTGCAAAAACGGCTTTGTGAGGCTGCGGGTATTCCTCCGTTCACCATCCATGAGATGCGCCATACCTTTGCGACAAAGCTTATTGAGAGCGGGGCCGACATTCACACCATCAAAGACTTACTCGGTCACAGCACTATCAAAGTAACCGAAATATATGTTCATTCGAGCCCTGCGCGTTACCACGAAGTCGTTAACCGGGCGATGGGGTAACAACCTTCACTCAACGGTATGGTTTTTAACTATGGTTCTGATGCCACCCGTTTTCTGACGGTGGCGTAATTTGATGGTAATACACATGAATAAAAAAGTAACAACCAATGTTCCGAAGGTTTCCGGGGTTAAGCGTATTCGCGCTTTTGCTGACCGCGATAAAAATTTCAACAAAATGTCGGAAGCAATTATCAGGCGCGCTGAAAACACTGAGGTCGGTGAAGATGATATTGCTTCACTCGGTACTGGTGATGGGCTGCCACGGCATTATGTGAATACGGCTAATGGCCTTTTCTACATCGGTGGACAGAAACCTGTGCAGGTTTGCACCACGCCAGTTGTGCCTGTCGCCCTGTTTTGTGGAAAAGATAAGGCGTCCGGTCTTGGGATCAGCCTGATGACCGGTAACGGGCTGGGTAAGTATGTTAAGGCCCAGGTGAGCTTTGAGGATATTGTTCAGAGTGGTGCTCAGGTTATGGGCAGACTGGCAGGTCGTGGATTTTGTGTTGGCCCCTCTCCACAGCAGCTTGCTCTTTTTGACCGTTTTATTCAGTGCTGCCGGAGTTTACCGCTGCCTGTCTATCTGATGGCAGATGCAATGGGATTCGTTTCGGAGGATATGGCCTTTTTACATGGTCATGAGCCTGTTGTGACCTCTCTGACCGGGTTTGATTATCTGCTGCCGGGATTCCGCGTGCGTCCCGGACTGCACAAAGGTGGGGCTCTGGAGGAGTGGATTAACCTCATCCGGGAAAATGTCCATGGCTGGGCGCAGACCTTTGCGCTGAGTGCGTCCTTTGCTTCGATGCTTCTGGTTCCTGCCGGTATGGATGTGGGCATGTTTCATTTCCACGGCGTATCCACGACGGGTAAAACGCTTCTTCTGATGCTGGGCGCATCGGTTCATGGTGATGGCAGCGAGCCGGGCAGTGGGGGACAAGTGAATATTATTCGCTGGAATACCACGCCGAACGCGATGGAGCGCCTTCTCGCTGACTATTCCGGTCTGGTCGCCTGCGTCGATGAACTGGGCGCGAGTAATCATAAGCAACTTTCCTCACTGCTTTACAACATTACGTCAGGTACGGCAAAAGAGCGCCTGACCCGTGGCCTGACAGCAGATGAGCCATTTAAATGGCGCATGTTTATTCTCTCCACCGGGGAGATGTCAATCTCCGAAAAGCTGGCTGAACAGAAAGCCGTGCTACAGGGAGGGCAGGAGCACAGGGCCATCAGTATGGAACTGCTGCCTGAGGATGCTCAAAAACCGGATGAACCGGTATCAGAAACACGTGCCCGTGCAGATGCACTGAAGACGGGGCTGGCAGAGGCTTATGGTCATGCCGGGCCTGCATTTATCGGCAAACTGTTATCCGAAAAAAATGCGGCTGGCGGTCTTCGCACTTACGCAGAGTTTTCATCCTGGCTCCAGGAACAGACAGATGCGTGCTGTAACGCACTGGAAGAGGCCCTGAGGGATGAAGGGCGTGATATTACCCGCGTTCAGCGACGTGGACTGAAAAGGTTTGCGCTGGTATGGCTGGCAGGAGAGAAGGCGCTGAAATACGGGCTTTTACCTTTCGAAAGCGATGCGGTGGCTGAATCCGTTATGTTCGCTGCACGACGCTGGCTGGATGATAACCAGAATCAGTATAACCCGGTGCGTAACATGCTGGAGGAGCTTCAGCTGACGCTGGTGACAAAAAGCAGCAGGCACTTTATCACCCTGCGTGAGGACCATGCACGATGCCCGGGGGATATGTGGGGATTCGTTCACCATAAAACCGGCGACTTCCTGATTTATGAATCGGTGTTTGAAAAGCTCTGCTCTGAAAAGGGGCTTAAGACTGTTGATGTGGCCAGACCGTTAGAGCGTACCGGTTATCTGTCTGGCGAAAGTGCGGGTCACTATAAAAAAAGAGCGCTGAAGACGATGGCGCAGTCTTACTACCAGGTCAAAAAAGCGTTTCTGAAATGCAATGTGATGACCGAATTTTAACCCTGAATATAACCATTTTGACTGAACCACAACGAATAAAAGGTGATGTATGGTTCCTGAATCAGACGAGTACTATGAGGGCTTTCCTCACGCTATCAGCAGCGAAAATGAAGAAAACACGTCATTCAATGATTTCGCTCTGATTAACACACTGGCGGAGTGCCTGTATCACCGCATCTCTCGTGAAATCTTCGATGGCAGTGAGCCGGCGCTCCGGGCCGTCATTGCCAACGGTAAGATTAAATTCCTGGCTCGTTATACGCTTCAAGGGGCCTGCTATTATGAACTCCTCGGCACATTTCCACGTATGTCCGTTAACGTCGCGCGTGAACGAGCACGTGAACTCTATAACAGATTTGATGATCACCGGGGGCCGGATGAAGATTATGAGAATATCCCGTTCTGACTGATAGCTTAACAGTAAAAAAAAGCAGGGGCATTTGCCTCTGCTTTTTTTGTTATCGCAAGGAAGGTAACTGAGCGGTGATTCGCTCCGCCAGAAGCTGACTGGTGTTCTGTAAGCGCTGAGGGTGAAGATGCGCATAACGTTGTGAAGACTGACTGCTGCGGTGCCCCAGTTGAGCCTGAACGTCATACAGTGTTCCGCCGTAGGACACGATGAGGGCGGCAACCGAATGGCGGCAGGTATGAATACACACTTCCTGGTCGAAAATTCCCGCCCGACGAACGATACGCTGAAAGGCTTTAACGGGGTTATTCAGCGGCATTCCTTGTTTTTTACCGATAAACAACCACGGATTTCCACGCTGTGTTGGCAGCGTTCTGATTACGTCCATCGCCAGTGAGTTAAGGTGAACAATCCGTCCATAGCCATTCTTGGTTTCCGGGAGCCACAGAGTGTGTTTAACCGGGTCAACATGCTCCCACTTTGCCAGACGCAGCTCATCGCGGCGAAGGCCGGTCAATAACAGCAGTTTGACATAGCGGGCCGCGACGGGGCTGGTATCGTTATCGGCGGAGAGAAAAATACGACGTATTTCGTCCTCGGTGAAATAGCGTTGTCGGGCGTTGTTTTCCCTGAGAAGCTGTACCACCCTGGCAGGATGAACAGCGGTCATGCTTTGCCTTCCAGCCCATGTAAACACCGCTTTAATCAGTACGATGACACGATTACAGGTAGCCGCTGACAGAGAAGTACTTAACGTCTGCTGGAGGCGGAGAATGCTGGCTGGTGTGATATCGCTCAGCAGCCTCTGACCAATGGCGGGACGGATATGATCCCGGTAGCGCTGAACATCCTTTCCCCAGCTACGTTTAGCAGATTTTGCCCATGGCAGATAATGCTGATTAAAGAGTTCATCGAACGTCAGCTCCTTTCTCTTGTTTTCACGCTCCTGCTTAGGGTCTGTGCCGGTGGCAAGGGAACGTTTATGCTCTATGGCAATCTGACGGGCAAGGGTGACATCCACTTCAGGCCAGTGACCAATGGCGATGGCGCGTTTTCGTCCATGATAGAGGTAGCGGAGCAAAAACTTTTTACGACCTTCTCTTCTGCTGACCAGACACTTGAGGCCGGAAATCTCGGTGTCGCTGTATTCGGCATCGGTGCTGCGTGCCTCTGATGTGTTAGGGGGCAGGGATTTAATGAGCTGATTAGTAAAACGGAAGCGTTTGGGAGTGGACATATTACCTCCTGTGACTGGTGTAAAGAACGTCAGGGTTGACCCATCCCCGGCACGGCGTTGTAAATGGCTAAGTTGATTTTCTAGCGTGGCGAAGGGGATGCTGGTGTTACATGAGATGATTAAAGGCGAGAAATGCCGCAAAAATAGGTGTTACGGTCTGTTTCTGGTCTTAATGGAAAAAATACCGGTGGGGGATGTATTCAAAAAAATAATATGTGCTTTGGTTGATTTTAATTACATGTATGGGCGACATTATCCAGAAATACCTTATTGGAGAGTATGTGCTTATTTTGAGAGCATGCTTCTGCATTAATGATTAATCATTAATTTAGTAGGTGTTGTTTTTTATAGGGCTACATTTTTTAATTTTGGTGTTGTAGGTTTATTTCATGATTATGTGGAATACATCGTCTTTGTTCTGACCCCCCTATCTCAGTTGATATAGTTGTTTTTTTTTGGGAAGGGAGGGCTTGTGGGTTGATTTTAAATTTAATTTTCATTATCTTCTTAAGGTAACCTCATATCAAAGGGACAATGTCAATGAAGTTTTTCTCCACTGGTTTCTATGTTTCGAATGATGTTTTATTTGACGATGTATTCAATGAGTGCTTTTCTTGGATTCATGAATCACCACACACAAACTTTATACCTGCACAATTGGCGTGTGACTATCTTAGTGAAGATTTTTATGTAGAGTCAAGTAATGAAAGGATTGATGTAATTACTCATGGCAACCAAGATGTTCGGTTAGGTTGCTTCAGATATTCTAAAATTTCCGAACCACACAAATGGGTAACTGATATATCTATAAATAAGAACTTAATAAATAATACGGTATGGATCCAAGTTGAATCAAGTGTGGTTAGTCAGGAGGCTGCGTATTTAGCACCTCAACCTAAAAAACCTTTGATAGTAATTAGGTTGATAGATAAATTTTCTGGTGGTTTGGATGATGCCTTCAAAACATCAATAGAACCTGATTACCTTTCGAATTCTGAAGAGCATTTAAAGTTGGCGGCAAAAGTTATCAATGGAGAAACTGAAAACAGGCTGCCAATAATCTATGTCAGTTCGAAATATTTTTACAATGAACATCCTCATAACATTATTCCTGAGCGATTAGCAAGAAAAGTGTGTGGCATAGCTCATGTTCTAATTGAACCTCGTGAGAAAATGTTTTCAATAAAACTAAAAAATGAGACAAATTCTAAAAATGCTTACGCAGGTGCAGTCGGAATTTACTGGCCGCGAGGACAAAATATCTCCTTTTACCGTCGGGGTGAGAAAACAGCGAAGGAGTTTGAAGATGAATTATTTGATGATGTCGTAAAAGCCACATCTACAATGGCTCCCGTCTCTGAGGGGGGATGGAGTGAAATACAAAAAAGAAGAACTAAGGATTCTATTAATACACTTAAGATTAGAGGTGAATACACAAGTGAATTGATGGGTTTGTATGAGGCCGATAATGTTGCAAAAGATGAAACAATAGAAGAACTCAAAAGTAATATATTATCTTTAGAATATCGTGTTCGAATGCTTCAATCACAAGCTTCAGCTCAAGGAAGTATAGTAATGAATGCAGGGGAAGAAACTGACTTTTTCAATGGTGAGATCAAAGATGTAATAATAGAAGCACTGAAGGTTGCTATTGTGAATACGAAAGAGGGTAGTCGAAGTAATCATATATTATCTTCTTTAATTTCCAATAACCCTCAAACTATGGAAGCAAATTCGCGTCAAACTCATTTGAAAAGAGCACTTAATGGCTACAGGAGTATGGATAAGGCAACGTCAAGGCAGCTTAAGGAACTTGGGTTTGAGTTGTCTGAGGAAGGTAAGCATTGGAAGTTAGTATATAATGGTGATTCCAGATACTCTTACATTCTTCCTAAAACAGGGAGCGACTATAGAGGATCTTTGAATGCTATTTCTGATATAAGTAATATTATTTTCTAACAAAATCTAGCCCCTTATAAAGGGGCTGGGTTATGGCTATTTTAAATCGGTAATACACATTGTTTAATGTAAGTATTACAGTTCAAAGTTTATGTTCAGGTAAGGAATTCCGATGGGGCTGAGTCATTTTTTAATGACGTGGAAAGCGGGGGATTTTGCTGATGCGAAGAATCATAAGGTGAAAAACAGGAATATTACAGGTGGAGTAGATGGTGGAAACACCCGACTGACAAGGGGAGTTGATAACGCTGAGTTCTTCCCCCTTGCCTGAAGAGGAGTCTCCCCGGTCTTCCCCCTTGCCTGAAGAGGAGTCTCCCCGGTCTTCCCCCGGGGGTAATGGAAGGTAATTTGTTGTTAAATAAAGTAAATTATGAAATCCCCCATTTCCCCCGTATTCTCTGCTTCATTATGAATAATCTTAGAGAAAGGAACCGTAGAGGACCGTAGAAAGACCGTAGCAGTGGGGTAAGGAAGAGACACATCAGAGGGTGTTGAGGTGTGTAAAAGTAACGAATATCTGAGAAAATGGCGAGAAATCCAGCAAACTAATAACGAGATGCAACGACCAGAAATCTACCGTAGCCAGAAAAGGAAAAAGCCCCGCTTTTCAGCGAGGCCTTATGAATAGTGGTGCCCGGACTCGGAATCGAACCAAGGACACGGGGATTTTCAATCCCCTGCTCTACCGACTGAGCTATCCGGGCAACGGGGCGCATTAAACCCGATCCTCCCTCCGGCGTCAACGAAATTTGTTGCTTTCGGTGCAGACTGCACACTCTCTCACCATTTCGTCGCAAACTTAAGCGAAAAAGTGCGTCCAGAGCGCGGATAGCGGCATCGCGAGCAGGAGGGCAGGGAGCATGTTCACCACTGCAAACATCTTAATGCCACAGATTCGCAGCCCTGTCGCCAGCAGCAACAGGCCGCCGACGGCGGTAAAGTCTGCCATCATCGCTGGTGTTGTCAGCGGCAGGATCAGCGTGGCGCAGGTGGCCAGCGCCAGTTGAATAAGCAACATCGGCACGCAAATCGCGGCGACGGCGATGCCGAGGGTGGTGGCAAAGATGGTGGCAGTAAAGAAATCCAGAAACGCTTTCGCAATCAATATGCTGGGATCGCCGGTCATCCCTTCCTGCATCGAACCGAATATCCCCGTGCCGCTGGCGCAGAACAGAATAATGATCGCAACGTAGTTCTGAATAAACGACTCGTGCGTGCCGTGCTTCGCCTTGCCCGGTCGGGCAATCAGATTTTTGGCTTTGCCTACCGCGTGATTGATGCCCTTTTCCAGATAGCAAAATTCGCCGATCAGCGCGCCGAGCAGCGTCGCCAGTACCATCACCGGCAGGTTGGCGCATTTCACCACTAAAAGGATACCAATCCCTAACGACGCCAGGCCAAAAATGGAGGGCATGGAGACGCGAATACGCTCCGGCAACCGCTGGCTTAATACTGCCCCAAGTACACCGCCCAGCAATACGGCTCCCGCATTGATAAAGGGTCCAATTACCACGTTTAACTCCTGTTATTTAAGCACTGGCATTGCATCATTATGGCACGTTCGTCCCTGATTACGCTTAGCTTTGGGAGGCGTAACGCATACTGATTCCTTCTTGCACCTGAAAATAAAAGGTGACATGATTGCGCGAATTTTCTCCTTCCTGTCTCACCGTTCGGTGAGGGTATTTGCGCCTATGAAAACCATGAAAATTGCCGTCAGCCGCGAGCTGGTATCCAAAGTTTCTACGCATCGCGAAAAGGTTATGCTGGATAACACTGATTTCACCGATGTGGCGGCAGTCGTCATTACGGTTGTTGAAAGCTACAGCGGCATTCTCGCGTTGCTGAAGCGTACGGGCTTTCAGCTACCGGTATTTATGTTCTCAACAGAGCCAGGAGAGGTGCCAGAGGGTGTCACGGCGATCATCTCGGGTAAAGCACAGGAATTGCTGGAACTGGAATCTGCCGCCTGCCGGTATGAAGAGAACCTGCTGCCACCCTTTTTTGACACCCTGAGCCAGTATGTGGCGATGGGAAACAGCACCTTTGCCTGTCCGGGTCACCAGCACGGCGCCTTTTTCAAAAAACACCCGGCGGGGCGGCAGTTCTACGACTTCTTCGGTGAAAACGTGTTTCGTGCCGATATGTGCAATGCCGACGTGAAGCTCGGTGATTTGCTGATCCACGAAGGTTCTGCCAAGCACGCGCAAAAGTTCGCGGCGAAAGTGTTCAACGCGGATAAAACCTACTTCGTGCTGAACGGCACGTCGGCGGCCAATAAAGTGGTGACCAATGCGCTGCTGACTCGTGGCGATCTGGTGCTGTTCGATCGTAACAACCACAAGTCCAACCATCATGGGGCGCTCATCCAGGCCGGGGCAACGCCTGTCTATCTTGAGGCAGCCCGTAATCCGTTTGGTTTTATCGGCGGGATTGATGAGCACTGCTTTGATGAGGCCTGGCTGCGGGAACTGATCCGTGACGTCGCGCCGCAGAAAGCCGCCGAGGCGCGCCCGTTCCGTCTGGCGATCATTCAGCTCGGCACCTACGATGGCACGATCTACAACGCCCGTCAGGTGATCGACAAGATCGGGCACCTTTGCGACTACATCCTCTTTGACTCCGCCTGGGTCGGCTACGAGCAATTTATCCCGATGATGGCGGAAACGTCTCCGCTTCTGCTGGAACTGAACGAGAACGATCCGGGAATTTTCGTGACCCAGTCGGTCCACAAGCAGCAGGCCGGGTTCTCACAAACGTCGCAGATCCATAAAAAGGATAACCATATTCGCGGTCAGCCGCGCTTCTGCCCGCACAAGCGGCTGAACAACGCGTTCATGCTGCATGCCTCCACCAGCCCGTTTTACCCGCTGTTTGCGGCGCTGGACGTGAACGCCAAGATCCACGAGGGCGAAAGCGGACGCAGGCTGTGGGCGGAGTGTGTCGAGTTGGGCATTGAAGCGCGCAAGGCCATCATTGCCAACTGCCATATGATCAAACCCTTTATCCCACCGGTGGTGGCGGGTCGGCCATGGCAGGATCACCCCACGCAGGCTATCGCCAGCGAGCGTCGCTTCTTTAGTTTTGAACCGGGTGCAAAATGGCACGGTTTTGAAGGCTATGCCCGTGAACAGTATTTCGTCGATCCGTGCAAGCTGCTGTTGACCACGCCGGGCATTGATGCTGAAACAGGGCACTATACCGATTTCGGCATTCCGGCGACCATTCTCGCCCACTACCTGCGCGAGAACGGCATTGTGCCGGAGAAGTGCGATCTCAACTCCATCCTGTTCCTGCTGACGCCAGCCGAGAGCGCGGAGAAGCTGATGCAGCTGGTGGCGATGCTGGGGCAGTTTGAACAGCATATTGAAGACGACACACCGCTCGCGGATGTGCTTCCGACCATCTATCAGAAATACCCGGTGCGTTACCGCGACTATACGATCCGTCAGCTATGCCAGGAGATGCACGATCTCTACGTCAGCTTTAACGTGAAGGATTTACAGAAGGCGATGTTCCGTCAGGAGAGCCTGCCTGCCGTGGTGATGAACCCCCAGGATGCCAACCAGGAGTACATTCGCGGGAACGTCGAACTGGTGCGTATTCGTGACGCCGAAGGACGCATTGCCGCCGAAGGTGCGCTGCCATACCCGCCGGGCGTGCTGTGCGTGGTGCCGGGGGAAGTCTGGGGTGGAGCAGTACAGCGCTACTTCCTGGCACTGGAAGAGGGCATTAATATGCTGCCGGGTTTCTCCCCAGAGTTGCAGGGCGTTTACAGCGAGAAGGATGCGGACGGGATTAAGCGGCTGTATGGGTACGTATTGAAGTAGGGACCCTCACCCTCTCCCCAAAGGGGAGAGGGGATTGCACGGAGCCGTCTTTTCACCCTCGCCCCTTTGGGGAGAGGGCCGGGGTGAGGGGAGTTAAGTCGCACTACGCCTGTACATCCTTCTCGGATGTCCAATCTTACCGTACAGCATCTCCACCGTCAGAAAACCCACCTCCACGCAGTGTTCCAGATAGCGCCGGGTGGTGGTTTTACTCAGGCCCGTCTCGCTCACCACCTCATCCACCGTAAAACAGTGCGCCGCCTTGTTGTTAAACAGCATTTGCACCCGCGCCAGCGTGTTCTCCTCTATCCCTTTGCTGCCGTTGTCCAGACGATAGTTTTTCGCCTGTAACTGATAGAGTGAATCCACGTTCTGCTGGTCGACAATCTTCCAGACGCGCTGCTGTTCGGCAAACTGCACAAAACGCTCCAGCGACTGGCTGAGCCGCTTCCAGGAGACCGGCTTAAGGATATAGTCAAACGCGCCGTTACGAATGGCCTGGCTACAGGTGTCCATATCGCTGGCGGCGGTGATGAAAATCACCGAACAGTTGGCGCGGGTGAGCATCGGGTTGCTGATAAGGGTGATGCCTTTGCCGTCCGGCAGGTAGTTATCCAGCAGCATCAGCTTCGGCTGTTTGCTCTCCAGTTGTACCTGCGCGTCGGCCAGCGACGCGGCAATCCCCACCAGCCTCAGACGCGGATGTTTACCGATAAGCTCCGCGTGCAGTTGCGCCAGTTCGTTCTCGTCTTCAACAATCAGTACGTCGATAAGTTCATGTTGCATAGTCGGTATCTTCCAGTTCCTGTACGGGGTGCCGGGCCGTTCCCGTGGCGGGAATAAACAGTGAGAAAATGGCACCGCGTGGGGTGTTATCGGCAACTTCAATTGCACCGCCAGCCTGTGTGACATAGCTTTCAATCAGATACAGGCCAATACCATGATCGCCGCGCGTTTTGGTGGTGATGCCGCGCTCAAAGATCCGGTCGCGGATCTCCGGTGTGATGCCGACGCCCTGGTCGGCGACTTCAATAATCAGTTCCTGCTCGTTCAGCTTTATCAGCACGTCCACCGGGGCATGCGGGAGCGGTGCACGCTGGGTCGCTTCAATGGCGTTATCCAGCAAGTTCCCGATGATCGAGATAAGTTCCGATTCGAGCAGCGGCAGGAACGGTTTATCCACCCGGCAGGCCGGATCGAAACTCAGCTCAACGCCTTTTTCACGCGCGCGGGCGGCCTTTCCAAGCAGCAAACCACACAGCGTCGGAGAGCTAAAGCGGGACGAGATAAAGTCCAGCAGCTCCTGAGCGTGTTCCGACTGCGCCTGTATATAGCGAATTGCCTCGTCATAACGGCCCATATGCAGCAGGCCGGACAGCGTAGTCATGCGGTTCAGCTGTTCATGGCGCATGATGCGCAGGTTATCAACGTAGCGCTTCACCTGGCTGAGCTGGGCGCTGAGCGAGTCGATCTCGTTGCGATCGCGAAAGGTGATCACCCAGCCCTGCAATGCATCTTCCAGCATTATCCGCACCCGGCTGGCAATGACCGTGAGATCGTTAAAGCGACAGATCTCATCGTGGGTGTCTTTCGCAAGCATGGTTTGCGCGTTGAAGAACGGGACGGGCGCGATCACCTGGCTGATGAGTTGACCCCGCAGTTCGCGGGCGGGCTGGCGTAAGCCTAATAATTTACGCGCCGCCTGGTTGATCACCTCAATGCGGAGATCGTCATCGATGGCAATCACCCCTTCATAAATGGATTCCATCATCGCCTTTTGCTGGCGCACCAGCAGGCCGATTTCGCGCGGCTCCAGAGAGAATATCTGCTTCTTGATGCTGCGGGTGAAGAACCAGGAGAAAATAAACAGGGCGATAAGCAGCAGCACGGCGGCAATCAGGATATTAACCACCTTGCTGACGGTGATGGTGTCCAGATAGCTTGTGAGATAGCCTACCGAAACAATCCCCACCACCTGCCCGGCATCATTAAAAATGGGCGCTTTGCTGCGCAGTGAAATGCCTAACCCGCCCTTGCGGATGGTGATGGTACTTTTGCCGTGTAATACCTCGTCGTTATCTCCGCCAACCAGCGTTTTGCCTACCCGGTCGGCAAACACGGAGTGGAAAAGATGCAGCCCCTTATTGTCACCAATCACAATAAAACTGGCGTCGCTGCGGGCGGCTATTTTCTGCATAAAGTCATGGATGCCCTGGATATCCTTTTGTTCGACTTCTTTTCGCAGGGTTGGAATAAGCGCAATTTCTTCAGCCTGTATTTTTGCGCGCGCGCTCATTTCCTGATAAAGCTGCCTGCCGACATCGACATAATAATATCCGCCCAGTAATGCGAACAGCACTGAGAAAAAGGCGACCAGCGAAATAAACAGCTTGATCTGAAACGATACTTTCATAACTATCACGCGAGATATCAACAGGTCGGCTGAATATATCATCTTTTAAGGCCAGGATGCCCGCTTTGCCGAAAACTTGTGATCCCTTGCACAGCGCAGCCTGTAAAAGATTTTTCCGAAAGTCTCATCCTCTTAAGGTTAAATGAATAAATGTTATTTCTTTGTTCAGTTAAGAAAAGAAACCATAAAAACCACGGCAATAAATAAGGCATAAATCACATTAAATAAAAGAAACCATTAAAACCATAGTGTCCATTAAAACTTCGCTTTTAATATGCCATCCCTCACATAAAGTAAGCCTTTGTGACTCTAAGCTGAACGCACAAAATAACTAAGGGGCTTATTATGAGCACAACTGACGATTCATTCTCTGTTACCCACGACCCGATTGATATTCAGCGGCCATCGCTCAAAGAGCGCTGGTGGCATATTATGGATACCTGGAAAATCGGCATTATACCTCTGCCGCTGTTCGTTCTGGCGGGCGCGCTGATTGCGATTGATTGCCTGGGCGGAAAACTACCGAGCGACATTGTGGTCATGGTGGCCACGCTGGCCTTCTTCGGCTTTGCCTGCGGTGAGTTCGGCAAACGCCTGCCGATTGTCGGCAAGCTCGGCGCGGCGGCAATTTGCGCCACCTTTATCCCTTCCGCGCTGGTCTATTACGGCCTGCTGCCGGATGTAGTAGTGGAATCCACCACTAAGTTCTATAAATCCACCAACATTCTTTATCTCTATATTTGCTGCATTATCGTCGGCAGCATCATGAGTATGAACCGCACCGTGCTGATCCAGGGCTTCCTGCGCATCTTCTTCCCGATGCTGTGCGGTGAAATCGTCGGCATGATTGTCGGCATGGGTGTTGGGCTGGCGCTGGGCCTCGAGCCGTTCCAGATCTTCTTCTTTATCATTCTGCCGATCATGGCGGGCGGCGTCGGGGAAGGGGCAATCCCGCTTTCCATCGGCTATGCCACCCTGTTGCATATGGATCAGGGCGTGGCGCTCGGCCGCGTACTGCCGATGGTGATGCTCGGCGGCCTGACGGCGATCATTATCTCCGGTTGCCTCAACCAGCTCGGGAAACGCTACCCGCACCTGACCGGTGAAGGCCAGCTGATGCCGAATCGCGCCAATGCCGATGCCACTGTCTCTCAGCCTGCGTTCTCCGGCAAAGCGGACGTGACGACCATCGCCTCCGGCGCGCTGCTGGCGGTGCTGCTGTACATGCTGGGTATGCTCGGTCACAAGCTGATTGGTCTGCCAGCGCCGGTGGGCATGTTGTTTATGGCGGTGCTGGTGAAGCTCTGCAACGGTGCCTCTCCGCGTCTGCTGGAGGGCTCTCAGGTGGTGTACAAATTCTTCCAGACCTCTGTGACCTACCCGATTCTCTTTGCCGTTGGCGTAGCCATCACCCCATGGCATGAACTGGTGGCCGCCTTCACGCTGACCAACCTGCTGGTGATTATCAGCACCGTCTCCGCGCTGGTGGCAACCGGGTTCTTCGTCGGCAAAAAGATTGGTATGCACCCGATTGATGTCGCCATCGTCTCCTGCTGCCAGAGCGGCCAGGGCGGTACTGGTGACGTGGCGATCCTGACCGCAGGCAACCGCATGAGTCTGATGCCGTTCGCCCAGATTGCTACCCGTATCGGCGGGGCGATTAACGTCTCCATCTCTCTGCTGATTCTGGGCAACTTCCTCGTTTAAGTTTTCAGGAAAGAACAATGAAACTCGCAAGCTTTTTATACCAGGGAAAACGCAGCTACGGCATCGTTCAGGCCGACGGCGTGATTGATTTGGGCCGCCGCCTCGGCGACCGCTATGGCGACCTTAAAGCGCTGTTGCAGGGGAACGGGCTGGCGCAGGCCACCCGATTCCTGAACGACGCGGTGGATGTACCGCTGAACGCCATCACCTTCTTACCGGTGATTGTACAGCCGGAAAAAATCCTCTGCGTGGGCATGAACTATGCCGACAAGCGCAAGGAGTTTGACCAGCACAACCCGGCCCCGACCCTGTTTGTCCGCTTCCCTGATTCACAGACCGGCCACAACGAGCCGGTGCTGAAGCCGCGCCACTCCAGCGAGTTCGACTACGAAGGCGAGCTGGCGGTGATCATCGGCAAAGGCGGGGAGAACATCAGCCGCGACGACGCCCTGCGCCACGTGGCGGGCTACAGCTGTTACATGGACGGCTCCGCCCGCGACTGGCAGCACACCTGGTTCACCGCCGGGAAAAACTGGCGGCAGACCGGGGCGTTCGGCCCGTGGATGGCGACGGCGGATGAGATCCCCGATCCGCACCAACTGGCAATCCGCACCTGGCTGAACGGCCGCATGGTGCAGGAAGACAACACCAGCAGCATGATCCACAAGGTGGCGGAGCTGATCGAGTACATCAGCACCTTCACCCGTCTCAGCCCGGGCGACGTGATCATCACCGGCTCGCCTGGCGGCGTGGGTAAAAAGCGCAACCCGCCGCTGTTTATGAAAGAGGGGGATCGCATTGAGGTGGAGATCGAGCATATCGGTCATCTCAGCAACGTGATCGTGGAAGCGCCAGCCGTCGGGCTTGCGGCAGCACATTAAGTAAGGCGGCAGCATGCAATCGCAACCCATCGATTTTCGCCACACGCTGGTGGCGAAACACCCGGAACGCTTAAGCCAGATCCGCTACCTGCTGGCAGACAGCGGCCTTGGCCTGGACAACGACATCACGCTGTTTGTCGAAGCCTGGTCCGGCGCGCAGCTGGTGGGTTGCGCCGGGCTGGCTGCCAACGTCATCAAATGCGTGGCGGTCAACGAGCAGCTTCGTGGGGAAAACCTCAGCGCGCGTCTGCTGGCAGAGGTGGAAAATGCGGCGCTGGAGCGCGGCCATTTTCACCTCTTCCTCTGCACCCGTCCGTGCAATAAGGAGCGCTTTGGCCGCAGCGGTTTCTGGCCGATTGCCCAGAGCGGGAACAACGCGGTGCTAATGGAGAACACCCCGCAGGGGATCGCGCGCTACTGCCGTACCTTAAGCCGGATGCGAAGGGGCGGGGAAAAAATTGGTGCCATTGTGATGAACGCCAACCCATTCACCCTCGGCCACCGTCATCTGGTGGAGCAGGCGGCGGCGCAGTGCGATGCCCTGCATCTGTTTGTGGTGCGTGAAGACGCCTCGTTCTTCCCGTTCAGCGCGCGCCTTGAGATGGTGCGCGCGGGCGTGGCGCATCTGCCGAACGTGGTGGTGCATGAAGGCTCGCAGTACATCATCTCCCGCGCCACGTTTCCGGCCTACTTCCTGAAGGAGACCGGCAAAGTGCAGCAGGCGTGGAGCGAGATCGACGTGCTGATCTTCCGGGACTTTATCGCCCCGGCGCTGGGCATCACGCACCGCTTCATCGGCTCGGAGCCGTTCTGCGATATCACCCGCCAGTACAACCAGACGCTGCACGACCTGCTGGCCTCGCATATTGACGTGGTGGAGATGCCGCGCATCAAGGCCACCGGCAACGCCATTTCGGCCTCGGAAGTGCGCCGTTTACTCAAGACACAGCAGTTTTCCCGGATCCGGGAGATTGTCCCGGACTCCACCTTCGCGCACCTCGAAGCACATTATCGTGCGAGTGCGGAAGTCGCATAACTATCAGGAATTTATCATGAATATTGTAAGGGAGGCGCTGGCCGGAACGCAGGAGTCCAGCGACCTGATGGTGAAAATCGCCCCCGCTCACGGTGAGCTGGAGATCGTCATCCACAGCGAAGTGATTAAGCAGTTTGGCGAGCAGATTCGCCAGGTGGTCAACGACACATTGCGCGCCATGAACGTGCACCAGGGATTAATCATTATTGAAGACAAAGGGGCGCTGGACTGTGTTATTCGCGCCCGCCTGCAAAGCGCGCTTCTGCGTGCCGCCGATGAACAGGCCATCAACTGGGAGGCGCTGAAATGAGCAAACTCCGCCGCAGTATGCTGTTCCTGCCAGGCGCCAATGCCGCCATGCTCTCTACCGCCTTTATCTACCGTCCCGACTCCATCATGTTTGACCTTGAGGACGCCGTGGCCCTGCGCGAGAAAGACACCGCACGCATGCTGGTGTTCCACGCGTTGCAGCACCCGATGTATCAGGATATCGAAACCGTGGTGCGTATTAACCCGCTGAGCACGCCGTTTGGCCTGCTGGATCTGGAGGCCGCCGTGCGCGCGGGCGTGGACGTGATACGCCTGCCGAAAACCGACACCCCGGACGATATTTACGAGCTGGAAGGCCACCTCGAGCGTATCGAGCAGGCGTGCGGCCGCGAGGTGGGTTCCACCCGCGTGATGGCGGCGATTGAATCGGCCATTGGCGTCATCAACGCCGTGGCGATTGCCCGCAGCTCCCCGCGCCTGATCGGCATTGCGCTGGCCGCCTTTGACTACGTGATGGACATGCAGACCGAGCGCGGCGACGGCACCGAGCTGTTCTACGCCCGCTGCGCCGTGCTGCACGCCGCCCGCGCGGCAGGCATCGACGCCTTCGACGTGGTGTGGTCAGACGTTAACGATGAAGCCGGGTTCCTGCGCGAAGTCGATCTGATCCGCAAGATGGGCTTTAACGGCAAATCGCTGATTAACCCGCGCCAGATAGACCTGCTGCACAACGCCTACGCCCCGACACGGGAAGAAGTGGAACACGCGAAACGGGTGATTGAGGCGGCAGAAGAGGGCGAGCGTAACGGCCTGGGCGTGGTGTCGCTCAACGGCAAAATGGTGGATGCACCGATTATTAACCACGCGCAGGTGGTGCTGGAGCGCGCGGCGGCCTCCGGCGTGCGTCGGTAAGGATGACATAATGAATCAGACAGAACTTCTCCATATGAATTTCCCCCATCTGCGGGATCTGAAACCCTTTGATACCGCCCACAGCGCGACGCCGTGGCTGGCGGACAGCGAGGCGAAGCACAGCCGCAAGCTCTGCGCCTCTATTGAAGAGGCGGTTAAGCGCTGCGGCTTGCAGGACGGGATGACCATCTCCTTCCACCACGCCTTTCGCGAAGGCGACCGGGTGATCAACACCGTCGTGGCGCTGCTGGCGCGGATGGGCTTCAAAAATCTGACCCTGGCTTCCAGCTCGCTGATGACCTGCAACGACGCGCTGATCGAGCATATCGAAAGCGGCGTCATCACCCGGATTTACACCTCCGGCATGCGCGGCAGGCTGGCGGATGCCATCTCTCACGGGCTGATGGAGGAGCCGGTACAAATTCACTCCCACGGCGGGCGCGTGAAGCTACTCCAGGACGGCGAACTGAACATCGACGTGGCGTTTCTCGGCGTGCCGTGCAGCGATGAGTTTGGCAACGCCAACGGCACGCACGGTAAATCATGCTGCGGCTCGCTGGGCTACGCGATGGTGGACGCGCAGTTTGCCCGTAAGGTGGTGCTGCTGACCGAAGCGCTGGTGCCGTTCCCCAATATGCCCGCCAGCCTGGTGCAGGATCAGGTGGACTACATCGTGCAGGTGGAGAGCGTGGGCGACCCGGCGAAAATCAGCGTCGGCGCAGCGCGCGTCACCAGCAACCCGCGCGAGCTGATGATCGCCCGCTATGCGGCGGACGTGATTGAACACTCCGGCTACTTCAAACCGGGCTTCTCGATGCAGACCGGCTCCGGCGCGGCGGCCACGGCCTGCACTCGCTTTATGGAAGAGAAGATGGAGCGCAGCGGCGTGAAGGCGCGCTTTGCGCTCGGCGGCATCACCGGCAGCCTGGTGGATCTGCACGAGAAGGGGCTCATCGAAAAGCTGCTCGACACCCAGTGCTTTGACGGCCAGGCAGCGGCCTCGCTGGCGCGCAACCCGAACCACGTGGAGATCTCCACCAACGTCTACGCCAACCCCGGCAGCAAGGCGGCAAGCTGCGACCAGCTCGACGTGGTGATCCTCAGCGCCCTGGAAATCGACGTCGACTTTAACGTCAATGTCATCACCGGCTCCGATGGCGTGATGCGTGGCGCATCCGGCGGACACTGCGACGTGGCGGCGGCAGCCAACCTGACCATTGTGGTCGCGCCGCTGCTGCGAAGCCGCATCCCGACCGTCGTGAAGCGCGTTACCACTCGCCTCACGCCGGGGGAGAGCATTGACGTGCTGGTCACCGACCACGGTATTGCGGTCAACCCGGCGCGCCCGGAGATCCGCGAACGACTCATGGAAGCAGGGATGAAGGTTGTAGATATCAACGCGCTGTATGAGCGAGCGATTTCGTTGACAGGCGTACCGAAACCGATTGAGTTCACCGACAAAATCGTCGGGGTGATCCGCTACCGCGACGGCAGCGTGATCGACACTGTGCGACAGGTGAAGGAGGAAGTATGACTTTAGCGACACCCGTGCGGGCGGGTGTCAGCCTGGAGGAACTGCTGGCGGCGAAAGAGCGCCGCGCAGCCCGCCAGGCTGACTGGCTTACGCACTATCAACAACCGGTGATCTCCCTCACGCTGGTCACGCCCGGGGAAATCAAAGACAGCCTGCGCTACCGCAACACCATGGGGGTGGCGTTACAGATGTGCGACCAGCTGCTATGGGAAAACCGCTGGCAGGTGCTGGACCGCCTGGTGCTCTGGCTACCCACCGGACCTGAAGCATTGTGGTGCGTCGCGCATCCGGCGGCGGAAATCAAAGCGCACTGTGCAGAACTGGAGCAGACGCACCCGCTCGGCAGACTGTGGGATCTGGACGTGATCTGCCCTGAAAACGGCCTCGTGGGCCGTCAGTCGCTGGGTTCACACCTCAGACGCTGTCTGATTTGCGACGAGCCCGCCCACGCGTGTTCCCGTTCGCGCCACCATCCCGTTGAGCAGGTGGTTTCCCGCGTGGAGAAGATGATCGATGACTGGTTTGCTCGCGACTAAACCGCGCCCGGTTGACGTGCCTGCGCTTGCCGAAGCGGCGCTGTGGCAGGAGCTGGAGCTGACGCCCAAGCCGGGGCTGGTGGACAGGCTCAATAACGGCTCGCATCGGGATATGGACCATGCCTTGTTTGTCCGCAGCATTATGGCGATTACGCCGTGGTTTGCCCGGTTTGCGGAACTGGGTGAAGCACATGCGGCCAAACCTGCCGATCGGCAGTTGCGGATTCTCCGCCCAATGGGAATGGCCTGCGAGCAGGCAATGTACGCCGCCACGGGCGGGGTAAATACCCACAAGGGCGGTATTTTTGCTCTTGGTTTGCTCTGCTTCGCCGCCGGTCGTGTGAAAAATATCTCTGCGGATAGCCTCTGTTGTGAGGTAAGTAACATCTGTCGCGGGCTGGTGGCGCGGGAGCTGGCCGGGCGCAGCGGGCAGGCAACGGCGGGGGAGCGGCAGTTTCAGCATTACGGCTTAACCGGGGCGCGAGGCGAGGCGGAGAGCGGCTTTGCGACGGTGGGTAAGGCGCTGGGGCAGTGGAACGGACAGTTGCTTCACGACCTGCTGTTGCGCCTGATGGCGGTCAATCAGGACAGTAATCTCGTGTCACGCGGCGGCATTCAGGGGCTGCGCTATGTTCAGGGCTACGCGCGTGAATTACTGGCAAGTGGCTGGGATCGCGAGGCGTTGCTTAAGATGGATAAGGCACTGATTGAACGAAACCTGAGTCCGGGCGGCAGCGCGGATTTGCTGTCGGTGGGGTGGGTGCTGTCTGCTATAAAATAGCCGGGTGGCGGCTACGCCTTACCCGGCCTACGGTCTGGTTTTGTAGGCCCGGTAAGCGCAGCGCCACCGGGCACAACAATCAATGCGCGATCGGCTGCGCACCATTCGGCACGCGAACATGCTTGTACTTGAACAGCGCGATGAACGCGAAGAACAGCACCAGCGAGTACCCGGCGAAGATCAGCCACACCGGCTGCCAGTCTGTAATGCCGTTGGTGGTGTACATCTCAACCACTTTACCGCTTACCACGCCGCCCAGAATACAACCGAAGCCGTTGGTCATCATCAGGAACATGCCCTGCGCACTGGCGCGGATTTCAGGCTTCACCTCTTTTTCCACAAACACCGAGCCGGAGATGTTGAAGAAGTCGAAGGCACAGCCGTAAACAATCATCGACAGAACCAGCAGCACGGTGCCGAACGCGCTTGGGTCGCCATAGGCGAACAGACCGAAGCGCAACATCCAGGCGGCGATACTGATCAGCATGACGTTCTTGATGCCGTAGCGGCTCAGGAAGAACGGGATGGTCAGGATGAACAGCGTCTCGGAGATCTGCGAGATGGACATCATCACCGACGCGTGTTCGACGATAAAGCTCCCGGCAAACAGCGGATCGTTATCGAAGCTGTGCAGGAAGGTATTACCGAACATGTTGGTGATTTGCAGTTCCGCGCCCAGCAGCATGGAGAAGATAAAGAAGATCGCCATGCGCTTGTTTTTGAACAGTGCGAAAGCGTCCAGGCCAAGCATGGTGCTCCAGCTCTGGTTTTTCTGCTGGTTAGACACCGGAATGGTGGGCAGCGTCAGGGTGAACAGCGCCAGCAGCACGGAGAGCGCGGCACCAATATACAGCTGCATATGGCTCAGCTCGAAGCCCGCGAAGCTCACGCCCCACATCGCCATGATAAAGCCGATGGTGCCCCAGATACGGATAGGCGGGAAGTCGGTGACGATATCCAGTCCGGCAGATTTCAGGCGGTAGTAGGAGATGGTGTTGATCAGGCCAAGCGTTGGCATATACGCCAGCGAGTTAAGCAGGATCACCATAAACATCGCCCCCGGCGTGGTCACTTCGGCCGCCATAAACAGCGTCCCCGCACCCACCAGATGGCAAAGCATGTATAGCCATTTCGCACTTAACCATTTATCCGCCACGATACCGAGCAGCGTTGGCATGAAAACAGCCGCAATGCCCAGCGAGCTGTAAACGGCACCGATCGACGCACCATCGAACTTGAGCGTCACAAACATATAGGAGCCGAGTGTAGTCAGCCAGCTACCCCACAGGCAGAACTGCAGAAACGACAAGATTTTAAGCTGCAGCTTAAGGTTCATGTTACTTTCCTCACAAGTGAGCGGGAGATATGTTGTTATAGGAACATTCAGGGTTGTTATTTGATGCAATTCTATCAGTTGGCAACGTTATGTTTTGTTACCTCCCGCAAAAAAATGCAATCCACATTAATTTGCAGTCTGGATTGTGATGCAAATAGCATTTTCGTATGGGTGGGGTGGAGTGAGTGCGGCCTGATGCCCCCTCACCCTAACCCTCTCCCCAAAGGGGAGAGGGAACTTGAACACCCTCTCCCCTTTGGGGAGAGGGCAGGGTGAGGGATGGTGTTGGTTTTTAACGGCGACGATAGTTCTTCTGCGCCGTATTCACCTTATACAGATAGCGGCGGGATTCCGCAGACGGGTGGCGGGTGGTGAGGGTAGCGTACACATCCCCCGGCGCCATGCTGTTGATGATGTTCGCGGCCTGCACTTTGTCATTCGAGAAGACGCGCAGCACGCTGCCCGCCCCGCCGTTGTAGGCGGTGATCACCGCATAGCGACGTGAGGTTGGGTTATCAATCCCGCCGAGATAGACATTGTTCAGCATCGCCAGATAGGCCGTGCCGGTATCAATGTTGCTCTGCGGGTCAAACAGGTAGCTGCGGCTCGGCGTGCCGGATTTCCCCTGCGCGCGGAACACGTCTTTACCGGCGCTGTGCTGCACAACCTGCATCAGCCCCAGCGCGTCGGAACGGCTTACCGCGTAGGGGTTGAACGAGGACTCGGTCTGCATAATCGCCAGGATCAGCGACTCATCCACGCCATACTTACGCGACGCCTGACGCACCATGCCCAGATACTTATGCGCACGCTTGTCGAGGTGGTTTGGCACCAGGTTGATGGTGACGCTGTAGATCACTTTCAGGCCGTTGGTACGGCTTTTCAGGCGCGTTTGCAGCAGATAGTCGGCAAATTTCGTGGCGCGGCCTTCCCAGCGGATCGGCTGACCGGTCTGGTCAACGACCTGGCCATACAGGAACGGCTCTTTGGAGATGGTGATGTCATCGGCATCAGAGTAGAGGTCGATAGACCCCGGATCGTCGCCCATCAGCAGGGTTTTAATGATGGCCTGACGTAAATGCGCCGCAGGTTCAGTCCCCGCGATGGTTTCAACCGTAATCGTACCGTCATCAAAGTTGATGTGGCTACGGGTCTGATAGGCGTCGGTGTACTTAACGTAGTCCTTCGGTCCGGCAATAAGAACTTCGTTAAATCCCCATATGTTCTCGATGTTGTGGGCAAACTGCCCCATCAAAATGTCAAAACCGTTGGTGTCCTTGACCCAGGCTTCGTTGTATTCATCGCCTTTTTTGGAAGAACAAGACACAAGCAACGGCGCAACAAGGGCTAGCGCTAAAAGTTTTTTCATCATTCCGGGAGTGCGTGTTGTGTTTGCTTTGGGGTTGCTGTTGCCGGGTGGCGCTGCGCTTACCCGACCTACAAAACCGTAGGCCCGTGCAAGCGCAGCGCAGCCGGGCAGCAGCTGCGCGTTATTATTTTTCCGGTGGCGTATAGCCTTCGATGTGGACGTCTTTACCCTCGAACAGGAAGTTCACCATCTCCTGCTCCAGCAGTTTGCGGTGTTCCGGGTTCATCATGCTGAGCTTTTTCTCGTTGATCAGCATGGTCTGTTTTTTCTGCCACTGTCCCCAGGCTTCTTTGGAGATCTCGTTGTAAATGCGCTTACCCAGGTCGCCCGGGTAGAGCTGGAAATCCTGGCCTTCAGCGTCGCGCTGTAGGAAAGTACAAAAAATGGTTCTGGCCATACTCATTCCTCTTTGTCTTGCCGATGCTAAACCATTGCACCGACACGTAATTGCTGTAACAGGCGCTCCACGGGAGCCGCCAGCCCGACTGATGGCGGTTGCGCTAAGTTATACCAGAGAGCGGTGCCTTCATCCATGCACGACGTGAATGAGGACACGGGAAGCCACATCGGCACAATGTCCAGATGGAAATGGCTGAAGGTATGACGGAACGCGTTGAGTTGCGTCAGGGTTTCGGCCGCAATGCCGCGCTGTTCAAGCCATGCCCGAAGCGAGGCTTCATCCTCAAACTGTGGGAAGCAGTATAGACCACCCCACAGGCCACTCGGCGGGCGCTGAGCGAGAAACACCTCGTCGCCATGCTGCATCAGCAGCATGTACCCGGTGCGTTCAGGCAGCGTCTGCTTCGGTTTTTTCCCCGGATACTGCGCCCAGGTGTGGTTCGCATAGGCCACGCAGAGGTTGTTTACCGGGCAGAGTTCGCACTTCGGTTTTGAACGGGTACAGACCATCGCGCCCAGATCCATCATCGCCTGGTTAAAACGCTCCACCCCTTTCGCCGGAGTGACCGCTTCACTGATCTCCCACAGGCGTTTCTCAACCTCTTTCTTACCCGGCCAGCCATCTACGGCGTAGCAGCGTGCGAGCACGCGCTTGACGTTGCCGTCGAGAATAGGGAAATGTTTGCCTAAAGAGAGGGAGAGAATGGCGCCTGCGGTCGAACGCCCGACGCCGGGCAAATCCGCCACCTCGTCGAAGGTTTCCGGGAATTTACCATTGTGGCGCGTCGCGACCTGCTGTGCGGCCTTGTGCAGGTTGCGCGCGCGGGCGTAATAGCCAAGCCCGGTCCACAGGTGCAGCACCTCGTCCAACGGGGCGTTCGCCAGATCGGTGACTGTCGGGAAGCGCGCCATAAAACGCTCGAAGTAAGGAATGACCGTCGCGACCTGCGTTTGTTGCAACATCACCTCGGAGAGCCATACTTTGTACGGCGTTTTTTCAATTTGCCAGGGCAGGGTTTTACGCCCGTATTTGTCGTACCAGTCCAGCACCTGGGCTGAAAATTGAGAGGCTTGCATGGTCATCGATTCGCTTAATCAGGGACGCAGATTGCAGCACAGCGTCAATCTGCTGTAAACCGGATCTTTCCCATGCTTGCATAGAAGCCTTAACTTTGGATAATGCCCGTTTCCCGAACATTCTCACAAGCAGACAACTCTTTTATGAAAAACGACGTCATTTCACCGGAATTTGATGAAAACGGTCGCCCGCTGCGCCGTATTCGCAGCTTTGTCCGCCGTCAGGGGCGCCTGACAAAAGGGCAGCAACACGCGCTGGACAACTACTGGCCGGTGATGGGCGTTGAGTTCAGCGAGCAACCGCTCGACTTCACCGACCTGTTTGGCCGCGACGCGCCAGTGACCCTGGAGATCGGCTTTGGTATGGGCACCTCGCTGGTCACTATGGCGAAAGCGCGCCCGGAGCAGAACTTCCTCGGTATTGAAGTACATTCGCCGGGCGTCGGCGCATGCCTGGCAACGGCCCATGAAGAGGGCGTTGAGAACCTGCGCGTCATGTGTCACGACGCGGTGGAAGTGCTGCACAAAATGATTCCTGACAATTCTTTGAACATGGTTCAGCTCTTTTTCCCTGACCCATGGCACAAAGCGCGTCATAATAAACGCCGTATCGTTCAGGCACCGTTTGCCGAGCTGGTGAAAAGTAAGCTCAAGCTGGGCGGCGTTTTCCACATGGCAACCGACTGGGAACCTTATGCGGAACATATGCTGGAAGTGATGTCGTCCCTGGACGGGTATAAAAATCAGTCTGAAAGCAACGACTACGTACCGCGTCCGGATTCACGTCCGGTGACAAAATTTGAACAGCGTGGCCATCGTCTTGGTCACGGCGTATGGGACTTAATGTTCGAGAGGGTGAAATAATGGCAAAGAATCGTAGCCGTCGTCTGCGTAAAAAGATGCACATCGAAGAATTCCAGGAAGTGGGTTTCTCCGTTGCCTGGCGTTTCCCGGAAGGCACCAGCGTTGAGCAGATCGATCAGGACGTTGATGCGTTCATCAACGAGGTGATCGAGCCAAACAAGCTGGCCTTCGACGGTAGCGGCTATCTGGCGTGGGAAGGTCTGATTTGCACCCAGGAAGTGGGGAAATGCACCGAAGAGCATCAGGCGCTGGTACGCAAATGGCTTGAAGACCACAAACTGGAAGATGTCCGCGTTAGCGAACTTTTCGACGTTTGGTGGGACTAATAAAGCAAGAACGGGGCCAGCATTAGCTGGCCCATTTTGTCTGAGGGAGTGTTTAAGATGCGCAAAACGTTGCTGGCTGTTGCTTTACTGGCAATCGGATCCACCGCCCATGCGGAGTATAAATGTAGCGTCACCCCGCGTGATGACGTGGTGCTGAGTCCGCAAACCGTGCAGGTTAAGGGCGAGAATGGCAATCTGGTGATTACGCCGGATGGCAACGTGACCTTTAACGGCAAACCGCAAAACCTGACGGCCGCCCAGCGCGAGCAGGCGATGGACTACCAGGCCGAGTTGCGTACCGCGCTGCCCTGGATCAACGATGGCGCGCTGACCCGCGTTGAAAAGAGCCGCGTGGCGCTGGATAAAATCATCACCAAAGAGGTGGGGGAGAGCAGCAATATGCGCACCCGCCTGACGAAGCTGGATAAGCAGCTGAAAGAGCAGATGAACCGTATTATCGAGACGCGCTCTGATGGCCTGACGTTCCATTATAAGGCGATCGATCAGGTGCGTGCCGACGGTCAGCAGCTGGTGAACCAGGCGATGGGCGGCATTCTCCAGGACAGCATCAACGAGATGGGCGCCAAAGCGGTGCTGAAGGGTGGCGGTAATCCTTTGCAGGGTGTACTGGGTAGTCTGGGCGGACTGCAAACCTCGATTCAGAACGAGTGGAAGAATCAGGAAGCCGATTTCCAGCAGTTCGGCAAAGACGTGTGTAAGCGCGTGGTGTCGCTGGAAGACAGCCGGAAGGCGCTGGTGGGGACGCTGAAGTAATTCACTTAGCCCCTCACCCTAACCCTCTCCCCAAAGGGGCGAGGGGATGTTTGCCCCCTCTCCCTTTCAGGGAGAGGGCCGGGGTGAGGGTTGCAGCGCTTGCAGCGTTACAAGGATCCTTTCTAACACCGCCTCTTCGTTATTCCAGAGTTCGTTGTTCCAGAATCGAATGACGTGCCAGTCCTTATGGTTTAACCACAATGTCCTTTGTCGATCGTATTCCTGATTTTCATCATGTTGTCCGCCATCCAGCTCAACGGCCAGCCGAGCCGCGCAACAGGCGAAATCCAGAATGTAGTTACCTACCGGGTGCTGTCGGCGAAATTTATAATTTTCGAAACGGCGGCTGCGCAGTAAATACCAAAGCCGTCTTTCTTCCTGTGTCAGCTCGCGTCTGAGCTGCTTTGCGTATGAACGTATTGTTTCCATCCCCACACTCTGCCAGCCTTTCCCTCAGCCAGCAGAACGGGATGTAAAATTCTGAATCAGCCTTCAGGATTTTCAGCGAGGAACAACTCAAGAAGGGAGTTCAGGAACAGCTTGCCGTGCTCGGTGATCTGCCAGGACACATCACACTCGGTCAGGTACCCCTGCGCCAGCGCCTCGTCAATCTGCGGGCGAATCACTGACTCCGGCAGCCCGGTATAACGCGTAAATTCCGCGCGCGGAGCGGCTTCCAGCAGACGGAAGCGGTTCATAAAGAACTCAAACGGCTTATCCACCGCCTCGACGTCGTGCTGACGCTCCAGGTAGCGGCCTTCCATATACCCGCGCGGATGACGCGTTTTGGCGGTACGCAGAATGCGTCCGTCCGGGAAGGTCACCTTGCCGTGCGCACCGCAGCCAATTCCGAGATAGTCGCCAAAACGCCAGTAGTTCAGATTGTGCTGACACTGATAGCCCGGCTTCGCATACGCCGACGTTTCGTATTGCTGATATCCCGCCGCGGTCAAAAGCTGGTGGCCCTGCTCGAAGATATCCCACAGCGCGTCGTCGTCCGGCAGCACCGGCGGGCGCGAACCAAACAGGGTGTTCGGTTCAATGGTCAACTGATACCACGACAGATGCGGCGGGTTCAGTTCAATCGCCTGACGCAAATCGTCCAGCGCTTCTTCGAGCGACTGATCCGGCAGGCCGTGCATCAGGTCGAGGTTAAAGCTGCGCAGCCCAAGCCCCGTTGCCAGGTTTGCCGCGCGCTTTGCCTCTTCCGGGCCGTGAATGCGCCCCAGACGCTTCAGCTTTGGCTCGCTAAAGCTCTGCACGCCGATAGAGATACGGTTCACGCCCGCACGCTGGTACTCGACAAAACGGTCGGCCTCAACGGTGCCGGGGTTGGCTTCCATCGTAATTTCAGCATCCGCTGCCAGGTTCAGGCGTGCGCGCACACCGTCCAGCAGCGTCTGCATCGCCGGGCCTGAAAGCAGGCTCGGCGTACCGCCACCAATAAAAATGGTCTTCACTTCACGTCCCTGTGCGTACGGTACATCGGCATCCAGATCGGCCAGCAGATGCGCGACGTAATCATCGTGCGGCACTTCACCCTTCAGCGCGTGCGAGTTGAAATCACAGTACGGACATTTCTGCACGCACCATGGGATGTGAATATAAAGACTCAGAGGCGGCAAATTAGCCATTACGCAGTGCTTCCAGTAACAGTTTCAGGGCGCGTCCACGGTGGGAGATCGCGCTTTTCTCTTCGCGGGTGAGTTCCGCAGCGGTTTTGCCCTCGGTCGGGACAAAGAAAATCGGGTCGTAACCAAAGCCGCCGTTGCCCGCCGCTTCACGGGTGATCACGCCCGGCCAGCTGCCGTGACAGACAATCGGCGTGGGATCTTCCGCGTGACGCATGTAGACCAACACGCAGTGGAACTGCGCGGTACGCTGTTCGTCAGGAACGTCTTTCAGGGCCACAAGCAGCTTTTCCAGGTTCTGCTGGTCGGTGGCGTCCGGCCCGGAATAGCGGGCGGAGTAAATCCCCGGCGCACCGCCCAGAAAATCCACGGCCAGACCGGAATCATCGGCAATCGCGGGCAGTCCGGTTACCTGCGCCGCATGGCGCGCTTTCAGAATGGCGTTTTCGATAAACGTCAGGCCGGTCTCTTCGGCGGAGTCCACGCCCAGCTCGGTCTGAGCCACCACGTCCAGCCCAAAATCATTTAATAGCGAGGCCAGCTCGCGCACTTTACCGGCGTTACCGGTGGCGAGAACAACTTTCTGCATGGTTTAGTCCTGTTCTGTCAGAGCCGCGACTTCCGTCGGGATAGATTGCGGGTTAAGGATTTTTACCTGTTTATGCCGGCCAAGTTCACCTTTCTCAATGATGACCTGGCTTTTAGCGACGCGAAACTGTTTAGCCAGATATTTGGTCAGATGCGCATTCGCCTGGCCGTCAACCGGCGGGGCCGTGATGGCGACTTTTAGCTCGTCGCCATGCAGCCCAACAATACTGTCGCGGCTGGCTTTCGGCTGAATGTACAGCCGTAAAACCAGCCCGTCGGCGCAGGGGCTAACTGCACTCATAACGCCATCCACAGCCCCGGCAGCAGCATATTACCCGTCGCCTGTAACAGTTCCGCGATACCCATATTCAGCACGTACAGCAGCAGAACGAGAAGCATCGGTGAGAAGTCGATTCCGCCCATCGCAGGCAGCAGGCTACGAATTGGACGCAGCAACGGTTCTGTCAGCTGAATCAACGCGTACTCCACCGGGCTACGGCCCCGGCTTACCCAGCTCATGATCGCCATCACCAGCAGGACCCAGAAGATCAGCGAGCCGACGGTTTTAACCAGGATCAGAACGGCTGAAATCCAGATAATCGGCTGGAAAGTGATGACCATAAACAGCACGATCGCTTTGATAACGCTCAGAATAAACGCCATCAGCAGAGATGAACTGTCAATCGGCCCCATTGCCGGAATGATGCGGCGAAGCGGCCCCACAATGGGCTGCGTGATTTTCACGATAAATTGTGAGAATGGATTGTAAAAATCACAACGGGCCCACTGCATCCAGACGCGCAACAGCAGCGCCATCGTATACAGTTCAATGACCGTTGAAAGCAGGAAAGTCAACGTCTTCATGGCGTTCCTCAGGTTTCCTTATTATTGGGGGTAATCGCGCGCACCGAAAATTGCTGTGCCGATGCGCACCATGGTGCTGCCTGCCGCGATGGCGGCTTCCATATCATCCGACATGCCCAGAGAAAGCGTGTCTACCGTGTCATAGCGCGCTTTAAGCGCCTCAAATGCTACAGCCATTTGCTGTGCTACGGCAAACTGCCTTTCATAACTTGACTCTGGCGCCGGGATAGCCATCAGCCCGCGCAGGGTTAAGCGCGGCAGCGCCGCCACGTCCGCCGCCAGCGCATCCAGTTCGCTCAGCGTAATGCCGGACTTGCTGTTTTCATCGCTGATGTTGATTTGAATTAGCACGTTAAGCGCTGGAATCTCAATAGGGCGCTGGTCGCTCAAACGGGTAGCGATACGCAGACGATCGATGGTGTGACACCAGTCGAAGTGCTCTGCTACCAGACGGCTTTTGTTCGACTGTAGCGGACCGATAAAGTGCCATTGCAGGTCTGCATTTCCCCGTTCCCGGAAAGCGAGAATCTTATCTACGCCTTCCTGCACATAGTTTTCACCAAAGGCACGATGACCGGCGGCTATCGCTTCTGCGATGGCGCTCGCAGGCTTGGTTTTGCTGACTGCAAGCAACGTAATTTCTTCTGGAGCACGGCCGCAACGTGTTGCCGCGGCTGAGATTTTGTCCCGGACCTGTGCCAGGTTATGCGCAATGTCGTTCATTTTCCGAGGAGTAGTCTATGGATGTGGAAGAAATTGTGGCCCTTAGTGTAAAGCATAACGTCTCCGATCTACACCTGTGCAGTGATTCACCTTCGCGCTGGCGCAGGTCAGGCCGTCTTGAACCTGCGCCGTTTCCGCCCCCGGATGTGGAGGCGTTATTAAAAGCGTGGCTCAACGATGAACAGCAGGGCGCCTGGTGGGCAAATGGGCAGGTTGATTTTGCCGTTACCCTCGCAGACCGTCAGCGCCTGCGCGGCAGTGCGTTTAAGCATATGCACGGCGTTTCGATCGCGCTGCGCCTGTTGCCGCTGACGTGCCCGCAGCTCTCTGCGTTAGGCGTGCCGCGCGCGATCCCGGAGCTTTTGTCCAATGACAATGGCCTGATTCTGGTCACCGGCGCCACCGGCAGTGGGAAATCGACCACCCTGGCCGCGATGGTCGATTTCCTCAATCACCAGACGGACGGGCATATTCTGACCCTTGAAGATCCGGTGGAGTTTATGTACCAGAGTGAACGTTGCCTGATCCAGCAGCGGGAGATAGGCCTGCACAGCCCGTCCTTTGCCGAGGCCCTGCGCAGCGCGCTGCGTGAAGATCCGGATGTGATTCTGCTTGGTGAGCTGCGCGACAGCGAGACGATACGCCTGGCGCTGACGGCGGCGGAAACCGGCCATCTGGTGTTGGCCACGCTGCACACGCGCGGTGCGGCGCAGGCGATCGAGCGCCTGGTCGATACCTTTCCGGCGCAGGAGAAAGATCCGGTGCGTAATCAACTGGCGGGAAGCCTGCGTGCGGTTCTGGCGCAGAAGCTGCGTCAGGATGTCCAGGGCGGGCGCGTGGCGCTGTATGAGCTACTGGTGAATACGTCGGCGGCGGCAAACCTGATCCGCGAAGGCAAAACCTGGCAACTGCCGGGCATTATTCAAACGGGGCAGCAGGCGGGGATGCAGAACTTTGAGCAGAGTCTGGCGGAGCGACGGGCGCAGGGGCGGCTGTAGGCCCCGGCGCTCAGTAACCCTGGTCGAAATAGCTTTCGAGGATAATGACGGCTGAAGCTGAATCCACGCTGCCTTTGTTCAACGCCCGGAAGCCACCGTGCTCGAACAGGCCAGCGCGTGCCTCGACGGTGCTCAAACGTTCATCGTGCAGCTTAACGGAGACACCAAAGCGGCCATGGATTTTGTTCGCGAACTTGCGCGCGCGGGCGGTAAGCGGCTGCTCGGTGCCGTCCATGTTCAGCGGCAGACCGACAATCACGTCGTCCGGCTGCCACTCTTTGAGCAAGCGCTCAATAAGGTTCCAGTCCGGCGTGCCGTCGTTAGCTTTCAGCGCAGTGAGCGGGCGAGCGGTGCCGGTGATCCGTTGACCCACAGCGACGCCGATGCTTTTGGTGCCGAAGTCGAAGGCGAGAAGGGTGCCGCTCATTACGCGTGCCCCGCAACGCCAGGCATGGTCAGAATATCAATGCCAATCAGTTTTGCCGCGTCACGCCAGCGATCGGCGATAGGGGTTTTAAACAGGATATTCATATCCGCAGGGGCCGTCAGCCAGGCGTTGTCCAGAATTTCTTGTTCCAGCTGCCCTTTTTCCCAGGAGGCGTAACCGAGCGCAACCAGCACCTCAGAAGGCTGACTGGCAGTGCCCAGCGTTTCAAGCACATCGCGAGAGGTGGTGACGACGGTGTTATCGGAGATACGAATGCTGGACGAGAAAACCGGCGGGGTATGCAGGATAAAACCACGATCTTCTGCAAGCGGACCGCCGAGCATCACCGGTTTATCGAGACGGATTTCCGGCAGCCGCGCTTCAGCAGGGATTTTCAGCTTGTCCAGAATCCCTTCAACCTGAAGGTTTTCCAGCGGCTTATTGATGATAATCCCCATCGCGCCGTCTTCGTTGTATTCACAAATATAGACCACGGCGCGGCGGAAAATCGGATCCTGGAGAGCAGGCATGGCAATAAGAAAGTGATGCTGTAAATTCATTGTCAGAGGTACTGTTTCCTGGTTTAAAAAGCGACAGCGCCCAGTATGGGGATAAACACAGGCGCTGTCACAGGTTATTTCTGTAAACGTTTTTCGATAGCGTCCATCAGCATTCCGGTGATCGAGATCGGGAATTCCGCTTCGATTTCACGAATGCAGGTTGGGCTAGTGACGTTCACTTCGGTCAGACGATCGCCGATGATATCGAGGCCAACGAAGATCAGGCCTTTGGCTTTAAGCGTAGGGCCGACGCGGCGGGCAATTTCCCAGTCGCTTTCGCTTAACGGACGCGGTTCGCCACGGCCGCCAGCCGCCAGGTTGCCACGGGTTTCCCCTCCCTGCGGGATACGCGCCAGGCAGTAAGGCACCGGCTCGCCGTCTACGACCAGCACACGCTTGTCGCCGTCTTTAATGGCTGGCAGATAGTTCTGTGCCATACAGTAGCGGGTTCCCAGCTCGGTCAGCGTTTCGGCAATCACGCCAATGTTCGGATCGCCTTCTTTCACCCGGAAGATCGACGCGCCGCCCATGCCGTCCAGCGGTTTCATGATGATGTCGCCGTGCTTCTGCCAGAATTCTTTCAGCTGCGTTTTGCTGCGGGTGACGAGCGTTTCCGGCGTAAGGTCAGAGAACCATGCGGTATAGAGCTTCTCGTTGCAGTCGCGCAGGCTCTGCGGCTTGTTGACGATCAGCGTGCCTTTCTCTTCGGCACGCTCAAGGATATAGGTGGAATAAATGTATTCGGTGTCGAACGGCGGATCTTTACGCATCAGGATGACGTTGAGGTCGGCCAGGGCAATATCCTGCTCGGTACCGAATTCGTACCATTTTTCGTAGTTCTGCTCGACGTTAACGATGCGGGTGCGTGCGCGGGCTTCACCGTTGATCAGGTAAAGATCGTTCATCTCCATGTAGTGGAGTTCATAGCCGCGACGCTGCGCTTCCAGCAGCATAGCGAAGCTGGAGTCTTTCTTGATGTTAATGTTTGCGATGGGGTCCATCACGATGCCGAGCTTAATCATCTTCTTCTCCGGTTATGGGTCTTTGCTTCAACCCAGATCGCCAAATCGCACCTGTAGCGCGGTAATGGCGGTGAGTGCCGTTGTCTCAGTGCGCAGAACGCGAGGTCCCAACAGAATATCAGTAAACTGGTAACGCGCCGTCATGGCAATTTCGTCAGCCGACAGGCCGCCTTCCGGGCCAATCAGCAGGCGTACACGCTCAACGGGCAGCGGCAGCGTATTGATGCTGGCGCTGGCGCGCGGATGAAGATTGAGCTTAAGCCCGCTTTCCTCTTCTGCACACCAGTCCTCCAGATCCATCGCCGGGCGGATCTCCGGGATACGATTGCGGCCGCTCTGTTCGCAGGCCGCAATGGCAATTTTTTGCCACTGCTGGATCTTTTTGTTCAGACGTTCCGCATCCAGTTTAACGCCGCAGCGCTCAGAAAAAAGTGGCGTAATGAGGCTTACACCCAGTTCAATGGATTTCTGAATGGTGAACTCCATCTTTTCCCCACGCGACATCACCTGGCCCAGGTGAATGTGCAGCGGCGATTCCCGGTCATCCACGTCGCCACGCAGCACCTTCACGTGCACGCTTTTTTTATCGGCGCGCGTAATTTCAGCGTCGAAAATCTGATTAGAGCCGTCAAAGAGCTGAACCGCCTGGCCTGCACCCATGCGCAGCACGCGGCCTACATGGTTTGCGGCATCATCAGACAGGGCGATTTCGCCGCCTGGGGTAATCAGTTCAGGGTGATAGATGCGAGGGATGCGCATAGTCAGAAATTCCATGTGTCATGCGATATAAGCGAATTGCCGTAGTGTAGGTTAGCTCTTTTGCGCCTGGCAAGCCCGCTGGACGTAAGGGTTGTGATTCCCCTGGACTTTGGCGATACGTTCGTCGCGCTGGCATTCCCAGTCCGTCACCGGGTAGAGCTTGTCCCAGGCATTGAAGAGCTGCGTCTGCTGGCGGGAAAGATTGAGATCGTAGCGGTCGCGCATATAGAAATAAGTGCGGGCGATGCTACCGCGCGCGCGGGCAGGCGGTTCGGCGACTTTCTCTTTGAAATCGACCTTCATGGCGCACTGACCGTACTGGCCTTCGCCACCGTTCCACTGGCTGTACATGAAGTTTCCGCGGTCGCCATTGACCTCACCCACGGCGGGTTGCAGGTTGTGCATATCGCTTTCCATCTGGCGGTAGACCGGATCTTTTGCGCAATTTTTACGTCCACCGTCCTGCCAGCACTGGCGCTGGTGGCCAAACTGCCAGGCCGGAACGACGTGTTCCCATTCGATTCGGCTGGCGCGGTTCTCGTTCTTGCGCACCTTATAGCCGCAGGATCCCAGATCCACGACCCCTTTCTTACCCTGCCAGTTAATTTTACAGCCGCAGTAGAAATCACCCGGTACGTCGGCGTTAATCTTTACGCCTGCGGTTTTTGCCTGAGAGAAACTGTGAATACCGTCGGCCAGAGCATGGCCGGAGAGCGCTGTCGCCAGAAAAGCGACCGCGAGAGAAACATTACGGGACATCTTACACTCCGTGTCAAAACGAGCCCGCAACGTAACGAATGTTGTTCCCGTATGCAATCAGTCAGATCAGGAAAGTTCCTGAAAGTTCGCGTGATTATTCCGCAACCAGCGGTTCGCCGCATTTAACGCAGCGGTAGGTCGCCTCGCCCCGCACTACGCGGTTATGGCGGCGGACGGTAAGCTGGTGCTGCTGGCACTGGCAGCGGTAGGGGAAGGTATTGCGGCGTACCGATTCCAGCTCGAACTGATGGGTGCGACGGGCCGGAACGCCGAGCACCGCCTCCATCATCCACTTCCACTCTTTGCCGTGCGGCGCGACGCGGCCAAAGTGCTTCCACACCAGCAGATGCGCCAGCTCGTGCGGCACCACTTCTTCGATAAACGCCTGCTGATTTTCCATCATCAACACCGGGTTGAGGCGGATCTCATACGATTCCAGCCAGGCGGTACCTGCCGCGGTGCCACGCTGCTGATAGACCAGCTTCGGTTCAGGATAATTGCGGCCGAGCTTCAGGTTGGCCTGGGCGAGTTTTTCCCGCAGGCTGCGCATAACGGCTTGCTGAATGGCGATGGGGAGACGGGGTGCTTTCATAGGGGCAGAGCATAAAGCGGGAAGCGGGGAGGCGCAAGAGGCGCCTCCCGCAGGAGGATCAGTCGTGTGCGCCGATTTCGCGCAGAGGACGACCTTTCATCAGGTTACGTTCAATGTGTTCCAGTGAAACATGTTTGGTTTCAGGAACCAGCCAGATAGTGAGAACAATAAAGAACAGGTTCAGACCGGCGTAGACCCAGAAGGTGTTGGCATTACCCAGAGTATTAAGCATGGTCAGGAACGTTGCGCCGACGATCATGTTGGCAATCCAGTTGGTCGCGGTAGAGCAGGTGATGCCAAAATCACGTCCTTTCAGCGGCTGGATCTCAGAGCACAGCACCCAAATCAGCGGACCGGCGCTCATCGCAAACCCAATGATAAACATCAGCAGCATCGCCACGGCGAAGTACTGTGCCGTTGGGGAGTGAATGCCCATGTGCATCATGGTACCCAGCACGCCCATCCCGACGGCCATCACCAGGAAGCCCAGCGTCAGGGTTGGCTTACGTCCCCAGCGGTCCACCAGACCGATAGCGATAAAGGTCGCCAGCACGTTGGTCAGGCCAACGATCACGGTGCCCCACATCTGCTCGGTGGTGTTGGTGTAGCCCGCCAGTTCGAAGATTTTCGGCGCGTAATACATGATGACGTTCATCCCGGTGAACTGTTGCATGATCTGTAACAGCACGCCGAGGAACACCGCGCGGCGGAAGTTGCTGTTCTCTTTGAACAGCGCCCAGCCGGACTGTTTGACCTTCAGGCTTTCGCGGATCTCTTCCAGCTCGTTTTTGGCTTCGGCGCTGGTATCACGCAGGCGTAAGAGCACGCGTTCGGCATCATGGAAGCGGCGTTTGGCGGCGAACCAGCGCGGACTGTCCGGCAGGAAGAAGACGCCAATCAGCAGCAGGATGGCAGGAATGATGATGACGCCCAGCATCCAGCGCCATGCGCCGCTGTAGCTGAATGCGGTATCGGAGAGATAAGCCCCCAGAATACCGATAGTGATCATCAGCTGATACATGGAAATCATGCTGCCGCGGATTTTTTCCGGAGCGATTTCAGACAGGTACAGCGGGGCAGTATAAGACGCCACGCCCACTGCCAGACCGAGCAGCACGCGGGAGATGATCAGCACTTCAACATTAGGCGCAGCGGCAGAGAACAGTGAGCCGGCAACGAACAGGATCGCGCCAATCATCAGGCTCTTTTTACGCCCGAGCTTAAAGGAGAGCCAGCCGCTGCCGACCGCGCCGACGGCGGCACCGAACATCATGGAGCTAACCACCCATTCCTGAGTGTGTGCGCTAATCTGGAACTCATCGGTGATGAAAGGTAATGCACCGGCAATTACGCCAATATCCAGGCCAAAGAGTAATCCTGCCAGAGCGGCGAGGAAGCAGACGAAGAACGTCATTGCCTTATTGGACGTACGCCCCTGTTTATTATTGTCAGGCATTATGCCCTCCAGTTGGGTTATCAGTTTTTACGATATAAAGAGTAGGTGAGCGGCTCATAAAAATATGTGAGTCAAATCACAACGGTGTAATCGGTTACACTGGCTTGTAACCGTAAAAATAATTAAAGCTTTGAAAATATAGAGGTAAATTAATTGATGTGCATCGCGTTTGCACAAATTTCAGACTTAACTGAAAGGGAATGTAACAGCAGAAGAAATGCGATCATGCAAAGAGAATATTCTGAAAGCGCGATATAGAGAGTGAGGTGTAAACGGTTCCAAACATTGTCGGGTGGCTACTAGCGCCTTACCCGGCCTACAAAAACTCACTACCCGTAGGTCGGGTAAGGCATAGCCGCCACCCGACATAAAAAAGGCCAGCACAAAGGCTGGCCTTTTTAAGCTGCTGGCAGTCGATTATTTCAGACCGGCAGCATCACGCAGCAGGGCGGCTTTGTCGGTTTTTTCCCATGGGAAATGTTCGCGACCAAAGTGACCGTACGCTGCGGTTTCCTGGTAGATTGGGTGCAGCAGATCCAGCATCTGAATCAGACCGTATGGACGCAGGTCGAAGAACTCACGCACCAGCAGGGTCAGCTGTTCAGAAGGCACTTTTTCAGTACCGAAGGTTTCCACCATGATGGAGGTTGGCTCAGCCACGCCGATGGCGTAGGAAACCTGAATTTCACAGCGGTCAGCCAGACCGGCAGCAACGATGTTTTTCGCCACATAACGTGCAGCGTACGCGGCAGAACGGTCAACTTTAGACGGATCTTTACCGGAGAATGCGCCGCCGCCGTGACGTGCCATGCCGCCGTAGGTATCTACGATGATTTTACGACCGGTCAGACCGCAGTCACCCATTGGGCCGCCGATAACAAAGCGTCCGGTTGGGTTGATGAAGAATTTGGTCGCAGAGCTCAGCCATTCAGTTGGCAGAACCGGCTTGATGATCTCTTCCATCACCGCTTCTTGCAGGGATTTCTGGTCAATCTCTTCAGCATGCTGCGTGGAAAGAACCACGGCATCAATACCGACGATTTTCCCGTCGTCATACTGGAAGGTCACCTGGCTTTTCGCATCCGGACGCAGCCACGGCAGGGTGCCGTTTTTACGTACTTCAGCCTGACGCTGCACCAGACGGTGTGCGTAGGTCACCGGCGCTGGCATCAGCACGTCGGTTTCGTTGGTTGCGTAGCCGAACATCAGGCCCTGGTCGCCCGCGCCCTGTTCCAGCGGATCGGCACGGTCAACGCCCTGGTTGATGTCCGGAGACTGTTTGCCAATCGCGCTCAGTACGGCGCAGGAGTTGGCATCAAAGCCCATATCAGAATGTACATAGCCGATCTCACGCACCGTGTTACGGGTGATCTCTTCGATATCAACCCATGCGCTGGTGGTGATCTCACCGCCAACCAGAACCATGCCGGTTTTGACATAGGTTTCACACGCTACGCGCGCCTTTGGATCCTGCGCGAGGATCGCATCCAGCACCGCATCGGAGATTTGGTCAGCAATTTTATCAGGATGTCCTTCTGATACGGACTCGGACGTAAACAGGTGTTTTGCCATGTTTTATTTCACCTAAGAGGAATTTGGTTAGCTCAAGCTGCTGTGTGGAATAGCCATAGGAGATAATTCTACCAAGGCCTACAGGATTTTGACACTGGCAGTCTGAGTGTTAATCGGTATGGATGGATTAACATCTGGACGTCTATTTTAGGTCACTTCTTCACCCGATTTCCAGTTTTTTTTGACTCACCTCTCATTGCGTTGAAAACGCTGCTGGAAATTTTTCCTGACGACGCTGGCAACCTGCGCATTTTTGTTTTGCTTTTTAGCGACCTTCTCGGTATAAAACGCGGCGCGCGGCTCATATAAAATAAGCGCTCGATGAACACATCGTGTCGCCACTTCCAGCCGGGTTAAGCAGTGAACTTTTAGCTTTGGCTTGTGGTCCGTTTCAGCAGAGGCGGCCGTGGAGGTGATACCAGATAATGAACCATCGTTTTCCGCTCATTCAGCGCAGCCGTTCTGGCGCGCATTTGATTCCCACCCGCACTTCTGGTCTAAACACCTGCCGATGTTATACCCATCTCGGTGCTTCTCAGGATTCCAGAGCCGGTCACGCTTTGTGAAAACTGAACAAGGGCGCTCTTGTTAATACAGGAGTTTTCTCGTGGTTTCGCCGAACCTTGTCATACAGAGTTCGGATACGTGTTTTACAATGATATGAATAAGAAACCGGTCGCACGGTCTGGATTTCAGCATACTCTGCTGGGAAATGGAGCCGTTAATGGGTTGTTATCGCCGTATAACGCTGCGATAGTAGTCAACTGTTTTACACTTAATACAAAGAGTTGAGGTTCGCTATGTCTGACGACATGTCTTCGCTTTCGCCTTCGTCAGCAGGCGAACAGGGTGTACTACGTTCTATGCAGGAGGTTGCGATGAGCTCCCAGGAAGCCAGCAAGATGCTGCGCACTTACAATATTGCCTGGTGGGGCAATAACTACTACGACGTTAACGAGCTGGGCCACATCAGTGTCTGCCCGGATCCGGACGTCCCGGAAGCGCGCGTGGATCTCGCTAAACTGGTGAAAACCCGTGAAGCGCAGGGTCAGCGCTTGCCTGCACTGTTCTGCTTCCCGCAGATCCTGCAACATCGCCTGCGTTCTATTAACGCCGCGTTCAAACGCGCGCGGGAATCGTATGGTTATAACGGCGACTATTTCCTCGTTTACCCGATCAAGGTCAACCAGCACCGTCGCGTGATTGAGTCCCTGATCCACTCCGGCGAGCCGCTGGGCCTGGAAGCAGGCTCTAAAGCGGAGCTGATGGCGGTTCTGGCGCACGCGGGCATGACCCGGTCGGTGATCGTCTGTAACGGCTATAAAGATCGCGAATACATTCGTCTGGCGCTGATTGGCGAGAAGATGGGCCACAAGGTCTATCTGGTGATCGAGAAGATGACCGAAATCGCGATCGTGCTGGAAGAGGCCGAGCGTCTGAACGTGATCCCGCGCCTTGGCGTGCGTGCGCGACTGGCGTCGCAGGGTTCCGGTAAATGGCAGTCTTCCGGCGGTGAAAAATCCAAGTTCGGCCTCGCGGCGAACCAGGTGCTTCAGCTGGTGGAAATTCTGCGCGAGCGCGGTCGTCTGGACAGCATTCAGCTGCTGCACTTCCACCTCGGCTCGCAGATGGCCAACATTCGCGACATCGCCACCGGCGTGCGTGAATCGGCACGTTTCTACGTTGAGCTGCATAAGCTCGGCGTGAATATTCAGTGCTTTGACGTGGGCGGCGGCCTGGGCGTGGACTACGAAGGGACCCGCTCGCAGTCTGACTGTTCGGTAAACTATGGCCTGAACGAATATGCCAACAACATCATCTGGGCGATTGGCGATGCCTGCGAAGAGCACGGCCTGCCGCACCCGACGGTGATCACCGAATCCGGCCGCGCGGTCACGGCGCACCATACGGTACTGGTCTCTAACATCATTGGCGTTGAGCGTAGCGAAATCACCGAAGCCACGCCTCCGGCAGACGATGCCCCACGTTCCCTGCAAAGCATGTGGGAAACCTGGCAGGAGATGCACGAGCCTGGCACGCGTCGTTCCCTGCGCGAATGGCTGCACGACAGCCAGATGGACCTGCACGATATTCACGTCGGCTACTCGTCAGGCACATTCAGCCTGCAAGAGCGCGCGTGGGCCGAGCAGCTCTACCTGAATATGTGCCACGAAGTGCAGAAACAGCTCGACCCGAGCAACCGCGCGCACCGTCCGATTATCGACGAGTTGCAGGAGCGTATGGCGGACAAAATGTACGTCAACTTCTCCCTGTTCCAGTCGATGCCGGATGCCTGGGGTATCGACCAGCTATTCCCGGTTCTGCCGCTGGAAGGGCTGAACCACGCCCCGGAACGCCGCGCCGTGCTGCTGGACATCACCTGTGACTCTGACGGCGCGATTGACCATTACGTTGACGGTGACGGTATCGCAACGACGATGCCAATGCCGGAGTACGATCCGGAGAACCCGCCAATGCTGGGCTTCTTTATGGTGGGGGCGTATCAGGAGATCCTCGGCAACATGCACAACCTGTTCGGTGATACCGAAGCGGTTGACGTGTTTGTCTTCCCTGACGGCAGCGTGGAGGTTGAGCTGTCCGACGAAGGGGACACCGTGGCGGACATGCTCGAATACGTTCAGCTGGATCCGAAAAAACTGCTCACCCAGTTCCGCGATCAGGTGAAAAACACCGGTCTGGACGATGCCTTGCAGCAGCAGTTCCTGGAAGAGTTTGAAGCGGGTCTGTACGGGTACACCTACCTGGAAGATGAGTAGGTAAACTCCCTCTCCCCGTGGGAGAGGGGCGGGGTGAGGGCAACAGACCGCACAATGCCCTATACTCACTTGAACCCGTATGAATTAACGGCGATAATTCGCCCCAATTAGCGATTTACGAATCAATCCCTTCCTCGTCGGGTTTAACGACGCGGAGGGGATTTTTTTTCATCTGTTTTTAATGTATCGACTTTATAAGAGGTCAGGACATGAGCACTTTAGGTCATCAGTACGATAACTCTCTGGTATCTAACGCGTTTGGTTTTTTACGCCTTCCGATGAACTTCCAGCCGTACGACAGCGATGCGGACTGGGTGATCACCGGCGTACCGTTCGACATGGCAACGTCCGGTCGCGCGGGTGGTCGTCATGGTCCGGCGGCGATCCGTCAGGTTTCCACTAACCTGGCCTGGGAGCACAACCGCTTCCCGTGGAACTTCGACATGCGCGAGCGCCTGAACGTGGTGGACTGCGGCGATCTGGTGTACGCCTTCGGCGACGCGCGTGAGATGAGCGAAAAATTGCAGGCGCACGCCGAGAAGCTGCTGGCGGCCGGTAAACGCATGCTCTCCTTCGGCGGTGACCACTTCGTGACCCTGCCGCTGCTGCGCGCCCACGCGAAGCACTTCGGCAAAATGGCGCTGGTGCACTTCGATGCGCACACCGACACCTACGCGAACGGCTGCGAGTTCGACCACGGCACCATGTTCTACACCGCGCCGAAGGAAGGCCTGATCGATCCGAACCACTCCGTGCAGATCGGCATCCGCACCGAGTTTGACAAAGACAACGGCTTTACCGTGCTGGACGCGGGCCAGGTGAACGATCGCGGCGTGGACGATATTCTGGCTCAGGTTAAGCAGATCGTCGGCGATATGCCTGTCTACCTGACCTTCGACATCGACTGCCTGGATCCGGCATTCGCACCGGGTACCGGTACGCCGGTGATCGGCGGCCTGACATCAGACCGCGCCATCAAGCTGGTGCGCGGCCTGAAGGATCTGAACATCGTCGGGATGGACGTGGTGGAAGTGGCTCCGGCATATGACCAGTCCGAGATCACCGCGCTGGCCGCGGCGACCCTGGCGCTGGAAATGCTCTACATCCAGGCGGCGAAAAAAGGCGAATAAGCCTTACGCGCTGATTGCTGCTGCGCGCCGCATGCGCAGCAGCAACATTCCCCCGGCAAGCAGGGTGATAACCTGCGAAACGACCAGCACCGAAAAGCCTGAACTGACCGACCCCACCGATCTCATCACCATCCCCATCAGCAGCGGAATAAACGCCGCGCAGATATTGCCGATCCCATTGATTATGCCGTAAGCGCTGCCCACCGCTTCCCGCGCGGCGTGATGCTGGATCACCGCCGGAATAGCCGCCCCCTGTAGCCCCCAGAAGACATTAGCCGAAAGCATAAACAGCGCCAGCCAGGCAGGCTGATGGCTGAGCATCAGCGCGACCACGGACAGCGCCGTCATCGCCCCGGCCACCACAAACAGCACCGGTGCCTGTTCCGGACGCATTTTGTCGAGCAGCACGCCGCCCAGAAACTTTGACCCCAGGCTGAGCAGGAAGGGGATCGCCGCAAGCCAGCCCGTGGCATGCAGCGAGAAATGATGCTCGTCACGCAGCCACGCGGGCAGCCAGGCGCTGCTCCCCCAGAGATAGCTCAGGGTGGCGATTTCAACCACCATGATCCAGCCCAGCAGCGGCGTCTGCCAGGCCAGCGTGAAGGTGTGGACAAACCCCGGTTTTTTCGCGGTCGGGAGCTTGCGCGGCGCGGGCAGAAAACGCCAGATTAAGCTGCCCCCGAGGAGAAGGTTGATTGCCGCCAGTGCATAAAACGATCCGGCCCAGCCCAGATGCGACATCAGCCAGGTCACCAGCGGAAAGCCCACGGCCAGCCCGAGCGAGACGCCCAGCGCGGTCACGGCGTTGGGTTTACCGATCTCTTGCGCGCTAAAGTTATCGCTGATAAAGCGCGTTTTCAGCGAAAATAGCGGACCCTCCGCGATCCCCAGAATCACGCGGGCAATGAGCATTCCCGTCAGCGAGCCGAGCAAAGGTGAAGCCGCGCAGACCGCGGCCCAAATCGCAATGCTGCTTAATAATCCCTGCCGATAATGAAGTTTGCTTTCAATAACCGGCGTTAATAATAGAGCGGAAAAACCATAACCCAGAAGAAAGCAGGTCATGAGCAGGCCCTGTAACATTCTGTTTTCATTTAACTGAAAATGTTCGGCAAATTCCGGGTTTAAAATCATTACCGAGATATTTACCCGATCGACGTACGAAATAATAATGAGTAATAAAAGCGCAATCGTGCCTTGCCATCTTGCCGTCATCATGTCCGCCTTACGTTTTTTGTAACTTATATTTTTCATCAATGTGATTGTCACGGAGCTAAAATGGTTCACCTGTGAAACTCTTTGTTTAGTAAAGATAAATTAAAAATGAGTTTCACAGGTGAAACGCGAAAGAGGTGACGTTCATTTATTTTTAAAGAGTAAAAAGAAAGGAAGTCAATATCTTTTATTCAAAATAAGAGGCCATTAAAAAAACGTATTTCTCACGCTGCAATAATGAAAATTTCATATCGCTGCATTTTTTCGTGATCCCTTGCACACTTAGTTAATTAATTGCTGATCAATTAACAAATTCGTCACATTGTCACTTGACGAAACATTCATCGCTTTTATATTGACCGTATTAAATAAGAAACAGAGTTTCATATATGAAACAAAAGCCTGGAGGATCGTGATGAGCTGGATAGGCGTATGTGACGCAGAGCAAGTACAGGAAGATTTCCCTTTTAGCGGCAACGTCGACGGTAAAGAGATCGGCGTTTACCTGATCGACGGTGAATATTACGCGCTGGAGGACGTATGCCCGCACGCCTATGCCCTGCTGAGTCAGGGCTTCGTGGAAGACGGCAAGGTGGAATGCCCGCTGCACGAGGCGGTATTCGACGTCAAAACCGGTCAGTGCCTGCACGGCCCCGGCGGGCGCAACCTCAACCGCTACCCGGTTCGGGTCTTTGAAAACCAGATTCAGATTACCTTCGTCGAGGAGACCGTGGCATGAGCGACACCCTGAACTTCAACCCGGCGCTGCCGGAAAGCCGCCAGTTTACCCCACCGGCAGAGGGCGGTAATGGCGCCATTCATAAGCCGGGTGATTACACCAACCTGATCTGGCAAACCCGCAGCCGCGAGCCGGAAAGCTGGGAAGTGAAGCTGATTGCGACGCTGGAAGATCTCTTCGAGCAGGGCGTTGAAACCTTGCCGGAGCTGGTAAGCGGGCTGAACGCGGTGCGCATGCACGACCAGCAGGGCGAGCCGTGGAGCGACGCCAGCTTCCAGGCATTCTTACAGGTTAACGGCTACTGAGGGCAACGCGATGACGACGACCGTACAACATTATCTGGATAAAGGCCTGCGTGGCCTCTGGTATCCGGTGCTGGCGAGCTGGGAAGTGCAGTCTGCGCCGGTGGGCATCACCCGCCTGGGCGAGCAGATTGTGGTCTGGCGCAATAAAGATGGCCAGGTGCAGGCGCTGGAGGACCGCTGCCCGCACCGCGGCGCGCGCCTGTCGATGGGCTGGAACCTCGGGGACCGCATTGCCTGCTGGTATCACGGCGTAGAGGTGGCGGGCAACGGCGAAGTGAAAGACGTGCCCGCCGTAGATAAATGTCCGCTGGTCGGCCAGCAGTGCGTACGCAGCTATAACGTGCAGGAGGCGCACGGCGCCATCTTCCTCTGGTTTGGCGTCACCGCGGACCAGCAGCCGGACGAGCTGACCTTCCCGGACGAGCTCGCCGATACGGACAGCTTCAGCAACTTCCTCTGCACCGCCGCGTGGAAATGCAATTACCAGTACGCGCTGGAAAACGTGATGGACCCGATGCACGGCACCTATCTGCACTCCTCGTCGCACTCGATGGCGGAAGGGGATCGCAAGGCCGACATGGTGCTCCAGCCGACCAAAACCGGTTTTATTTTCGAGAAGAAAGGGCAGAGCGGCGTCAATTTTGACTGGGTGGAGCTGGGCAACAGCGGCACCTGCTGGATGCGCCTCTCCATTCCGTACAAGAAGCGCTTCGGGCCGGGCGGCCACTTCTTTATCGTAGGCATGGTGGTGCCGGAAGATAACGACAACTGCCGCGTCTTCTTCTGGCGCATTCGCCGGGTGCAGGGCTGGCAGCGCGATATGTGGCGTTTCATGTACCGCAACCGTCTGGAAAAACTGCACTGGGAAGTGCTGGAGCAGGACCGCGTGGTGCTGGAAAGCCTGGCGCCAAACGCGCGCGATCATGAGTACCTGTATCAGCACGACGTCGGTCTTTCGCGCCTGCGCCGCATGATGCAAAAGGCCGCCAAAGAGCAGCTGGCGATGCGTGAAGCACAGCAGGGAGCCGCCTGATGAACGGGCTGCTGAGCGGCAAGCGCATCGTCATAACCGGCGCCGCGCGCGGGCTGGGCTTTCACTTTGCCAAAGCCTGCGCGGAGCAGGGCGCGGCGGTGGTGATGTGCGACATCCTGAAGGGCGAGCTGGCCGAAAGCGCCCACGCCCTGAGCGAGCGGGGCTATGCGATCGAACCGCACGTTATCGATCTGGCCGATCCACAGTCCATTGAGCAGGTGTTCAGCGCCATTGGCGAGCAGGGTCAGATCGATGGCCTGGTGAACAACGCGGCGATGGCGACGGGCGTCGGCGGCAAAAACATGCTCGATTACGATCCGGATCTCTGGGATCGGGTGATGAGCGTCAATGTCAAAGGCACCTGGCTGGTGACGTGCGCCGCCGTGCCGCTGCTGCGTGAAGGGGCGGGCATTGTGAACGTGGCGTCCGACACCGCGCTGTGGGGCGCGCCGCGCCTGATGGCCTACGTCGCCAGCAAGGGGGCCGTCATTGCCATGACCCGATCAATGGCGCGCGAACTGGGTGAAAAGCGTATACGCATTAATGCCATCGCGCCGGGGTTAACCCGCGTCGAGGCGACGGAATATGTCCCCGCCGAACGGCATCAGCTCTACGAAAACGGACGCGCGTTAACCGGCGCGCAGCAGCCGGAAGATGTCACCGGCAGCGTGGTCTGGCTGTTAAGCGATCTGTCTCGGTTCATCACCGGACAGCTGATCCCGGTCAACGGCGGTTTTGTCTTTAACTAAGGTAGGGCGATGATGGCAAACGATCAGGAAGTGAAGTATCTGGTGCCGGGGCTGGAGCGCGGTTTACAGCTGCTGTTGGCCTTTGGCGAGCAGCATCGCGATCTGACTTTTGCCGAGCTGCACCGGCTGGTGGATATGCCGAAGGCGACCGCCTATCGCGTGGTGCAGACGCTGGAGTACATGGGATTTCTGGAGCGCAACACGCGCACCAATACCTTTTCGCTGGGCATGAACGTGCTGCGTCTTGGCTTTGAGTACATCGCCTCGCTGGACGTGGCGCAGGTCGGCCAGCCGGTGATCGAGCAACTGCGCGACGTGAGCCAGTGCAGCAGCCATCTGGCGATCCGCGACGGGCGCGACATTATCTACATCGCCCGCGTCAGCGCCGCCGGGTCGCGTATCAACCAGGTCAGCATTGGTACCCGTCTGCCGGTGCACTGTACCTCGCTGGGCCGCATGCTGTTGACCGATATTTCCCGCGCTGATTTCGAACAGCTGTTCCCGCATGAGCGTCTGCCGGGCAACACGCCGGGGCAGCTTCACGACCGTGAAGCCCTGTGGCAGATGGTGCAGCAGGACAAAGCCCGCGGGTATGTCATCGGCGAATCCTTCTTCCGCCACGGCATCTCTTCCATCGTCTACCCGGTGTATGACCGAAGCGGCCGCGTGGCGGCGGTAGTCAGCATTCTGGTGCCGTCGGAGGAGATCCCGCAGAGCGACCGCGAGCGCCTGCAAAACGAGGTTCGCCTTGCGGCGGATAAAATTTCTGGCTTCTTAGGGTATCTATCACAGGCCAGTTAAATCAGTGAGTTAACGCCAGGCGCTTGACTGCGTCGGGCATGTTTTACGCCCAATCTGGGCCAGATGAGGCAACGAACGATGAGTGTAACCGGAATTGAAAAGCTGGAATTTGGTGTGGAAGACCTGACGCACTGCGCCAAATTTATGCGTGATTTTGGCCTGACGGGCGATGCCAGCGGCCAGCGTTTCACCACCCTGAGCGGCGCGCGCGTGGAGCTTAACCCGATCGACAGCCCCGACCTGCCGCCCGCGTTTGAAGCGGGCAACACCCTGCGCCGCATGACCTGGGCGGTTGCCGCACAGTCCGATCTCGACGCGCTGCGCCCGAAGCTGGCGCAGCAGCCCGGCTTTCGCGAAGTGGGCGACGCGCTGGAATGCCTCGATCCGAACGGCATGACGCTGCGCGTGCAGGTGACCCAGCAGACCGACGTGGAGCTTAACGTCGAGCCAATAAACCAGTGGGGCGACGCCCGCCGTATCGACACCCCCAGCCCGGTTTACGATCGCGCCCAGCCGATCAACGTGGGGCATGTGGTGTTCTTCGTGGAGGAGCTGGCGGCGGTGGAAAAATTCTACCGCGAGGTGCTCGGCTTCCAGGTCTCGGATCGCTATATCAACCGCGCCGTGTTCCTGCGCTGCGGCGTGCGTGGCGGCCATCACAACCTGTTCCTGCTGCAACTGCCGAACCGCAAGCGCGGCCTTAACCACGTGGCCTTCACCGTGCGCGACATCCACGAGGTGATCGGCGGCGGTATCGCGATGAATAAACATGACTGGAGTACCTTTATCGGGCCGGGCCGTCATCCGGTGTCGTCGGCGTACTTCTGGTACGTCAACAGCGCGACCGGCGGCGCGTTTGAGTATTACACCAACGATGATTACCTGACGGAAAACTGGCAGCCGCGCGAGCTGGAGCATTCCCTGGTCTCCTTCACCGAGTGGGCGGTGGAAGGCGGGATTGACCACGACACGCGCCGTCAGCAGAAAAAGCCGGAGGCGGTATGACATCGCGCATTGTCATTATCGGCGGCGGCCAGTCAGGCGGCTGGGCGGCGAAAACCCTGCGTGACGAGGGCTTCGACGGCGAGATTTGCGTGGTAGCGGAAGAGGAATGGGATTTCTATGAGCGCCCGCCGCTGTCAAAAGCGTCTCTGCTGGAACCGGACGCGGCGCTTCCAAGGCTGTTTACCGACGAGGTGCAGCAGGCGCTGAACCTGACCTGGTACCGACCGCTGCGCGCAAAATCTGTCGATCGCGTTGAAAAAAAAGTCCTTCTTAGCAACGGCGAGCAGCTTAGTTACAACATCCTTTTAATCGCTACCGGCGGTCGGGCGCGCCTGCCTTCGCAGGCGTGGGCCAGCCATCCGCAGGTCTATACCCTGCGCCACTGGCAGGACGCGCAGCGCCTGAAAAGTCGCCTGTCGGAAAGTCACAAACTCGCGATTATCGGCGGCGGCTGGATTGGCCTTGAGATTGCCGCTTCCGCGCGGAAAAGCGGCGTGGCGGTCACGCTGTTCGAGCAGCAGCCTGCGCTGTGCATGCGCTCGGTGAGCGGCGAGGTGTCGCAGCGCCTGGAGGCCATCCACCGCGAGCAGGGGGTGGAGATCCGTACCGGCTGCGGCGCGCTGGAGCTGGAGGACGACGGCGGCCTGCCGGTCGTCCACTGCGACGGCAACCGTGAAACCTTTGATGCAGTGGTGGTGGGGATCGGCGTCGATCTCAATCTGGAGCTGGCGCGTGACGCGGGGCTGAAAACCGGGCGCGGGATCGTGGTGGATGCCCAGGGACGCACCTCGGATCCGTTCATCTTTGCCGCAGGAGATGTCGCCCAGCACCATCACTACGGCTTGTGCATCCAGTCCTGGGCCTTCGCCCAGAATCAGGCGGTGGCGACGGCGAAAGCGATGCTCAATCCCGATGCGCCAGGTTATGACGACGCGCCGTGGCTGTGGTCGGATCAATACCAGCACAACATTCAGATCCTCGGCATTCCGCAGGCAGGCTGCCGAACGATATTGCGTGAAGAGGCGCTGTACTTCTCGCTGGACGACAACGGGCGGCTAACGCAGCTTGTGGCGTTCAACGATGCGCGCACCGTCAAGCTGGCGAAGCGCTGGATGGCGGCAGGGCGGGATCTGTCGGACGTACCGCTTGCCGACCCGACATTTTCACTGATGTCACTGCGATAGCTAACCCGCACCCGTAGGGGGAGAAATGACCACACTAGAGACTAACACCGCGCCGGTTGAGGCGAGCGGTGAGGGGACCCGCACGCCCGAAAAAGCGGTGCGCTGGGCCATCCCGCTGTCGCTGCTGGCCTGCGTGCTGCTGGCGTTTTTCGACAAAATCAGCATCGCGGCGCTCTTTTCAGATACCCATTTCCAGCAGGCGATGGGCATTGATTTCGACACCACGCGCCTCGGCATTCTGATGAGCGCTTTCCTGCTGAGCTACGGCTTCTCATCGGTGTTTTTAAGCGGTTTAGGCGACAAAATCGCGCCGCTGCGCCTGCTCACCGGGATGATGGCAGTGTGGTGCGTGCTGATGGTGGCGATGGGCTTTACCCATAACTACACGCTGATGATCGTCCTGCGTATTCTGCTGGGCGTGGCGGAAGGACCGCTGTTCCCGCTGGCCTTCGCCATTGTACGCCACAACTTCCCGCAGCATTTGCAGGCACGCGCCACCATGCTGTGGCTGCTGGGCACCCCGGTGGGCGCGGCGATTGGTTTCCCGCTCTCCCTCTGGCTGCTAAACACCTTTGGCTGGCAGAGCACTTTCTTTGTGATGGCCATGCTTACCGTGCCGGTGCTTATCTTTGTGCGCATTGGTCTGCGCGGGATCCGCCTGGAGGCAAAACCCGGTACCTCGCAGGCATCACAGGACGAGCGGCGCGCCGCACGGCGCGAGCTGTTTGTCAGCCCGCACTTCTGGATCATCTGCATCTTTAACATCGCTTTCCTGACCTACCTGTGGGGCATCAACGGCTGGTTGCCTGGCTACTTAATTAAGGGCAAAGGCATCCACCTGGAGCATGCGGGCTGGCTGTCGTCGATGCCGTTCATCGCCATGCTGGCAGGGGAAGTGATTGGCGCGTGGCTCTCTGACCGGGTCGATAAGCGCGCGGCGGCCTGCTTTATCTCGATGGCGGGGGCGGCGGTAGGCCTGGCGGCGGTGATGCACCTCGACACCCCGCTTGCCATCATTGCGGCGATGAGCTTCAGCACCTTTATGTGGGGCACCGGCGCACCCAACATTTTCGCCCTGCTGGCGAAGGCCACCCATCCCCGGGTGAGCGCCACGGCGGGCGGTATCTTCAACGGGCTGGGAAACTTTGCGGGCGCGCTGTCGCCGGCGGTGATGGGCGCGCTGATCGCCTTTACCCACAGCATGGATTCCGGGCTGATTTTTCTGGCGGTGATGGCGGCGGTGGGCTGCGTCCTGTTACTGCCGCTGCTGAGACGTTACTGAGGAGAGTGTCATGACTGATTCAATCGTAACCAACAAAACAGGCATCAAACCTGACCATCTGACGATGGAAGAGTGGGTCGAGTCGCGCATCGCGCGCTTCGAAGGCCGTAAATACGACTGGAACGCGCTGAAGTTCCAGGCCGATTTTGATCCGAAATATCGCCGGGCGCAGATGCGCTACATCGGCACCGGCGCAACCGGCGTGGCGAACGACACCAATACCGTGCAGGCGGACCATTTTACCTTCTCCACCATGGTGCTGCCGTCGAAGTGCGAAGGACCGCTGCACCTGCACGACGACGTGGAAGAGGTGTTCTTCATGCTCAAGGGGCAGATCACGCTGATGATCCAGGACGGCGACAACTACACCGAAACCGTGCTGCGCGAGCGTGACCTGATCTCCGTTCCGCCGGGCATCTATCGCGGCCTGTTTAACCACGGTGAAGAAGAGGCGCTGATGTGCGTCATGCTGGGGACCAATAAGCCGGAAATCCCGACCTATCCGTCCGATCATCCGCTTTCCAAAGTGAAGCGGAACTAAGGGGGCATGATGACGGGTTTTCGTGAACAGGGAAGCGGCATTCCGCTGATGCTGCTGCACGGGATCAGCTCCGGCGCCGCCTCCTGGCACAAGCAGATGGCGCTGAACGGTTTTCGCGTGCTGGCGTGGGACATGCCGGGCTATGGCGAAAGCCCGATGCTGGCCGTAGCGCGGGCAAACGCGGGGGATTACGCCGACGCGCTGGCGGCCATGCTGGATCGCGCCGGTGTCTGGCAGGCAGTGCTGGTCGGCCATTCCCTGGGGGCGCTGGTGGCCAGCGCCTTTGCGGCAAAGTTCCCGGATCGCGTCATTCATCTGGTGCTGGCCGACGCGGCGCAGGGGTACGGCAATGCCGCGCCGGAGCAGCGGGAGCAGGTCTGGCGCAACCGAGAGCAGCAGATGGCGCTGGGGGGCGAAATCCTCGCCCAGACCCGCGCCCCGAAGCTGCTGCGCCCCGGCGCGCGCGCGGAAGATATCGCCACCGTCGCGGCGGGCATGCGGGTGCTGCGCCCGGAAGGCTACCTTGCCGCCTCGTGGATGCTGGCGCATGACGACATCCACGGCTGGCTGAAGCGTTATTCCGGCAGTTTTGAAGTCTGGTGCGGCGAGCAGGATGCCATCACCCAGCCGGAGCTGGTTCAGGGTCTGGCGCTGCGCTACGGCATGCCGTTTATCGCCATTCCGCAGGCCGGGCACGCCAGCTATCTCGATAACGACGCGTTTTTCAACCAACAGCTTTTACGCATTAACGAAGAGGTGCGCGATGAATGCACAAATTGACGGGCGCGTAGCGGTAGTCACCGGCGGTTCTTCCGGCATTGGCTTTGAAACGCTGCGCCTGCTGCTGGGGGAAGGGGCGAAAGTCGCCTTCTGCGGCCGTGACGAGGACCGGCTCGCCAGCGCCCATGCGACGCTGCAAAACGAATTTCCCCACGGGGAGATTTTCGCTTTCCGCTGCGACGTGCTGAATGCCGACGAAGTTCAGGCCTTCGCGGATGCGGTGCAGGCGCGTTTTGGCGCGGCGGATATGCTGATCAACAACGCCGGGCAGGGCTACGTGGCGCACTTCCATGACACCCCGCGCGAGGCGTGGCTGCACGAAGCCGAACTCAAACTGTTCGGGGTGATTAACCCGGTGCAGGCGTTTCAGCCGCTGCTGGAACGGTCCGACATCGCCTCCATCACCTGCGTGAACTCCCTGCTGGCGCTTCAGCCGGAAGAGCACATGATCGCCACGTCGGCAGCCCGCGCCGCGCTGTTGAACATGACGCTGACGCTCTCGAAAGAGCTGGTGGGCAAAGGGATTCGCGTCAATTCCATACTGCTCGGTATGGTCGAGTCCGGCCAGTGGCAGCGCCGCTTTGAAAGCCGGGCGGATAAAAGCCAGAGCTGGCCGGAGTGGACGGCGGAGATCGCGCGCAAGCGCGGCATTCCGATGGCGCGCCTCGGCAAGCCGCAGGAGCCCGCGCAGGCGCTGCTGTTCCTCGCCTCGCCGCTGGCCTCGTTTACCACCGGCGCGGCGCTGGACGTTTCCGGCGGCTTCTGCCGCCATCTGTAAGGACACATCATGAAAAAGGTAATGTTGATTGGTTTAGGCGCCATGGCGCAGGCGGTGATTGAGCGCCTGCCCGCCGGTGTGGCTATCGGCTGGATCGTGGCGCGCGCGTCTCACCATCCCGCCATTCACGACCAGTTTGGCGATGCGGTTGAGGCGCTGACGTCGCCGATGGCGTGCGCACAAACGCCGGATCTGGTGCTGGAATGCGCCAGCCAGGAGGCGGTGGCCCAGTACGGGGAAGAGATCCTGCGTCGCGGCTGGCATCTGGCCATCATTTCCACCGGCGCGCTGGCGGACAGCGCGCTGGAGCAGCGTCTGCTCGCCGCGGGCGGAAAACTGACCCTGCTTTCCGGTGCGGTGGCCGGTATCGACGGGCTGGCGGCGGCGAAAGAGGGCGGGCTTGAGCGCGTCACCTATCAGTCGCGCAAAAGCCCGGCCAGCTGGCGCGGCAGCTATGCCGAGCAGCTTATCGATCTGAATGCGGTGTCAGAGGCAAAGGTTTTCTTCGAGGGCAGCGCCCGCGAGGCGGCGCGCCTGTTCCCGGCGAACGCCAACGTGGCGGCGACCGTGGCGCTCGGCGGCGTCGGGATGGAGGACACCCGCGTGCAACTGATGGTTGACCCGGCAACGAAACGTAACACCCACACGCTGCATGTCGAAGGATTATTCGGCGAGTTCCATCTGGAACTGAGCGGACTGCCGCTGGCTTCTAATCCTAAAACCTCCACCCTGGCGGCACTGAGCGCGGTGCGCGCCTGCCGCGAGCTGGCCCTGAGCTGAGGAGTGACGATGGACGATCTGAAGATTTTTATCGGCGGCCAGTGGCGACGCGGCGGCGGCAACCCGATGCAGAGCCACTTTCCGGCAGACGGGTCGCTCAACGCGACGCTGAATGCCGCCAGTCTGGATGACCTGGAGGAGGCGGTAGCCGCCGGAGAGCGCGCCTGGCGCGATCCCGCATGGCGTAACAGTCTGCCGCACATGCGCGCGAAGATCCTGCATAACGTTGCCGATCTTATTGAATCCCGCGTCGATGCGCTGGCGCAGATGCAGAGCCGTGATAACGGCAAGCCGCTGGCGGAAGCACGCGGGCTGGTGATGAGCGCGGCGGGAACGGCGCGCTACTTTGCCGCCGCCTGCGAGCTGCTGGAAGGGGAACTTCCGACGCCGCGCCAGCCGGATCTGCTGACGCTGAGCTGCTACGAGCCCCTTGGCGTGGTGGCGGCCATCACGCCGTGGAACTCGCCGATTGCCAGCGAAATGCAGAAGGTCGCACCGGCGATTGCCGCCGGGAACGCGGTGATCCTCAAGCCCGCCGAAGCCACGCCGCTGATGGCGCTGGAGCTGGCGCGGATTTTTGAACAGGCCGGGCTGCCCGCCGGGCTGCTGAGCGTCCTGCCGGGCAAAGGCTCGGTGATTGGCGATGCGCTGGCGCGTCATCCTCGCGTGCGGAAAATTTCCTTTACCGGCGGCACCACCACGGGCCGTCATCTGGCGCACGTGGCGGCGGAAAAACTGATCCCGGCCTCGCTGGAACTGGGCGGCAAATCGCCGACCATCGTGCTGGAGGATGCCGATATCGAACAGGCCGCGCGCGGGATCTGCTACGGCATTTTCAGCTCGGCGGGGCAGGCGTGTATCGCCGGGTCGCGGCTGTTTATCCACGAGAGTATTTACGCCCCGCTGATGGCGAGGCTGCTGGAATTAACACGCGGGCTGCGCGTCGGACATCCGTTTACCGACGGCGTCCATGTAGGACCGCTGATCAACGAAAAACATCGCCAGAGCGTGATCCAGTACGTCGAACTGGCGAAGCGTGAAGGGGGCCGCGTGCTGTGCGGCGGCGAGATCCCCGCCGATCCCGCTCTGGTAAACGGCAGCTTCTTTCTGCCAACCATTATCGAAGGGCTGAGCAACAGCGCCCGCGCCTGTCAGGAAGAGATCTTCGGCCCGGTGCTGGTGGCGATGCCGTTTGGCGATGAAGCCACGCTTATCCACGAGGCGAACGACTCGGTGTACGGCCTGGCGGCGGGGATCTGGACGCGCGATACCGGTCGCGCCCTGCGTCTCAGCGAGCAGCTGGAGGCAGGCACGGTGTGGATCAACACCTACAAGGTTTTTGCGATTTCGACCCCGTTCGGGGGCTTTAAAGAGAGCGGTCTGGGCCGCGAGAAGGGTATCCAGGGGCTGAAAGCCTGGATGCAACAAAAGAGCATTTATCTGGCGACGGGTAACAGCGTCAACCACTGGTGCGACTGAGAAAGGGTGAGCAATGAGCGAAATGATAACCGTCGGCGACGCCATCGCCAGAACGCTGGAGCAGTATCAGGTTGAGGCCATCTACGGCGTCATCTCCATTCACAACCTGCCGATCGCGGATGCGGTTGGGCAGCGGGGCAATATCCGCTTTGTGCCCGCGCGCGGTGAAGCCGGTTCCGTCACCATGGCCGATGCTCACGGGCGCTTTTCCGGCCTCGGCGTGGCGCTGACCAGCACCGGCGCGGGGGCCGGGAACGCGGTAGGCGCGCTGGTGGAAGCCATGAATGCCTGCACGCCGCTGCTGCATTTAACCGGGCAGGTTGAGAAAGCCTGGCTGGACGCCGACACCGGGTTTATCCATGAAACCCGTGACCAGCTGACCTTCCTGAAGGCCAGCTCAAAACGGGCGTACCGCATCAGCAATGCGAATCAGGCGATAGCGATTCTGCATAAAGCCATCCAGGACGCGCAGACCCCGCCGTGCGGACCGGTCTCGGTGGAAATCCCGATTGATATTCAGAGCGCCAAAATTCCGCTGTCGCTGGTAACCGCTCCGATCAAACCGGTATCGGCTCCGGCCGTGGATACCGGAATGGTTGACGCGCTGTGGGCGCAGCTCAAACAGGCGAAACAGCCGCTGCTGTGGCTGGGCGGCGGGGCGCTGGGAAGCGCTGAGGCGGTGAAAAAACTGGCGGATGCGGGCATCACCGTGATTTCCAGCACCCACGCGCGCGGCGTGCTGCCGGACAACCACCGCGCCAGCCTGCGGGCGTTCCACAACTCGCCGTCGGTGGAGGCGCTCATTGCGCAGTGTGATTTTACGTTGGTGGCCGGTTCTCGCCTGCGCAGCAACGAAACCCGATCCTGGACGCTTGAGCTGCCTTCCCCGCGGGTGCAGCTCGATATCGACCCGGCGGCAGCAAGCCGTAACTACCTGATGGATAGCACGTTGATAGCCGATTGTTCCGCGCTGCTTGGCGCGCTGGCTGAAAAAGTGCAGGGCCGCGAGTGGGGCAACGCCCAGTGGGATACGCAGGTACAGCAGGCTGTCGGGCAAGCTGAGCAGGGGCTGCGCGAGCAGTGCGGCGCCTATGCGAAGCTTAACGACGCCATTGAGAAAGCCCTGCCGAAAGACGGCCTGCTGGTGCGCGATATCACCGTGTCCGGCAGCCTGTGGGGTAGCCGCCTGTTCAGGGCTAACGGTCCGCTGATGAATATTCACTCCCTCGCCGGGGCGATTGGCATGGGCCTGCCGATGGCTATCGGCACCGCGATTGCCAACCCACAGCGCAAGGTGGTGGGGCTGGTGGGCGACGGCGGCCTGAGCCTCAATTTAGGCGAACTGGCGACGCTGGCGCAGGAGAAAGCCAACGTGACGCTGCTGATCATGAACGACGGGGGCTACGGCGTAATGCGTGGTATTCAGGATAAATATTTTGGCGGGCGTCAGTATTATAACGCGCTGCATACGCCGGATTTTACCCTGCTGGCGCAGGCGATTGGTCTACAGGCCTGGAGCGTTGAGCAGGCCGAGGATTTTGACGCGGTGATGATGGAAGCGTTAGCGATGCCGGGGCCGTCGGTGGTAGAGGTGCGGATGGGGCAGATTGGCGCCCTTAAGTTTGCCGGGCCGCCACAGAAAACGCTGTACTGATTGAGTCTTGTTGCCCGGTAGCGCGGCGCGCACCGGGCCGGAGTATTATTTAATACCGTCTGCCGCCATGCGGTCACGGATATGCTGCGCGCGTTCAACGGAGGCCGGGTGATCGTCAAACATGGAGCTTTGACGGCCTTCCTCCAGTTTCGCCAGTTTTTCGAAGCTGGTGGCTAAACCTGATGGATTGATGCCGCGTTTGCGCAACAGATCGTAAGAGTAGTCATCCGCTTCCGACTCCTGACGCTGGGAGAACTGGGAGTTAACCAGTTTCTCACCCACGTCGCCCAGCTGCGACTGGGACAGGCTGCCGACAATGCCGCCCGCAGAGGCCGCCGCTGCACGCACGGCATTGGTGCCCAGCGCAACCTGCATCCCTTTCTTCACGTGACCCAGAGCAACGTGACCCATTTCATGGCCGATCACCGCTTCCACTTCGTTGTCGGTCATCATGTCCATCAGGCCGCTGTATACGCGGATACAGCCGTTAGCCATCGCGAAGGCGTTCACGTCTTTCGCCATATACACCTTGTAGTTCACCGGCTGACCGTTAATGTTGTCGCCCAGCGCGGAAGCAATCTTGTTCAGACGCTGCGTGTAGGTGCTGTTTGCCGGGGCAAGCGTAGCTTTTCCATCCATATCCTTACAGGCCTCGTCGCTCAGCGCTTTCACCTGCGCATCGCTCAGTGAGTAGGCCTGAAAAGCTTCTGCGCCTGAGGTCATCAGGCCGTTAGAATCCATATTCTGACAGCCGCTTAGCAGGAGCGTTGTTCCCACAGCCAGCCCGATTGCACGCATTTTCATGATGTTGCTTCCGTACTCGTTAATCTGAATTAATTCCGAAAAATGCACCGTCAACGAAGCCGGTGTCGGGCTAAGTATAAGGAATATCTACAGGGGCGGGCGAGCAGATTGCGCAACATGCGAGCATGATCCAGAGATTTCTTAAGCTGCCAAAGAATGGTCCATGTACATGCCCTGCGGCTTGGGTTACATTGTTGGCACTTTTTTCCGGCGTAGCCCAAAACGCGCTGTCGTCAAGGGCATGGCCTTTAACAGTCCGATCTGGAGTTAAAATGTCCTCACGTAAAGAGCTTGCTAATGCTATTCGTGCGCTGAGCATGGACGCAGTACAGAAAGCCAAATCCGGCCACCCGGGTGCCCCTATGGGCATGGCTGACATCGCCGAAGTCCTGTGGCGTGATTTCCTTAACCACAACCCGCAGAACCCGGCATGGGCAGACCGCGACCGTTTCGTGCTGTCTAACGGCCACGGCTCTATGCTGATCTACAGCCTGCTGCACCTCACTGGCTACGATCTGCCAATCGAAGAGCTGAAAAACTTCCGTCAGCTGCACTCCAAAACTCCAGGTCATCCGGAAGTAGGCTACACCGCTGGCGTTGAAACCACTACCGGTCCGCTGGGTCAGGGCATCGCTAACGCCGTAGGTATGGCGATTGCAGAGAAGACCCTGGCGGCGCAGTTTAACCGTCCTGGCCACGACATCGTTGACCACTTCACCTACGCCTTCCTGGGCGACGGCTGCATGATGGAAGGCATTTCTCACGAAGTGTGCTCCCTGGCAGGCACCCTGAAGCTGGGTAAACTGGTTGCGTTCTACGACGACAACGGTATCTCCATCGACGGTCATGTTGAAGGCTGGTTCACTGACGACACCGCAGCACGTTTCGAAGCCTACGGCTGGCACGTTGTGCGCGGCGTTGATGGCCACGATGCTGACTCGATTAAACGTGCCGTAGAAGAAGCGCGCGCCGTGACCGACAAACCGTCCCTGCTGATGTGCAAAACCATCATCGGCTTCGGTTCTCCGAACAAAGCGGGCACTCACGACTCCCACGGCGCACCGCTGGGCGACGCGGAAATTGCACTGACCCGTGAAGCGCTTGGCTGGAAACACCCTGCCTTCGAAATCCCGTCTGAAATCTACGCTCAGTGGGATGCGAAAGAAGTGGGTCAGGCGAAAGAAGCGGCCTGGAACGAGAAGTTCGCGGCTTACGCGAAAGCCTTCCCACAGGAAGCGGCTGAGTTCACCCGTCGTATGAAAGGTGACATGCCGTCTGACTTCGACGCCAAAGCGAACGAGTTCATCGCGAAGTTGCAGGCGAACCCAGCCAAGATCGCCAGCCGTAAAGCATCTCAGAATGCGATCGAAGCGTTTGGCCCTCTGCTTCCAGAATTCCTCGGCGGCTCCGCTGACCTGGCACCATCAAACCTGACCCTGTGGTCCGGATCTAAGCCAATCAACGAAGATACTGCCGGTAACTACATCCATTACGGTGTACGTGAGTTCGGTATGACTGCGATTGCCAACGGTATCGCTCTGCACGGTGGTTTCCTGCCGTACACTTCTACCTTCCTGATGTTTGTGGAATATGCACGTAACGCCGTGCGTATGGCTGCGCTGATGAAACAGCGTCAGGTGATGGTCTACACCCACGACTCCATCGGTCTGGGCGAAGATGGTCCAACTCACCAGCCAGTAGAGCAGGTGGCTTCCCTGCGCGTGACCCCGAACATGAGCACATGGCGTCCATGTGACCAGGTTGAATCTGCGGTGGCGTGGAAGTACGGCGTTGAGCGTCAGGATGGCCCGACCGCGCTGATCCTCTCCCGTCAGAACCTGGCGCAGCAGGAGCGTACCCCAGAGCAGCTGGCAAACATCGCGCGCGGTGGTTACGTGCTGAAAGATTGCGCAGGCCAGCCTGAGCTGATCTTCATCGCGACCGGTTCTGAAGTTGAACTGGCCGTTGCCGCATGGGAAAAACTGACTGCCGAAGGCGTGAAAGCGCGTGTGGTTTCTATGCCTTCTACCGATGCGTTCGACAAGCAGGATGCCGCGTACCGCGAATCCGTACTGCCTAAAGCGGTCTCCGCTCGCGTGGCAGTGGAAGCGGGTATCGCAGACTACTGGTTCAAATACGTGGGTCTGAACGGCGCTATCGTCGGTATGACCACGTTTGGTGAGTCTGCGCCAGCTGAACAGCTGTTTGAAGAGTTCGGCTTCACCGTTGAAAACGTTGTCGCTAAGGCGAAAGAACTGCTGTAATTGTTTGTCCGGTGCGGGCTGATGCCCTCACCCTGGCTCTCTCCCACGGGGAGAGGGAGAATAAAGTAGGCCGGGTAAGCGCTAACGCGCCACCCGGCTTTTTTGTAAGCATTATTCCACCCAAAATGTGACGCAAGTCATATAGCTCGCTTATTCATCTGGACAGACATTCCTTTTATTCCCCGATTCGCTTATTCTTGCTGAAGCGTTTCAGTCGATTAAATGTTCGACAATTGACCAATCAATCGCAGTTTGTGACAGCAAGGATTCCCCTTCGGGCGTCGCTGGATTACTCTTTCAGCCACCTCAAACTCAGGGATAGCTTTGCAGGAGATCTATGACCGTACGCGTAGCGATTAATGGCTTCGGTCGCATCGGGCGCAACGTGGTTCGTGCTTTATATGAATCCGGGCGTCGTGCGGAAATCACCGTGGTGGCAATCAATGAACTGGCGGATGCTGCGGGCATGGCACATTTGTTGAAATATGACACCAGCCACGGTCGCTTTGCCTGGGATGTTCGCCAGGAAAGGGAACAGCTGTTCGTCGGTGACGATGCCATCCGCGTGCTGCATGAGAACAGTATTGAAGGGCTGCCCTGGCGCGAACTGGGTGTGGATGTGGTGCTGGACTGTACCGGCGTGTACGGTAACCGTGAACATGGCGAAGCGCATCTGAATGCTGGCGCGAAAAAAGTGCTGTTCTCCCATCCCGGCAGTAACGACCTCGACGCCACCGTCGTGTTTGGTGTTAACCAGCACGAGCTGCACGCTGAACACCGAATTGTCTCCAACGCCTCCTGCACCACCAACTGCATTATTCCGGTCATTAAACTGTTAGACGATGCTTATGGCATTGAATCCGGCACCGTGACCACGATTCACTCCGCCATGCACGATCAGCAGGTAATCGACGCCTACCATCCGGATTTACGACGCACTCGCGCGGCGAGCCAGTCAATCATTCCGGTGGATACGAAACTGGCTGCCGGGATCACCCGTATTTTCCCGCAGTTTAACGATCGTTTTGAAGCGATTGCCGTGCGCGTTCCGACGATAAACGTCACCGCAATCGATCTTAGCGTGACGGTGAAAAAACCGGTAAAAGCCTGTGAAGTCAACCTGTTGCTGCAAAAAGCGGCACAGGGAGCATTTCATGGTATAGTTGACTATACGGAATTACCGTTGGTCTCAGTAGATTTTAACCACGACCCGCATAGCGCCATCGTGGATGGCACGCAGACGCGAGTCAGTGGTGCGCACCTCATCAAGACGCTGGTCTGGTGTGATAACGAATGGGGCTTTGCTAACCGAATGCTCGACACCACGTTAGCCATGGCCGCGAAAGGTTTCAGGTAGAGCGCACCTTGCGCTTGCAAAACTTTAAGAATCAACGAGAGGATTCACCATGTCTGTAATTAAGATGACCGATCTGGATCTGGCAGGTAAACGCGTTTTCATCCGTGCCGATCTGAACGTACCGGTTAAAGATGGCAAAGTGACCAGCGACGCGCGTATCCGTGCATCTCTGCCAACCATTGAACTGGCTCTGAAGCAGGGCGCTAAAGTGATGGTCACCTCCCACCTGGGCCGTCCAACTGAAGGCGAGTACAACGAAGAGTTCTCTCTGCTGCCGGTTGTTAATTACCTGAAAGACAAACTGTCCAGCCCGGTTCGCCTGGTGAAAGATTACCTGGACGGCGTGGAAGTTGCCGAAGGTGAGCTGGTTGTTCTGGAAAACGTTCGCTTCAACAAAGGCGAAAAGAAAGACGACGAAACCCTGTCCAAAAAATACGCTGCGCTGTGCGACGTATTCGTGATGGATGCATTCGGTACGGCTCACCGTGCGCAGGCATCTACCCACGGTATCGGTAAATTCGCAGACGTCGCCTGTGCAGGTCCGCTGCTGGCTGACGAACTGGAAGCGCTGGGTAAAGCACTGAAAGAACCTGCTCGTCCAATGGTCGCTATCGTTGGTGGTTCTAAAGTTTCTACCAAACTGACCGTACTGGATTCTCTGTCCAAAATCGCTGACCAGCTGATCGTTGGCGGTGGTATCGCGAACACCTTCGTTGCTGCGCAAGGCCACAACGTGGGTAAATCCCTGTACGAAGCGGATCTGGTTGACGAAGCCAAACGTCTGCTGGGTACCTGTGATATCCCGGTTCCAACTGACGTTCGCGTGGCAACCGAGTTCTCCGAAACTGCTACCGCAACCCTGAAATCTGTTAACGACATCAAAGATGAAGAGCAGATTCTGGACCTGGGCGACGTTTCTGCACAGAAACTGGCTGAAATCCTGAAAAACGCAAAAACTATCCTGTGGAACGGTCCTGTCGGCGTGTTCGAATTCCCGAACTTCCGCAAAGGGACTGAGATCGTGGCTAACGCAATCGCAGACAGCGAAGCGTTCTCTATCGCAGGCGGTGGTGACACCCTGGCAGCAATCGACCTGTTCGGTATCGCTGACAAGATCTCCTACATCTCCACTGGTGGCGGCGCATTCCTCGAATTCGTGGAAGGCAAAGTTCTGCCAGCAGTAGCAATGCTCGAAGAGCGCGCTAAGAAGTAAGCCATTCAGGGGCAGGGAAACCTGCCCAATTTTCAGCGCGCTTATCAGAGCTCGCACCATTTCTAACGGCCGAAGATACAGGACTAAGCAACATGTCTAAAATTTTTGATTTCGTAAAACCTGGCGTTATCACTGGTGATGACGTACAGAAAGTGTTCCAGGTAGCTAAAGAAAACAACTTCGCTCTGCCAGCAGTTAACTGCGTGGGTACCGACTCCATCAACGCCGTACTGGAAACTGCTGCTAAAGTTAAAGCTCCAGTTATCGTTCAGTTCTCTAACGGTGGCGCTGCGTTCATCGCAGGTAAAGGCGTGAAAACTGACATTCCTCAGGGTGCTGCAATCCTGGGCGCTATCTCTGGCGCACATCACGTTCACCAGATGGCTGAGCACTACGGTGTTCCGGTTATCCTGCACACTGACCACTGCGCGAAAAAACTGCTGCCATGGATCGACGGTCTGCTGGACGCGGGTGAAAAACACTTCGCAGCAACCGGTAAGCCACTGTTCTCTTCTCACATGATCGACCTGTCCGAAGAGTCTCTGGAAGAAAACATCGAGATCTGCTCTAAGTACCTGGCGCGTATGTCCAAAATGGGCATGACCCTGGAAATCGAACTGGGTTGCACCGGCGGTGAAGAAGACGGTGTGGACAACAGCCACATGGACGCTTCTGCACTGTACACTCAGCCAGAAGACGTTGATTACGCTTACACCGAGCTGAGCAAAATCAGCCCACGCTTCACTATCGCAGCGTCCTTCGGTAACGTACACGGCGTATACAAACCAGGTAACGTGGTTCTGACCCCGACCATCCTGCGTGATTCTCAGGAATACGTGTCCAAAAAACACAACCTGCCGCACAACAGCCTGAACTTCGTCTTCCACGGCGGTTCCGGTTCTTCTGCTCAGGAAATCAAAGACTCCGTAAGCTACGGCGTAGTGAAAATGAACATCGATACCGACACCCAATGGGCAACCTGGGACGGTATCCTGCAATACTACAAAACCAACGAAGCTTACCTGCAAGGTCAGCTGGGCAACCCGAAAGGCGAAGACCAGCCGAACAAGAAATACTACGATCCACGCGTATGGCTGCGCGCTGCCCAGACTTCTATGATTACTCGTCTGGAGCAGGCATTCAAAGAACTGAACGCGGTTGACGTTCTGTAATTTGAGCTGTTCATAGCGTCAAGAAGGTCCGCATATGCGGGCCTTTTTTTATGCTTTTTCAATATCCTGCAATACCTGATTTTGTGATCTGTTTGGCAAAGCCGGTGCTTTTTGTTTACCCTTTACTGACCTGCCTGTCTCCATGGGGGATGGATTTTGTGTTTTGGTTTAACAAAAGGAAGAATAAATGGAACAACTTGATGTTGTAGACAGCATCAATAACGCGGGTAACTGGCTGGTGCGCAACCAGGCGCTACTGCTGAGCTACGCCGTGAATATTGTTGCCGCTATTGCCATCATCATTGTCGGGATGATCGTGGCGCGTATCGTTTCGAACGCTGTCAACCGGGTGATGGTCGCACGACACATTGATGCCACAGTCGCCGATTTCCTCTCCGCGCTGGTCCGTTACGGCATTATCGCCTTTACGCTGATTGCGGCGCTGGGGCGTGTCGGCGTGCAGACGGCATCCGTCATCGCTGTGCTCGGTGCTGCCGGTCTGGCCATTGGTCTGGCATTGCAGGGTTCGCTGTCTAACCTGGCGGCGGGCGTATTGCTGGTGACCTTCCGTCCGTTCCGTTCCGGTGAGTATGTGGATCTGGGCGGTATTGCCGGTACCGTGTTGCAGGTTCAGATTTTCTCCACGACCCTGCGTACCGTGGATGGTCGCATTGTGGTAGTCCCGAACGGGAAAATCATTGCGGGCAATATCATTAACTTCTCCCGCGAGCCGGTGCGTCGTAACGAGCTGATCATCAGCGTGGCGTACGACTCCGATATCGATCAGGTGAAGTCGCTGATCGCCAACATCATTGCCTCTGACGATCGCATTCTGAAGGACCGCGAGCAGACCGTTCGTCTGAACGAGCTGGGCGCGTCATCTATTAATTTTGTGGTGCGCATCTGGAGCAAAAGCAGCGATCTGCAAAACGTTTACTGGGATGTGCTGGAGCGCATCAAGCGTGATTTCGATGCCAACGGCATCAGCTTCCCGTACCCGCAGATGGACGTAAACGTCAAAAAAGTCAAAGAAGCAGAGTAACGTCTCCCGTAGGCCCGGTAAGCGTCAGCGACACCGGGCTTTTCTTTTATTAGCCCGGCTAATCCCCAATTAATATTATCCATTTCCTCTAATGACGTTCCCGCAGTATAGTCTGCCCCAGGACAACTCTGCGAGAATGACGTCATGTTATCTTATTATTTTCAGGGGCTTGCGTTAGGTGCGGCCATGATCCTTCCCCTTGGTCCACAAAATGCGTTCGTGATGAATCAGGGCATTCGCCGCCAGTATCATCTGATGATTGCCCTGCTGTGTGCGGTGAGCGATCTGCTGCTGATTTGCGCCGGGATTTTTGGCGGCAGCGCCCTGTTGATGCAGTCGCCGTGGCTGCTGGCGCTGGTTACCTGGGGCGGCGTAGCGTTTCTGCTGTGGTACGGGTTTGGTGCCCTGAAAACGGCCATGAGCAGCAATCTTGAGCTGGCGAGCGCCGAAGTGATGAAGCAGGGGCGCTGGAAGATTATCGTCACCATGCTCGCCGTGACGTGGCTTAACCCGCACGTCTACCTTGATACCTTTGTGGTGCTGGGCAGCCTGGGCGGACAGCTGGACGTTGAGCCGAAACGCTGGTTTGCGCTCGGTACGGTCAGCGCCTCCTTCCTCTGGTTCTTCGGTCTTGCGATCCTGGCGGCGTGGCTGGCGCCACGACTGCGTACCGCCAAAGCACAGCGCATTATCAATACCCTGGTGGGGCTGGTGATGTGGTTTATTGCCTTCCAGCTGGCGAAAGAGGGCATTCATCACGTACAGGGATTGTTCAACTAAGCGTTGTCTTATGGACATCTGAACAAGACCCGCTAAGCTTGCTGGCATGAGCCCTGTTAACAGGGCACTCTTCGCAACATGGAGGAATGACAGTGAAGTTTAAGGTGATGGCCCTGGCGGCATTAGTAAGTTTAGGTGCGGTGTCGGTGCAGGCGAATGAACTGCCGAACGGCCCGCACATTGTCACTTCAGGCACGGCAAGCGTGGATGCGGTACCGGATGTTGCAACCCTGGCAATTGAAGTGAACGTGGCGGCGAAAGATGCTGCTTCCGCCAAGAAACAGGCAGACGATCGTGTTGCGCAATACCTCTCTTTCCTGGAACAGAACGGTGTCGCGAAAAAAGACATCAGCTCTGCGAACCTGCGTACCCAACCGGATTACGACTACCAGAACGGCAAAAGCATCCTGAAAGGCTATCGCGCCGTGCGTACTGTAGAAGTGACCGTGCGCCAGCTTGATAAGCTCAACGGATTGCTGGATGGTGCGCTGAAGGCAGGGCTGAACGAAATTCGTTCCGTCTCGCTGGGCGTTGCGCAACCGGAGAAATATAAAGACGAAGCGCGTAAAGCGGCGATAGATGATGCCATTCATCAGGCGCAGCAGCTGGCTTCCGGCTTCAAGACCAAGCTCGGTCCGGTTTACAGCGTGCGCTACCACGTTTCAAACTACCAGCCAAGCCCGATGGTGCGGATGATGAAGGCGGACGCCGCGCCGGTTTCTGCTCAGGAAACCTACGAGCAGCCAACCATTCAGTTCGACGATCAGGTCGATGTGGTGTTCCAGCTGGAGCCAACTCAAACTCAGCAAACTGAGGCGGCTAAGGCGCAGTAGTTTGCCCTCACCCTAACCCTCTCCCACAGGGAGAGGGAATTCAAGCGATTAATCCTGTCTCAACACCTTATGCCCAAACGCCAGCAGCGCGTCGGTGACGTTGCGCATCATGCGGCTTTCCGGGGCAAAACGGTGCCAGTACAGCATCCGACGCTGATACAGCCCCGGCGTTAAGTCAATCAGCTCACCGCTTTTCAACTCTTTCTCAATCTGCAAATGCGGGATCATGCAGCAGGTCGTGCCCTGACGCGCGAGCTGTACGAAGGCTTCGGACGAGTTAACGATATGACACGGCACGCTGCCCGGCGGCAAATCGAAGTTTTGTTGCAGGAAGGCCTGATGCATATCGTCCAGATGGTCGAACGCGACGGCAGGGGCTTTCAGCAGCGCGGCGCGAGTCACGCCGTTCGGGAAGTAGCGCTCTGCAAAGGCTTTTGACCCGACAAACAGGTAATCCAGCGCGCCCAGCTGATCCACCAGACAGCTTGGCAGCGCCTGCGGCTGAATACTGACCGCCCCAACCACTTCGCCACGGCGCAGGCGTTCCTGAGTGCGGGTCTCGTCTTCAACCTGAAGGTTCAGGCGGATTGGGGAGTCGGCCAGCACCGGCGCAAGGGCCGGCAGCAGCCAGGTTGCCAGACTGTCGGCGTTCACCGCCAGCGACAGCAGCAGCGGCGTGGAGCCGGTTTGTTCATCGCCCAGCCATTCATCTTCCAGCAGTTCAACCTGACGCAGCAGGGCGAGGAGCTTTTGTCCTTGCTCTGTCGGACGCGGCGGTACGGTACGCACCAGCAGCGGCTGCCCGAACATGTTTTCAAGCTGTTTGATACGCTGTGATACGGCGGACTGGGTGATGCACAGCTTTTGCGCCGCGCGCTCAAAACCGCGTTCACGAATAACTGCATCAAGTGCCTGTAGTGTTCTGTAGTCCGGACGTTTCATTGCTCTGGCTGACTCCTTAATTTTGCTTAATCTGCACTATGACACAATTTTCCCTTCGTGGCAGACGAAATCCATTCGACGTGTTCTATAATGCGCCCTGAGTTTTCACACCACAGGCAAAACGATCATGACGCAGGATGAACTGAAAAAAGCAGTAGGATGGGCCGCTCTCCAGTACGTACAGCCGGGTACCATTGTCGGTGTTGGTACGGGGTCGACGGCGGCGCACTTTATCGATGCGCTGGGCACGATGAAGGGGCAGATCGAGGGCGCGGTTTCCAGCTCCGATGCTTCCACGGAAAAGCTGAAAAGCCTCGGCATCACCGTTTTCGACCTCAACGAAGTGGACCGTCTGGGCATTTACGTTGATGGCGCGGATGAAATCAACGGCCACATGCAGATGATCAAAGGCGGTGGCGCGGCGCTGACCCGCGAAAAAATCATCGCTTCCGTGGCGGATAAGTTCATCTGCATCGCGGACGCCTCCAAGCAGGTCGACATTCTGGGGAATTTCCCGCTGCCGGTCGAAGTGATCCCGATGGCGCGCAGCGCGGTTGCCCGTCAACTTGTGAAGCTGGGCGGTCGTCCGGAATACCGTCAGGGTGTGGTGACCGACAACGGCAACGTGATCCTCGACGTTCACGGCCTTGAGATCCTCGATGCCATTGCGCTGGAAAATGCGATCAACGGCATTCCAGGCGTTGTTACCGTAGGGTTATTTGCCAACCGTGGCGCGGATGTGGCGCTGATCGGCACCGCTGACGGCGTGAAAACCATCGTAAAATGATCTGACGGGGGGAGTCCTCCCCCCGCTAAAAAATTTTTGAAACGCTAAATTCGGTGACTTGTGTCACGTTTTTATGTCTCTTTTGCCGATCCTTCCGCGTTTGTAAATTTCCATAGCATTTTCCTCTGCCATTTTGCGCTGTATGACTTTCCTTCAGCGTACTGACGCAAACGTTCATATTGCTGCAATAGTTTTTTTTGATATGTTGGCTACAGCGGATTTATATCCAGCACAACATCAGTTCAGACAAAAACAGGGTCGGGTAAATGGCAAAGGTATCACTGGAGAAAGACAAGATTAAATTCCTGCTGGTCGAGGGCGTGCATCAAAAAGCAATCGATAGCCTTCGTGCGGCAGGTTACACCAACATCGAATTTCACAAAGGCGCGCTCGATACCGAAGAGCTGAAAGCGTCCATCCGTGATGCCCATTTCATTGGCCTACGATCCCGTACCCAACTGACTGAAGACGTTATTGCTGCGGCGGAAAAGCTGGTGGCGATTGGCTGTTTCTGCATCGGCACCAACCAGGTTGATCTGAATGCCGCCGCAAAACGCGGTATCCCGGTCTTTAACGCGCCGTTCTCTAACACCCGTTCCGTGGCGGAGCTGGTAATTGGCGAGCTGCTGCTGCTGCTTCGCGGCATTCCGGAGGCTAACGCCAAAGCGCACCGCGGCGTGTGGAATAAGCTGGCTGCGGGCTCCTACGAAGCCCGTGGGAAAAAGCTCGGGATTATCGGTTACGGCCATATCGGTACGCAGCTCGGTATTCTGGCGGAATCTCTCGGCATGCACGTGTTTTTCTACGATATCGAAAGCAAGCTGCCGCTGGGTAACGCGACGCAGGTGCAGCATCTTTCTGACCTGCTGAACATGAGCGACGTGGTAAGCCTGCACGTGCCGGAAAATGCGTCCACCAAAAACATGATGGGCGCAGAAGAGCTGGCGCTGATGAAGCCGGGCTCTCTGCTGATCAACGCCGCGCGCGGTACGGTGGTCGATATTCCTGCACTGTGCGACGCGCTGAAGCGTAAACATCTGGCGGGTGCGGCGATTGACGTGTTCCCGACGGAACCGGCCACCAACAGCGATCCGTTCACCTCTCCGCTGTGCGAGTTCGACAACGTGATTCTGACGCCGCACATCGGCGGTTCTACTCAGGAAGCGCAGGAGAATATCGGCCTGGAAGTGGCGGGTAAACTGAGTAAATATTCCGACAACGGTTCAACGCTCTCTGCGGTGAACTTCCCGGAGGTGTCTCTGCCGCTGCACGGTGGGCGTCGTCTGCTGCACATCCACGAAAACCGTCCTGGCGTGCTGACCGCCATCAACCAGATCTTTGCCGAGCAGGGCGTTAACATTGCTGCGCAGTATCTGCAAACTAACTCGCAGATGGGTTATGTGGTTATTGATATTGAAGCGGATGAAGACATCGCCGAGAAAGCATTGCAGAGCATGAAGGCCATTCCGGGGACGATTCGCGCGCGTCTGCTGTACTGATGGTGCGGTCTGTGGTGTCGGGTGGCGCTTACGCTTACCCGACCTACAATGTTCGATGATTTATGTAGGCCGGGTAAGGCGTAGCCGCCACCCGGCTTTATTCTACCAGGTCCAGGTTTTACTGGGCGTCACCACCGCCGGCAACGGCACATCCCATTTCTCTACGGGTAATACCTCCACGCCCTGGCAATCATGCGCATACCCCACCGGCTGCAATCCGTACTGCTGCCAGTTTTGTAGCGTCCTGTCGTAGAACCCCCCGCCCATGCCTAATCGCTGGCCCTGCTCGTCAAACGCCACCAGCGGCGTAATCAGCACATCCAGCCCGGAAAGCGGGAGCACATCGCGCACGTCGAGTTTGGGTTCTGTGATTTTCAGACGATTTACCACCAGCTCGCTGTGCGGATGGTAGTGCAGAAACAGCAGATTGCCTCGGCTAAAGGGATGTAGCACCGGCAGATAAACTTTTTTCCCGGCGCGCCAGAGCTGGTCGATAAGCGGTTGGGTATCCAGCTCACCATCAAACGAGAGAAACAGGGCGACGGTGTTTGCCATCACCACAGGCGGATAGGCCATCATGCGGGCGGCGGCCTGCTGGGCAAAATGTGCCTGTTGCTCGGCGCTTAAGGCGCGACGACGCTGGCGAATAAGCTGACGGATGTCCTGGCGTGAAGCAGAAACTTCAGGGAATTGAGTCATGGTAGTCGGTAGAAGAAAAGAGAGGGAATCTCCGAGATGCCGCCGCAGGCTGTAACCCTTGAACCCTTGGTTCAAGGTGAATGTGTCGTCATAGTTTTAAGGCTTCTCGGACGGACCGAGCGTGCTCACCAACCATGGAGCGCCACATTCTTGTGGTATGAAATATCGGCTCAGGGGACTGGCCCGCTTGCGAACATCTCAGAGAAATTTTGTCTTCACAGTTACTCTACCATAGTCAACTGAGAAGTGTTATTCAAACTTTGGTCCCGGTCTTTCGGGACTGCGACCTTGATCAAGCAATGCCTGTTCTATGGTCTGCTGGAGCATTTTAATGCGCTGCTCCATGCTTGCCGCGTAATCGCGGGTCTTCGCTTTTTCCTGAGTCAGTTCATAGCTGATGTTCAACGCGGCGATGAAAACCAGCTGCTCAGTATTTGTGACTCTAGTGCGTTCTTTTAGATCTTGCAACCGCTGATTCAAATCGTCCGCAGCCTGATTCAAGGCATCCCTTTGTTCAGGCGGACAATTCACTCGCAGTGAACGGCCAAAAATCTGGAGATCGACGGGTTGTGCAGACATGCCACCTTCCTGCTGATTGACTGCGCTGCCTTCGCTTACTGCCCCGGGGGCTGCGAAGGGGCGACACTATAGCTACCCTGATGTGAAGATACAAGCCCTTTTCTGGTATCACCAGGGTCCAAAGTGGTAGCATATCATGAATATCCTCCCTTTGATGACGAATGCGTATGTCTATACAGAACGAAATGCCTGGTTACAAGGATTTAAACCAGTTACTGAACCAGCAGGGAGTCGGTCTGACCCCTGCCGAAATGCACGGTCTGATCAGCGGCATACTGTGCGGCGGAAACAGCGACAGCTCATGGCAGCCGCTGATCCACGACCTCACCAACGAAGGGCTGGCGTTTGGCCACGAACTGGCGGAAGCGCTGCGTAAAATGCACGCCGCAACCAGCGATTCCCTGGAAGACGATGGCTTTCTTTTTCAGCTTTATCTGCCTGAAGGCGACGATGTCAGCGTCTTCGATCGCGCCGATGCGCTCGCGGGTTGGGTAAACCACTATCTTCTTGGCCTGGGCGTAACCCAGCCTAAACTGGATAAAGTGACCGGCGAAGCGGGTGAAGCGATCGACGATCTGCGTAATATCGCCCAGCTCGGCTACGATGAAGACGAAGACCAGGAAGAGCTGGAAATGTCTCTCGAAGAGATTATCGAGTACGTGCGCGTGGCGTCTCTGCTGTGCCACGACAACTTTACGCGCTCGCAGCCGACCGCGCCGGAAGTTCGCAAGCCAACATTACACTAAGAAAAATAACGCACAGGAGGGTGTCATGGTTATCTCCAGTCAAGAGTATTCTCGCCGTCGTCAGGCGCTGCTGGCAAAAATGCAGCCGGGAAGCGCTGCCCTGATTTTCGCCGCGCCGGAAGTGACGCGCAGCGCCGACAGCGAATACCCCTATCGCCAGAGCAGTGATTTCTGGTACTTCACCGGGTTTAACGAGCCGGAAGCGGTACTGGTGCTGATTAAAAGCAATGACACCCACAACCACAGCGTGATTTTTAACCGCGTGCGCGATCTGACCGCGGAAATCTGGTTTGGCCGCCGCTTAGGGCAGGAGGCGGCGCCGGAAAAACTGGGCGTGGACCGTGCGCTGGCCTACAGCGAAATCAACCAGCAGCTTTACCAACTGCTGAACGGCCTGGACGTGCTCTATCACGCGCAGGGCGAATACGCGTATGCGGATGACATTGTCTTCACCGCGCTGGATAAGCTGCGTAAAGGCTCACGTCAGAATTTGTCTGCACCCGCCACCCTGACGGACTGGCGTCCGATGGTGCATGAGATGCGTCTGTTTAAGTCTGAAGAAGAGCTGAACGTGATGCGCCGCGCGGGCGAAATCAGCGCCCTGGCGCATACCCGCGCCATGGAAAAGTGCCGTCCCGGTATGTTCGAGTACCAGCTTGAAGGCGAAATTCACCATGAATTTAACCGTCACGGCGCGCGCTTCCCGTCCTATAACACCATCGTAGGCGGCGGTGAAAACGGCTGCATTCTGCACTACACCGAAAACGAAAGTGAACTGCGCGACGGCGATCTGGTGCTGATTGACGCGGGCTGTGAATATCAGGGTTACGCGGGCGACATCACCCGTACCTTCCCGGTGAACGGTAAATTCACCACCGCGCAGCGTGAAATCTATGACATCGTGCTTGAGTCTCTGGAGACCGCGCTGACGCTGTTCCGCCCTGGCACCTCCATCCAGGAGGTTACGGGCGAGGTGGTGCGCATCATGATTACCGGGCTGGTGAAGCTCGGCATTTTGAAAGGCGATGTGGACACCCTTATAACCGAAAACGCCCATCGTCCGTACTTTATGCACGGCCTGAGCCACTGGCTGGGGCTGGATGTGCATGACGTCGGGGCATACGGTCCGGAACGTTCGCGCGTGCTGGAGCCAGGCATGGTGCTGACCGTTGAGCCTGGGCTGTACATCGCGCCGGATGCCGACGTGCCAGAACAGTACCGCGGGATCGGCATTCGCATTGAAGATGACATCGTCATCACCGAAACCGGTAACGAAAACCTGACCGCGACCGTGGTGAAAAAAGCCGACGACATCGAGGCGCTGATGGCGGCGGCACGCGTATGAGCGTGATCATCGTTGGCGGAGGCATGACCGGCGCTACTCTGGCGCTGGCCATTTCGCAGTTAACCAAAGGCCAGCTTCCGGTGCATCTTGTTGAGGCGGTTGCGCCGCAGGCGGCCGATCATCCCGGCTTCGATGCCCGCGCCATCGCGCTGGCCCAGGGAACCTGCCAGCAGCTTGCGCGCATTGGCATCTGGCAGGCGATAGCGGACTGCGCGACGGCCATCGGCACCGTTCACGTCAGCGATCGCGGCCACGCCGGGTTTGTGACGCTGGATGCCCACGATTACCGAATTGAGGCACTGGGGCAGGTCGTCGAGCTGCATGACGTGGGGCTGCGGCTGTTCCGTCTGTTACAGGATGCCCCTGGCGTCACGCTGCACTGTCCGGCGCGCGTCGCCAGCTTCAGCCGCCGTGACGAGGCCGTCAGCGTGACGCTGGACAACGGCACCACGCTGGAGGGGCAACTGCTGGTGGCGGCAGATGGTTCACGCTCCGCGATCGCCACGCAGTGCGGCGTCGAATGGCGCTCTGAACCCTATGGACAGGCGGCGGTCATCGCTAATGTCTCTACGGCTGGCGCGCATAACGGCAGGGCATTTGAGCGCTTCACGGAGCACGGCCCGCTGGCCATGCTGCCGATGTCGAACGGGCGCTGCTCGCTGGTATGGTGCCATGCGCAGGATCGGGCCGATGAGGTTCTCTCCTGGTCCGACGAACGTTTTTGTTCCGAGCTGCAAAAGGCCTTCGGCTGGCGGCTTGGGCGCATCACCCACGCCGGAAAACGCGTGGCCTATCCGCTTGCGCTGACGACCGCATCGCAGACTGTCTCCCATCGCGTCGCCCTGGTCGGCAACGCCGCGCAGACGCTACACCCCATCGCCGGGCAAGGCTTCAACCTTGGCCTCCGTGACGTGATGAGCCTGGCCGAGCTCCTGGCCCGGACGTGGAGCGAACAACAGGATTGTGGCGCATACTCAGTGCTGAGCCATTACCAGAAACGACGCCAGGCGGACAAAGCGGCGACCATTGGCGTCACCGACGGTTTAGTCCACCTGTTTGCCAATCGCTGGGCACCGCTGGTTGCGGGTCGCAACCTTGGGCTTATGGCGATGGAACTGTTCATTCCGGCACGTGACGTGCTGGCGCAGCGGACCCTGGGTTGGGTCGCGCGTTAAGGAGTATTGACCGTGCAAAATGTTGATGTCGCCATTGTGGGCGGCGGAATGGTAGGACTGGCGCTGGCTTGTGGTTTACAGGGCAGCGGCCTGCGCGTGGCCGTGCTTGAGCAAAAAGCGCCGCAGCCTGTGGCGCAGGATGCACCGCCAGAGCTTCGCGTCTCGGCGATCAATGCCGCCAGCGAAAAGCTACTGACGCACCTTGGCGTCTGGTCTGAAATCGTGGCGCTCCGTGCCAGTTGCTATCACGGGATGGAAGTGTGGGACAAAGACAGCTTTGGCCGTATCGCGTTTGACGATGAAAGCATGGGTTACAGCCACCTTGGACATATCGTTGAAAACGCGGTGATCCACCACGCGCTGTGGCAGAAAGCGCAGCAGTGCAGCGACGTCACGCTGATCGCACCGGCGAAACTTCATCAGGTGGCGTGGGGCGAAAACGACGCGTTTATCACTCTTGAAAGTGGCGATATGCTGACTGCGCGTCTGGTAGTGGGTGCCGACGGCGCTAATTCCTGGCTCCGTAACAAAGCGGATATTCCGCTGACTTTCTGGGATTACCGTCATCACGCGTTGGTGGCCACAATCCGCACCGAAGAGCCGCACGGCGGCGTGGCGCGCCAGATTTTCCATAATGACGGCATTCTGGCCTTCCTGCCGCTTGCCGATCCGCATCTCTGCTCCATCGTCTGGTCCTTAGAGCCGGAGAAAGCGCAGCAGATGCAGGAGACGACGCCGGATGCCTTCAGTCAGGCGCTATGCGTGGCGTTTGATAACCGTCTGGGCCTGTGCGGGCTTGAAAGCGAACGCCAGACGTTTCCGTTAACCGGTCGCTACGCGCGTCAGTTTGCCGCGCACCGTCTGGCGCTGGTGGGGGATGCGGCGCATACCATTCATCCGCTGGCCGGGCAGGGAGTGAACCTCGGCTTTATGGACGCGGCTGAGCTGGTTGAAGAGCTGCGTCGCCTGCATCGGGAAGGCAAAGATATTGGTCAGCATCTGTATCTGCGTCGCTACGAGCGCAGCCGCAAACACAGTGCGGCGATGATGCTGGCGGGTATGCAGGGCTTCCGCGAGCTGTTTGCCGGAGCGAACCCGGCGAAAAAACTGCTGCGCGATATTGGCCTCAAACTGGCCGACACCCTTCCCGGCGTAAAACCGCAGCTTCTTCGTCAGGCAATGGGCCTCAACGATCTTCCCGACTGGTTACGTTAATCTCGATCCCCGTCACACTTTATTTTCCCGGCCTCCGCGCCGGGGAAATTTCCTCGTTTGAAATAATCTAATTTCACGTCATTTTTCGCATTAGAAAATCTAATCTTACTATTTTTATGTTACGGAAATTCGGCCCATTTTTCCGCATGAAATATCAGCATCTGCTAAATCCTGTTAGATCATTGTTAATTTTATGCGGGTTTAATCGCATTTTCCCAGTGAATAACTCTGTAGGCTTTTCAGCGATTTTTGGTCATAAGCTAATGTGATGACCCGTTTTACCTTATGGTTAACCGCCGGTTTCGGTGGTAAGTTCAGGTAAAAGAGAACGTTTGCGTCGGCCCCCGATCGCGAGGCCGACACCGGGTTTCACGGTGAATTTTTCAACGAGGAAAAGATGGCTCAACAGACTCCTTTGTACGAACAGCACGTGTTATGCGGTGCCCGCATGGTGGACTTCCACGGCTGGATGATGCCGCTGCACTACGGCTCGCAGATTGATGAGCACCACGCGGTGCGCACCGATGCCGGTATGTTCGACGTGTCTCATATGACGATTGTCGACCTGCGCGGTAGCCGCACCCGGGAGTTTTTGCGTTATCTGCTGGCAAACGACGTCGCCAAACTGAAGACGCCGGGCAAAGCGCTCTATACCGGTATGCTCAATGCCTCTGGCGGCGTGATTGACGACCTCATCGTCTACTACTTCACCGAAGATTTCTTCCGCCTCGTTGTAAACTCCGCCACCCGCGAAAAAGACCTCTCCTGGATTTCCCAACACGCTGAACCTTACGCCATTGACATCACAGTCCGTGACGATCTGTCGCTGATTGCCGTACAGGGGCCAAACGCCCAGGCGAAAGCCGCGTCTCTGTTCAGCGACGAGCAGCGCAAAGCCACCGAAGGCATGAAGCCATTCTTCGGCGTGCAGGCGGGGGATCTGTTTATCGCCACCACCGGCTACACCGGTGAAGCGGGCTATGAAATTGCCATGCCAAACGAGAAGGCCGCTGATTTCTGGCGTGCGCTGGTGGAGGCAGGTGTGAAGCCTGCGGGCCTGGGCGCGCGCGATACGCTGCGTCTGGAAGCGGGGATGAACCTCTACGGTCAGGAGATGGACGAAGGCGTCTCTCCGCTGGCCGCCAACATGGGCTGGACCATCGCATGGGAACCGGCTGACCGTGATTTTATTGGTCGTGAAGCGCTGGAGATGCAGCGCGAGAAGGGCACTGAACAGCTGGTAGGCCTGGTGATGAAAGAAAAAGGCGTGCTGCGCGGCGAGCTGCCGGTGCGCTTCACCGATGCCGATGGCAATCATCGCGAAGGCGTGATCACCAGCGGAACGTTCTCCCCGACGCTCGGCTACAGTATTGCCCTGGCACGCGTGCCGGCGGGGATTGGCGAAACGGCGGTGGTGCAGATCCGCAACCGCGAAATGCCGGTCAACGTGACCAAACCGATTTTTGTTCGCGCCGGTAAGCCGGTCGCCTAACTATTTTTATCAGGAGAACTTCAATGAGCAATGTGCCAGCAGAACTGAAATACAGCAAAGAACACGAGTGGCTGCGCAAAGAGGCGGACGGCACTTACACCGTTGGGATCACCGAGCACGCGCAGGAGCTGCTGGGCGACATGGTGTTTGTTGACCTGCCGGAAGTGGGCGCAACCGTGAGCGCAGGCGATGACTGTGCGGTGGCGGAATCCGTTAAAGCGGCCTCTGACATCTACGCCCCGGTAAGCGGTGAAATTGTTGCCGTGAACGACGCGCTCAGCGACTCCCCGGAGCTGGTGAACAGCGAACCGTATGAAGGCGGCTGGATCTTCAAGATCAAAGCCAGCGACGAAGCGCAGGTTGCCGCGCTGCTGGATGCGACCGCGTACGAAGCACTACTGGAAGACGAATAAGCCATTTCCCTCTCCCCTTGGGGAGAGGGTAGGGTGAGGGGAA